>DATNMW010000361.1:0-8087 GCA_035602155.1 Bryobacteraceae bacterium | reverse complement strand
AGTGGTGATGGATGGACTTACAGGCACACTGGTTCCCATCGGAAATCCGAAAGCGCTCGCGGATGCGATACTGCAAGTGATGGCCGACCCCGGGCGGTATCGCGCCATGGCCCGGCTGGGCGGTGAACTGGTTGGGGAAATGTTCGATGTCCGCAGAACCGCCCGGGAGGTTTACCAAGCATATTGCCACATTCTCGACCGAACCCAGCCGCCGCCCGCGGAATTCGATTCGCGGGCCTTCCTGGCGGACCGGGTGCTCGCCGGTTGCTATCCTGGGTGACCTGCCGATGCCCTGCAACCTCAAACGCGCGCTTCTCCTGGTCCCGCTCCTGGCTTCCTCCAAGTCCGGAAAGGACGCTTTCGAGTGGCCCGATGCGCAACAAAACGGAATCGTGCTGGTGAATGTCAACCATGACATTGCAAACTATGTCCGGAATCATCCCGATTGGTTCCAATCGGGCGAGCTTGTCCTCGATTTGTCGGTTCCCAATCAGCCCGATTTGAAAGCGGCGGAGCGGGAGCGTGGCGGCATCCAGCAGTTGCTCGGATCCAAGGGAATGACTGCCGGCACATACACCTCCGGGACCACCGTGGAGCCGCTAGCCGGCATCAAGCTCTGGCCTTATGACAGAGTTCCCGTTGAGTGGATGCCTAAGGGCTTCGCGGCTGCAGACTCCTGGCCCGGCGATCCGGAGCGCAAGATCGTCGATGTTACCGATAGACGAACGCGGCGGGCGCTCCAGGATGGCATCCGCCGGTTATGGCAGCAGTGCGGCGCTCCCATAAGGTTCGTGGATAACGCCGCCTCTCACGGCAGCACGGGTGGTAAGCAGCCATGGGAGGCCTACTGCGCCAACATTCACGAGATCCGGCTGCTCGGCGAGTCACTCGGGAGCAGGGTAGTGTTCAATGTTTCGGCTCACTTGGCCATGCTCTCGGACGTGGAGGCCGCGCAGCTTTTTAGGGGCGTAGGCCCGGGCAACGGCATCCTGCTCGAAGATCCGTGGGGCGAGGCCACCCGCAAGAGCCCCGAGTTGACCCGCAAAGCGCAAGCACGGTACCGCCAATTTATGGACCTGCGAATAGCAATCGTCATGCTTCCGGTGAACATCCCCGTGGACGCTTTGCTCGATTGGGTAGGCGTGTGGCGCAAACCGTCCGACCGGCTCTATGCCGGCTGGCCATTTTGGAAGCAGCCGTGGGAGGGCAGACGCCCATGGGAAGGCACACGCCTCAAGAGTGAACGTGCAATTGAGTGATGCTGTTCGCCGCATGGCCGAGTTCGTTCTAGCAGTTTTTGCCGGCTTGGTCCTGTTACCCGTAATGGCTGCTATTTCTGTCGTCATATTTTGTGCCATAGGTGCGCCGGTGATTTTCCGTCATCGCAGACTAGGCTATCGGGCGCGGATTTTTACGCTCTATAAGTTCCGGACAATGTCGTCGCAAACCGGGCCCGATGGACGGCTGCTGCCCGACTCCCGAAGGCTGACTCCGATCGGCAGGTTCCTCCGAAAGACCAGCCTCGACGAGTTGCCGCAATTGTGGAATGTGCTCCGCGGCGAAATGAGCTTCGTCGGCCCGCGGCCGCTGATGTCCGAATACTTGCCGCGCTACAGTGCCCGCCAGCAGCGCCGGCATGAAGTGCGGCCCGGCATCACGGGCTGGGCGCAGGTGCATGGCCGCAACGCAATCTCATGGGAAGAAAAGTTCGACCGGGATATCTGGTATGTCGATCACAGGAGCCTATGGCTGGACCTCCGGATCGCCGGCTTGACGCTCCTTGCGATCGCCCGCCGTCGGGGAATCACCCAGCCGGGGCACTCCACCATGCCCGAATTCATGGGGAGCGCGCATGAGCGTTGAGGGCATCTTCGTGATTGGCGCTTCCGGCCATGCCAAGGTGGTCATCGACATCGTCGAGCGGCAGTCGCTCTGGCGCATCTCCGGGCTGATCGACACTTACAAGAGTGCCGGCACAGAAGTCATGGGTTATGCAGTGCTTGGTTGCGAAGGCTGTCTGCCGGACCTGATGGCGAAGCATGGCGTGGGCGCTGCGATCATCGCCATCGGCGACAACCGCCTTCGCCACCAGGTCGCGCTACGCGTGGCGTCGGCCGCTCCGGCGTTGACTCTTGTAAACGTGGTACACCCTTCCGCCCGCATCGCCCGCGACGTGGAGATGGGCAAGGGTATCGTGATCATGGCCGGCGTCACGGTAAACCCAGGCACGCGCATCGGGGACTTTTGTTACGTCAATACCAATGCTTCGGTCGATCACGACAATGTGCTCGAGCCGTTCAGTTGTGTCCAGCCTAATGCCGCCACCGGTGGCAATGTGCGGCTGGGCGCGTTTAGCGTTCTCGCCATGGGCGCCACGGTGGTTCAAGGGATCTCCATCGGCGAAGACACTATCATTGGGGCCGGATCCACGGTATTGGACGATGTCCCCGATAGGGTGGTCGCGTACGGAACGCCCTGCCGGATCGTCCGGCCAAGCTAAATCTGAACTTAAAGAGTTGTCACTATGGCACACCCGAGTCTTGCCCCGGCTTCCGCCATCGAAGCCAGAACCGCGCCTCTGTTCAGAGAGCGCTTCCGATTCATCCATCCCACGCTGCCGCCGCTCGACCGGATTCTTTCCGAGTACCGGCGGGTCTTTCATCAGGGGCTGATCACCAATGGCGGCTTGGTAGCCCGCCTGGAGGCGGCGGTCTGTGAACGGCTCGGCGTGCGTCAATGCGTCGCCGTGTCGAGTTGTACCAGCGGCCTCATCCTGGTGATGAAATCCCTCGGCTTGCGCGGCGAAATCATCCTGCCCAGTTTCACGTTTTTCGCCACGGGCCAGGCCGCGCTGTGGAACGGACTGACTCCCGTTTTCGCCGACTGCGATCCCCAAACCTGGAATATCGATCCGGGCGCCGTGGAACGAGCGATTACTCCACAGACCTCGGCGATTCTGGCCGTACATCTCTACGGCAATCCGGCGCCGGTGGATGAATTGGAGCGGATCGCCGAGAAGCACGACCTGAAATTGCTGTTCGACGCCGCGCATGCCTTCGGCGCCAGTTACAGAGGGCAGCCGGTAGGCCAGTTTGGCGATGCGGAAATCTTCTCTCTCTCGCCCACCAAGCTGCTGGTAGCGGGCGAGGGCGGCTTGATCTGCACCAACGACGCCACTCTTGCGCACAGGTTGCGCGCCGGCCGGAACTACGGAGACCTGGGAACCTACAATCCCATGCTGCTGGGCCTGAACGCCCGCATGACCGAGTTCAACGCGGCCATGGCGCTGGCCGGCCTGGATCTGGTTGCGCCCAAGGTGGCCAGACACAACCACATCGCGGCACTCTATAGTTCCGAGCTGGATGGCACGGCGGGGATAGCGTTTCAGCAGCTTCCACCGGGCCACCTATCCAGTTACAAGGACTATTCGGTGCGCGTCGACCCGCAAGCTTTTGGAATGACTCGCGACGAGTTGGCCGGAGCGCTCTTGAAGGAGAATATCGAAACCAAGAAGTACTTTCATCCGCCGCTGCACCAGCAGGCGCTGTTTCGCCCATTCGTGGCATGGAGAACGCCGCATCTGCCGGCCACGGAGGCGGTCGCCGAATCGGTGCTCAGCCTGCCCATCTATGAATCGCTGCCCGCCGAGACGGTACGGCAAGTGGCGGGGGCCATTCGCGGCTTGTCACAGCCGATCCGCCAGCATGGAGCCCGCGCATGTTGAGCTTGCGGCGGAACCTGAAGTGGAAAGAAGTGGCTCCTCGCGTACTGGCGGACTTCCTGACGGTACACGTCAGTATGCTGCTGGCGCTGGCGATCTCCGTCACCTACCGTACCGCCCGCGGACATGGCGGCGAGGCCCAGCAGCTTATCGCCGGATTCCGCCATTACTATGTGACTTTCTTTTGGGTGCTCTCGCCCATTTTTCCAGCAGTCTTCCTGCTCAATGGTTTCTATACACATTCGCGCGGCTACGTGGGAAAGCAGAAGGCTTGGGTGATTCTGCGGGGCGTCACCCTGGCGGTGATGCTGTTCTTCGCGGCCGACTTCCTGCTGTTCCAGCTGCGGATCTCGGGACGCAGTGTGGCTCTCCCGTTCGTGGTGCTGGCAGGCTTCGGTCTGTGTTCCGCGCGCCTGTTGAAGACCGCCTTCGAAAAGCGCTTTTCGCAAAGGCCGGAGAGCATCGGGGCCGCGCAGCCGAAACGCGTGCTGGTGGTCGGCGGCGCCGGCTATATCGGGTCCCTATTGGTGGAGCGCCTGCTCGGAAGCGGCTATACGGTGCGCGTGCTGGACAGCCTGATGTACGGCGGCGAACCCCTCCGCAACTCCATGCGAAACGCGAATTTTGAGCTGATGACCGGCGATTGCCGCAATATCCAGGATGTGGTGAAGGCCATTCGCGGCGTGGATTCCATCGTTCAGTTAGCGGCCATCGTGGGCGATCCGGCCTGCGAACAGGACCGCACATCGGCCCTGGAGATCAACTACGCGGCCACCCGCATGCTCATCGAGATAGCCAAGGGCCACGGGGTCAGCCGCCTGATATTCGCCTCCAGTTGCAGCGTGTACGGCGCCACGGAAAACGAGGTGGACGAGCAGTCGCAGGTTTGTCCCGTGTCTTTTTATGGCCACACCAAGGTCGATTCCGAGCGGGCTTTGCTCGAATCCCGCACCGACAGTTTCCATCCCACGATTCTGCGCTTCGCCACGGTTTTCGGCCTCTCGTACCGGCCGCGCTTCGATCTGGTGGTGAATCTGTTGTCCGCCAAGGCGGCGCAGGACGGCGTCATCACTATTTACAATGGCCGGCAATGGCGTCCGTTCATCCATGTAAAAGACTTGGTGGAAGCGGTGGCGCGGGTATTGGAATCGCCTGCCCGTTTGGTAGGCGGACAAGTAATCAATGTAGGCGATTCGCGATTGAATCACACCCTGGCGGAGGTGGCCGAAGTCATCGCAGAGGTTTTCCCGGCGACCCGCGTCGAACATGCGGATAACTCCGACTGCCGCAACTACCGCGTCAGTTTCCGGAAAATCGAACAAGCCCTGGGGTTTCACGCGAGTTACTCGCTGCGGGATGGCATCGTGGAGCTACGGAAGGCGTTTGTGACGGGGTTGATTGCGGACTATACGGATCTCCGGTATCACAACCAGCGCTTCCTTCTGGCGGCGGGGAGTCCCGGTCATAAGAGCGACGTGGACGCGCAGGTGATGGCCGCATTCTCGGGCGCGCCGGTGAACGGGCACGCCGCCATGCGCGGCGCGGGGGCGGCAGCGGCGGTGTAAGTACCTGGGTGACGCGCGCTCGGATCGTCACTCGGGCAGACGATCCGCGATAGCTTTGAGTTGTGCGCCGAGGGCTGGAACGTGTTCTGTAACAATCGACCAGACGAGTTCGAGATCGACGCCGAAGTACTCGTGGCTTACAACGTTGCGGAATGCGACGATCTGCGCCCAGGGGATCTCGGAATGCGCTTCTCGAAGCTCATCCGACACACCACGGCAGGCCTCCCCGAGCAGAGCTAAACGGTGCAAGAGAGCGCTCTGCACCAGGGCGTCGCTGAAAAATGCTTCGCGGCCCGGTTCTGAGAACCTGCAGATCATTTCGGTTTGTTCCGAGGCGTCGAGGAGACGGAGGCGGTCCGCCCTCATAAGGAGACCGCATCGCGGGTCACTTCAGAGGCCATGCGGGGTTTAAGCCCACGGCTGGAAACCACGTCGACCTTGCACCCGAGGACACTCTCGAGGTCGAGCCATAGGCCCGTGAGATCCAGCAGCGACCGGCCCGGTTCGAAATCGACTAGGAAATCGATATCCGAGTCGTAACGCTGATCGCCGCGGGCAACTGAGCCAAAAATACGGACGTTGCGCGCGCCACGCTTCGCGGCGGCGGCCATGATTTGATCGCGGTAACGAGAGCGGATTTCGTCGAGCGTCATGCGGCCAAATGATTGGTGCCGGAGGAGGGGGTCGAACCCTCATACCCAGTGAAGGATGCGGGATTTTGAGTCCCGTGCGTCTGCCAGTTCCGCCACTCCGGCCGGTTGCGCGAAAGCCTTTCCCAGTATAACGCGGTTGCCGCACGCAACCGGAAGCTCAACCGATGGCATTGTTCAAAACCCGCAGCGCCGCCGTCTATGGCATCGACGCGCACTTGATCGACGTCGAAGTCGACATGTATGCGTCCGGCTCGGCGCGCGACTTCGTCATGGTCGGCATGCCGGATACGGCCGTGCGGGAGAGCCGCGAGCGCATCAAATCCGCGCTCATCAATTCCGGCTTCGGCTATCCGAATAAGGCCGTCACCATCAACCTGGCGCCGGCCAACGTGCGCAAGGAAGGCGCCGGATTCGATCTGCCCATGGCCATGGGGATACTGGGCGCGATGGGCACGGTTCCGGCGCTCGACAATCATATTCTGCTCGGCGAATTGTCGCTCGATGGCGGCATACGGCCCGTACGCGGCGCGTTGTCGGTGGCTGTTGGGGCGCGCGCTCACGGCATCGCCAACCTGGTGCTGCCGTTGGAGAATGCGGCCGAAGCAGCGGTGGTGGAAGGCGTGCGCGTGTTTGGCGTGCGGCATCTGGCCGAGGTCGTGAAACTCGTCGCGCACCCGGAGGAATTCCCGCCGGCGATTCCCGCGATCCAAGCTTCCGGGCCGGAATCCGGCGCGCCGGACTTCCGCGATGTGCGCGGACAGGCCAGCGCCAAGCGCGCGCTCGAAGTCGCCGCGTGCGGCGGACACAACGTGCTGATGATCGGGCCGCCCGGCTCCGGCAAAACCATGCTCGCCAAGCGGCTGGCGGGCATCCTGCCTCCGTTGACGTTCGCCGAATCCATCGAAACGACCAAGGTACACAGCGTGGCCGGCTTGCTCGCCGGCGGCGCGGGTCTGCTGCGCGAACGCCCCTTCCGCACGCCGCACCACACCATCTCGGACGCCGGCCTGATCGGCGGCGGTTCCGGCATGGCGCGTCCGGGTGAAGTCAGCCTGGCCCACAACGGCCTGCTTTTTCTCGATGAATTCCCCGAATTCCCGCGCGACGTGCTGGAGATACTGCGGCAGCCGCTCGAAGACGGATCGGTCACCATCGCCCGCTCCAATATGACCCTGTGTTTCCCCGCCAGCTTCATGCTGGTGGCCGCCATGAACCCATGCCAGTGCGGCTTCTATGGCGACACCACACGCGAGTGCCGCTGCACGCCCGGCATGATCCAGCGCTACTTGGGCAAGATCAGCGGGCCGCTGCTCGACCGCATCGATATCCACCTCGAAGTCCCCGCGGTGCCGTATAAGGAGATGCGCGCCACCGACACCAGCGAGTCTTCCGCGGACATTCGGGCGGTGGTGGAACGCACCCGCGCCATCCAGCGGGCCCGCGGCTTCTATAACGCCCAGATGCCCGCGCGCCACATTCGCAAGCTATGCAATCTGGACGAAGCCGGCGAGCGCACCCTCGAAATGGCCGTGCGCCGCATGGGACTCTCGGCTCGCGCGCACGACCGCATTCTGAAACTGGCGCGCACCATCGCCGATGTGGGCGAATCCAAGACTATCTCGGCGAAGCATGTGGCCGAGGCGGTGCAGTATCGCAGTTTGGATCGCAATTATTGGAACTGAGGCGCCACTGCTTTGAGCCGACCTGGCACCAGCGCCGAGCAGAATTGCACCCAGGCTACGTAGAGGCTCAATCGACTATATGAGCAGATTCAGTAAAACGTTCATCCGACTCTTTCTTGCCACCGTGCTGATTGGCCCGGCCGCTCAAATCTCCAATGCCCAGGCTGTTTCCCGGGAAACCTCAATCACAAAGCTTCGCGAAGGCGCTGAGGCTGGCAACGCTGATGCTCAACTACAACTCGGCCTTGCGTACCAAGAAGGCAAAGGCGTGACCCAAAGTTACGCCGAGGCTGCCCGTTGGTTTCGCAAGGCCGCTGATGCTGGATATGATCCAGCGCAGTGCGTTCTCGGCGTTGCGTACCAAGCAGGCAAAGGTGTGGCCCAAGACTACGCCGAAGCTGCCCGCTGGTTTCGCAAAGCCGCTCAGTCTGGCAACGCTGATGGTGGTCTACTTCTCGGTCTTGCG
>DATNMW010000360.1:0-23288 GCA_035602155.1 Bryobacteraceae bacterium | reverse complement strand
TCGTGAAATTCCCGGCGATGGCCGTGTTAGGCTGGCCGGTGATCGCCCCCGTGGTTGCATTCAACGAGAGACCGCCGGGCAAGGACCCGACGCTCACCGACCAAGTGTAGGTCCCGCTGCCGCCCGTCGCGGCCAAGGTCTGCGAGTAGTTCGTGCCCACCGTGCCCTGCGGCAACGGTGAACTGGTGGTGATGACGATTGCCGGGTTGACGGTCAGGGCAAACTGTTTGGTCGCCGTGGCTTGGTTAGTGTCAGTTAATTGGATGGTGAAGCTGCCGGCAATAGCCGTAGTAGGCTGGCCGCTGATGATTCCTGTGGTTGCATTCAACGCGAGGCCGCCGGGCAACGACCCCACGCTCACCGACCAGGTGTAAGTGCCGCTGCCGCCGGTAGCCGCCAAGGTCTGCGAATAGTTTGTTCCCACCGTGCCTTGCGGCAGCGGCGAACTGGTGGTAATAACGATCGCCGCATTGACGGTCAAGGCGAATTGCTTGGACCCCGTGGCGTGGTTACCGTCTGTCGCCACAATCGTAAAGTTAGCGGCGATGGCGCCAGTAGGCTGGCCGCTGATCAGCCCCGTGGTTGCATTTAACGAGAGACCGCCGGGCAATGATCCCGCGCCTACGGACCAGGTGTAGGTGCCGCTGCCGCCGGTAGCCGTCAAGCCTTGCGAATAGTTCACGCCCACCGTACCCGTCGGCAGGGGTGAGGCGGTAGTTATGACAATCGCCGGATTGACGGTCAGGGAGAGCACCTTGACGGCCGTATCCTGATTACCGTCGGTAACCTTGACTTCGAACTGCGATGTTCCCGTGCCAGCCGGTTGGCCGCTGATAACCCCGGTGGCCGAATTCAACGAGAGACCGCCCGGCAAGGTCCCCGCGATCACGGACCAGGCGTAAGTCCCGAGGCCTCCGCTGGCGGTCAACGTCTGCGAATAGTTTGAGGCGACGGCGCCCGCAGGCAAGGGCGAGGTGGTGGTGATCACAAGCGCGTGGTTCACGGTCAACGCGAATTCCACGGAGGCGGGCATATGCAGGCTGTCAGTGACCTTAATTTCGAAGTGCGAGGCGCCTGGCGCGGTGGGCGTGCCGCTGAGAACGCCGGTGGACGTGTTCAACGTGACGCCGGCAGGCAACGTCCCCGCAGTCAACGCCCAAGTGTAGGTCCCGCTGCCGCCGGTAGCGGTCAAGGTCTGGGAGTAGTTGTCGGACACCACTCCCGTCGCAAGGGGTGAACTGGTGGTGATCGCCACGGGAGCGTTGACAATCAGTGTGGAGCTGTTGACGCTCTGGAATGCGTTGCCGGTGGAGGTGGCGCCGGAAATGGAAACCTGGTAAGATGTCGCGGCTGAAACCGTGACGGACGCGGGCACCTTAAAAGTGACATATTCCGTGGTGCCCGACTCGACCGTTACTTCCGAGGCCATGGTGGTACCAGAAGGCCCGCCGCCGGACGTAGTCGGGTTCAGTGACACGGTAACATTAGCGGGCGGGATGGTTCCGCTCGGGAAGCCATGTCCGATGACCGTGACACCGGTTACATTCGTATCGGCCGCGGTGGGCGAAGTCACTGAATTCAGCGTGACATTTGTGACTGCCTGCAACGGGAGCGAGACGGAGAACAAAGCCAACGCGCATAGCAACAAGCGAACCAGGCCACTGGCCGCGGATCTACGACTGATTCGTGATCTCTTCATGGTTAGTCTCCACGCCCGCAACAGGGGCCTCACACTAAAGATACAAGGATGTCCAATGCATTATCCGCTTTTTCGGTCGCCGGATCAAGGGGTACGGTAATCGCCCTGGCTAACGGGCTGGTACGTCTAGGGGGTCGGTACTGGCGCTAGCGGTCTTGGCGCGCCAATTGGGGGTCTAAGGGATGCTGGCCGCTGATTTTGCGCTCTAGCTCGTCGCGGGTGGCTTGTCTCAGGCGCGCGGCTTCATCGAATTGTAACTTGGCTTCCGGGCGGCGGCCCATGGCGGTGAGAATCTGGCCGCGCAGATAGTATACGCTGGCGCTTTGCGGGTCGATTGCGCCGGCGGCGCGCAAGGCATCGAGCGCCGCAGCGTACTTGGCCTGCTGTTTATAAATCTTCGCCAGGCCATAATCGGACGTACCGAGTCCGGGATCGAGGCGTAGCGCCTCTTTGAGATAGCGCTCGGCCTCCGGAATCCGATCGAGGGCATAACAGACGGCGCCAAGCTCGTCGTAATCGTAAGCCACGTCCGGCGCGATGGCGATATCCTTCATGAACTCCTGCCGGGCGCGTTCGAAATCGTTCTGCCGCCGGTATTCGGTTCCCAGGAAGTAATGCACCAGAGGCAGGTTCGGATCGAGGCGCGCGGCTTGCTGGAACTCTTCCATGGCGCGGTCGTACATTCTGGCGCTAACGTGGGCTTTGCCGACGATCAAGTGGAACTCCGCCGAGTCATGGCCGACTTCGATCAGGCGAGTGGCGGCGCGCCGGTCGAGATCCGTGAGGCCGGCCTTGTTGGCGGCGATGGACACCACGTAGAGGTAATTCAGATTTTCGGACTCGCGCGGCCACAGCGGTTCGAGTGTTTGGGCAGCTTCCGCATAGCGTTCCTTGAAGAAATAGCAAAGACCCAACAAATAGCGCGCCTGGGTGGAGCCGGGCTGATCGCGCACCACCGATTCAAAGGGCTGAATAGCGCGCTGGTAATCGGCTTGGCGATAATAGGCCAGCCCGATATTCAGCCGGATACCGGGCATTTTGGGCGCCAGCCGCTCGGCGGCATGCAGCTCCGACAGGGCCGCCGGCCACTCCTTGCGGCGCATGTATACGACCGCCAGATTGCCGTGCGCGCCCACATTGTCCGGCTCGGCCGCCAGCACCGTGCGGAAGTCTTTTTCGGCCGCGGCGAGATCGCCGGCATCCATCGCGTGCTGACCGCGCTCGAAGATCTGCCGGGTATCCGCCGCCAAACTCGGAATTAACCACAGATGGACGCAGATGCACACAGATAAGACGGGTGCCAGGTGCAGGGTGCTGGGTGCTGGCCTACGCATTGCGGAGAGTCAAAGGCGCCATGCTCCAGAGCCGGTCCCAGGAGTGTTCTTTGTCCCACATGGGCGTCGGCTCGAAGTATCCCGAATCCGGCGCGAGGTGCTGGCGCACAACGTCCTCGTTGAGTGTGATGCCGAGGCCCGGTTTGTCGGGGACAGTGATGAAGCCCTTGTTAATGATGGGCTTTTCAATGCCTTCGACAAGATCCTGCCACCAGGGCACATCCAGCGAGTGATTCTCGCAGGCCAGGAAATTCTCGGTGGCCGCGGCGCAATGTACGCTGGCCAGCGCGCCGATCGGCAGGCCGGCATAATGCATGGCCATGGGCACGCCGTATTCCATGGCAGCGTCGCCGATCTTATGGGTTTCCAAGATGCCGCCCGACGTGGAGATATCCGGATGAATCTTGCTGACCGCGTGCTTCTCGCACAGATTGATGAATGGTTCCTTCAGGTAGATGTCTTCGCCGGTGAGGATGGGGGTGGGGCTTTCCATCGTGATGCGCTGTAACAAGTCGGTGTACTGCCAGGGAATCACGTCCTCCATCCAGGAGAGGTTGTATTTCTCGTATGCCTTTCCCAGCCGGATGATGGAATGCACGCCAATGTGACCCAGATGATCCATGGATAGCGGGATCTCCATGCCCACGGCCTCGCGCGCCGCCGCTACATATTCGCAGAGCTTCTCGATACCTTTGTCGGTCACCTCGGCGGCGGTGAACGGATGGGGCAACTGACTCCGCTCCCAAGGGGTCTCGCCGGAGGGCATGGTCACCGTGCCAGGAATGTTGGCGACCATGTTGATGCCCAGGTCCATCTTCAGCCACGTGAGGCCCATCTCTTCCTTGCGGATCTTTAGGCGCTTGGCGTACTCAGTGACATCCGGCGATTCCTCGGTATCGGCGTAGATGCGAATCTTGTCGCGGAATTTGCCGCCCAACATTTGGTAGATGGGCACGCCATAGACCTTGCCGGCGATATCCCAGAGCGCCTCTTCGATAGCCACCACTCCGCCCGCCTGCCGGGCGTGGCCGCCGAACTGTTTGATCTTCTCGAAGATGTAGGTGATGCGGAGCGGATTTTCGCCCACTACGCGGCTCTTCAGGAACAGCGCGTAGGTGGGGCTGGCGCCATCGCGAACCTCGCCCAGTCCGTAGACGCCCTGGTTGGTATCGAGGCGGATAATGGTGCATGGGCTGGGTCCGGGCTTGCGCACGGTGGCTACGCGCAGGTCGGTAATCTTCAAAGAGGACGGGCTGGAATTGGTGTTGACGTTTTGAAAGGGCGGGTCGGGGGCGGCTTTGGCGCGCGTTCCGAACACGGCGCCACCCAACAGGGCGGCGGATGTTTTGAGAAGGCCGCGGCGGGTTATGCGCGTCCGCTCGTGCTTGGGCATGTGTGGCGGTCTCCTATAGGAACGACCATTATAGTGCCTGTCGCCGACCGCTTATCGGCTCATCGCGGCGGCTGGCGCGCTATGCGAGCCGCATCGCTGCCGGAATAATCGCGGTTATGCGAATCTCGGTCTCGGCGACCGCATAGTAGAAGAAAAAACGGCCCACGACGAAGTAGCGGTATTTTCGCATCAGGCCTCGACGTCGAACCGGATACATTCGTGGGAATGCGGAGATGAGTTCAATCGAATGCGGGGCGCGCCTCTGCACTTCTCGCGGAAGCTCCGCAAACACTTCGGGAAACTCCGTCGGCAAACAGGACGGTCACAGACCGTTGCGCCGCTTGACCTCGTCCCAAGTTGTGAAGCGCCCCTCGCGGAAACCGCGCTCGGCACGCTGCTTCTGAGCGAATAACGAATCCCGATGGGCCTCTTCACATTCTTCCACGAAGGCTTCGACGCTTTGGTGGGCCTGCAAAAGGTCGGCTAGGGCCCCACCCATGTCGCCGTGATAATCCTGAGCGAGTCCCGACAGGATGCGGTCGCTCTCTTCGTCAAGATCGATCTGCCGCCGGATCATAAAGCCAGTTTAGCACTCCAGCGTGGGTTGGATACAACGGTAGTGTGGTCATTACGGGGAGATGAGATTCGAGCCACAGGCAGTAGGGGTGCCAGAGGCTGCCCCACCCTTTCTTGAGAATGCGTTTGTCGGATAGGCGCCCAACTCGAAGTGGAGGATCGCCAGTTCGAGTCTGGCCGGGGACGCCTCCATGCTACCATTGGACGCCGTACGGAAGGGTGACTATATGGCGCCAGAACCTTGGGCCGATCCTGGTGTTCTGATTCCAGCCTTTTGGCGGCCTTGATAGGAGCGGGAATCGGCGGCGCGTGCTCAATCTGGGCCACATCTCGCCAAGTGAGGCTGCAAATCGAAGAGCAACGCCGCGAGAAATTCGAAACTTGCTCCGTGAACTGGACGGGCTTAAACTTGCCATACTGCACGCAAAACATCCAGTGCACTTCACCGATGCGGCCTTGGCGCTGCGCCGGTTGTTTTATGCGAACCCTGAGATGATCCGAAAGAACAGTGAGTTCTTCGCGACGTACCTCGCTCCCCTTGCCGATAGCATTCGGCGTTCAGACGCACACTGGATAGACGAGCGGATCTTGGGATTCAGTGGGGAAGCAGAGGAACTCAAAACCTAAGTAGCCGCAAGACGAGGCGACGATGGCGCACTGCTCCGTTTCTGTTATTCCTGCTGCTCCGGGCGTGCCTGGGCCGGACGGATCGGCGCATGATTTCGGTTGCGGTAGAGGATGGGGACCTCAAGGAGTTGCGCCCGACAAGTTGGGATGTCGGGGAAACCAAGGATTGCGAGACGCCAAAGGGCGCGCCCCAGAGCTTCATGGTATGCGGGCGCATTGCCCGCGAGCTGTGGGCTGAGGCTGAAACGTACAAGAGTGGCGACGCGGCGGAGGCAGACAGCCCAGCGCGCCACGTGATGTGGGCAGAACACCAAATGCAGTACTTGGACTCAAAAACGTTTGCCGCCCAGTTTAAGGGTTCCGGGCCGTCCTGGCACTGCAAGAAGACAATCGATGGCCTCTATTGCACGTCGACGCAACATCCATAAGGAGAAGTCAATCACCATATCCCCGCAACGACCACACTAGCGATACAACAGATGACGCCCTGCGTGTTTTATCCACAAACAATCCAAAGCGAGTGTCTCGCAACTGTAACAAAATACGCGCCAACAATCTTGAGGAAAACCGGCGTGCAACCGCGAAATTCATTTGACTGTAATCGGTGTTTGGATGCAACATAGCACTTGGTTCCAAGAGGTTCGAGGAACAGTGAGCCGAACGGAAACGAGGCGAGCCTGGAACGTTGATCCGCAGCCTAAACTATTCCAATAGAGCAAGCGGCGGGGAGCGAAGGGCAATCGGACGCATACGTGAGGTGAGCCTCTCGATCAGTGACTGGGTTGAAACCTTGATCCGGAGGGGCACAAAAGGCCCTGAAGGGGAGTGGGGATCCGGAGGCTAATCGAGATCGCGGAACTGGAGTTGGGAAACGGGTTTGCGGTGGCGATCTCGCCCGAACCGGGGCTAACCGGAGAGAGCGAAGGAGCCGCAAACCGAACGGTTCCGGCGAAAGTTCAGCAACGCATCGAAGCGGCAGGCCGGGAACTTCGATCCCGCAGTGGCGGTCTGGAAACAGGCGGTCGTTATGGGGGAGCGAAAGGCCGTCGCGAGATGCCGGTTCCAGTCGGAGCGCACGCAGGCGACCTCCGCGGCGTCAATCCGCAGCTCTCAAAAGGAGCGGCGGGGAGCCGAGGGGTTATCGCCGGTCATCCGGCTGCAAAGCTCTGAGCCGTGCATGCCGGCGTCGGGTCAGGCTGAGCTTCGGATCACTTGGAACCAATTTTCTTGCCCACCAAGCTCAAGTCCGCCCTCTTTCGCGCCAGCGATTGAAGCTGAAGATCTCCAGGCGCGGCCTGAAATCCACGAAATTGTGGCGGCAGTATTCGCAGCGCCAGGGATGCGCTCCGAGTTTGATCATCAATTTCATAAAAGCGCCGGGCCAATACTGCTGTTCGGTCCAGACGTTGAGGTCCATGCGCAAGCACTTTGGACAGCGGCTGTGCGTGAAGACCGCAAGGTCCCAGGTGCGGGCCACGAACCGGGCTCCACAATCGCCGCAGCGCAGCGGGGAAATGCCCACCACATCGCGCAGCTTTTCCCGCATAGAGCGGAGGCGGCTAATCCGCAGGTAACGGCTACCGCAGTCCGGGCAACTGACCGTCATAATTGCGCGGCCGGCGCTTCCTTAGAATCGGCGGCGTGCGCGTCCACGTACGCATCGACATACGCGGCGAACGCGTTGCGCAGGGCGGCGCAGGCCCCGCCGGATTGCGGTATCGCGCGGGCGTCGATTTCGAATTCTATTTCGGTCACGGGCAGCAGACTTCGGGTAGTGGAAGTGATGAAGACTTCCGCGGCGCGCTCCAGATCGGCGGGCGTCAGCGCCTTCTCTTCAACCACGTATCCCGGCACGCGGATTTCATGCAGCAACAGTTCGCGGGTGACGCCGGGCAGGCATCCGGAACTGAGCGGCGGGGTCCACACGCGGTTTCCTTCGGCGGCGAAGATATTCGCCGAAGTACACTCGGCGACCTCGCCGCGTTCATTCAGGAGGATGGTTTCGTCGAAGCCGCGGGACTGCGCCGCTTCGAGCCAAGTCAGGTTCATGGCCCACGAGAGGATCTTGGCGCCGGCGAACTCGCCTGCCGCATAGCGGGCATGGGGCGTGTAGCAGAGCCGCACGCCGTTGCCCCATTCCTTGGTGGCGGAGGTGAGCGCGATCAGGTCGCTGGCGCGGCCGGTGCCAGGACCCTCCCACATGCCGCCGGTATTGCGGACGACCACGACGCGCAGTGTGGCGTCGAACGCGTGGTTGGCGTCCACCAGTTCCAGCAGCTTGCGGCGGACTAGTTCCGGGTCGGGCGGGAGCGGTACGCGCAACGCGGCGGCATCCTTGTGCATGCGGGCCCAATGGCGCTCGAAGGCAAAGAGCACGCCGCCAACCACGCGGATGGTGCTGAAAACTCCCCAGCCGGAGAGCAGGCCTACCTGTCCTGGCGCGAGCAGCTTGTCGGAGGCATCCCGGATTTCTTCATTGTGGAGGGCGAAACGATGCACAGCACTTCATTCTAACGCCGTGGGACAGGCGATACACTCGCTAAGCGCTGCCGCAACACCGCCGGATCATCGACGGAACCGGTTCGCCGTGGTACTCCGGGGACATCGGCGTTCGGCAGGGGAGGATCGCCGCCATCGGCAATCTGGCGGGCGCGCCCGCGAAGCCCACGATCGACGCGCATGGCATGGTGGTGGCGCCGGGATTCATCGACATGTTGGGGCAATCCGAGCCGACCATTCTGGTAAATCCGCATCTGCCGTCGAAGAATCTACCAGGGCATTACTACGGAAATCACTGGCGAAGGATCGTCCGTCGCGCCGGTCAACGACGACCTGCTGAAGGCCGATCATGTGCAGTACGAGCATTACGATATACGGGTGCGCGAAGTATTCGCGGAAAGTCCGCCGGTCGGGCCGATCCGGATGGCTTCATCCAGCGCCGGGACGATGGCGTCGCCTTCGCTGCGCATGTGTGTCGCGTAGATGCCGCCGGATTTGGAGGCCGCCGCGGCCAACGCGATCAGCTCTTCGGTAGTTGGCGTACGGAGCCGGCCCGTATTGCAGCGCGCTCGACACGCCCACCGCGCCATCGCGCATCGCATCGCGTACCAGTGCCCGCGTGCGCTCCAACTCTGCCGCGTTCGGCGCGTGGTCGGCATCGCCCAGCACCATGCGGTGCACTGCGTCGCGCCTACGTAGCTCGCCAAGTTGATTCCCATGCCTTGCTTCTCCGGCCGCGAGGCGCATATTCCGGTGGAGATCTGACATCTGAAGGCAGCGGGTAAAGCCAACCGGGGCCGCGTGCCGGAAACGTCGCGCATATTCAGCAGGCGCGCGATGCGGGAGTGGACATCACCGCGGACACTTACGCATATCCCGCGGGGTTCAAAATGTTCTCGGCGATTATCCCAGTACAGGGGAAAATCATTGCGGAGATTGCCAAGCTTTGGGGCAAAGATCCGTTCAATACCATCTTCGACCTGTTGATTGAGCACCAGGCCTTCACCAACGTGGCCATCTTTATGATGTCGGAACCGGACGTCGCACTGGCGCCGGAACAACCCTGGATATTGCCGACTGCGACTGTCAAGGCTTTACTGACGCTGTGCTGGATGCAGAGACGAGGGAAGGGTAAGGTACCACGCGCCTGACGGCGGCTCGTTATTTTCACGAAGTCCTCCTGCCGCTCTGCAACCCGACGGTTTCCACGAGGCCGGCTTCACGGCGCAGATAGTCTGTGTCCGTTGTCGTCGACTTCTTTTAGCGTCATTTGCTATTTCATGCGAGAGGCCTCCTCTGGCTGCCGAACTGTCCGAGGCGAGTCCGGCGATCTATTACCGCGTCGAACAGCGCCCGAATGGAAGCCGGCCCGGAATCGTAGGCGCGTCTGCCGGTCGAGTCCAGTACTTCGACGACGCCGTCCGTGCCGAATGACTCTTCGTCGCAGCCCTCCCAATAGCCGCCTTCGGCGGCACGCAATGCTTCCGAGGACGCGATAGCATCCTCAACGCTAGCCGCTTCAATGGTGCGTTCGATGCGGTTGGCGTCATAGTAAGCGGCCGTGAATATCACAACTGTCTCCAGGCAAATCAGCCCAATCGAGGACGCGCTAGCAGTCCGTGGCAGAAGTGGCAAAACACCGCTTACTGACGTGCGCGGCTCAGTAGATTCAGTGCGTTACGGAGCCACGACCGTCAGGAGGTGACTTCTGCTACGGGCTGCTAATGGTCGGCAGGCGTCCCCAGAAGCGGGGATGCGGCACGCATGAGTGCGTGCGCCACACTTACGCCTTCAATCGCGGCCGGTCCCACCGCACGGCGCCGGTATCCTGCACGGGCTCGGAGTCGCACTCGATGGCCAGCACGGTTACCGGATCGTCCGGCGCATTCTTCGGCAAGCCCTTAAACCGCACGCGAAACTGCTCCTGCTCGAATGCCACCGGTTGGCCGGTGGCAAACAGCTTGGCGGATAGCACCTTGTTCACCAATCCGCCCAGTGCGACGGTCTCGCCCGGCCAGAAATGCACGTGCATATACAGCGTATTGCCCTTCCGCGTGAAGCCCGCGAATTCGGATGCATGCACGCGGCAAGGCTCGGTCTGATAGATGGCCGGCCCGTTACGTTCCATCCAGCGGCCCACCGCCGTCAGAATTCTCACCGAATCCTCGGGAATGGAACCATCCGCGCGCGGACCTATGTTGAGCAGGTAATTCCCACCGTCCCGCGCGCACAAAGCCAGGTTGCGCACGATCTGTTTGGGCGATTTCCAAGCGTCGTCGGCGGCCTGATAGCCCCAGCTATCGTTCATGGTCATGCACGATTCCCAGGCGCGCCCGCCCTTCGCCGCACTGATCTCCTGCTCGGGCGTGGAGAAGTCGCCGGGCAGGCCGTTGCGGTTGTTGACGATGATATCCGGCTGCAGTTCGAACACCATCTTGTTCATCTTTTCGGATTCCCAATGGGCGGCATCCAGCGGCCAGTCCACGTCGTACCACAGCACGTCGATCTTGCCGTAGTTGCTCATCAGCTCGCGGATCTCGCCGTGCACGTAGTCCACGAATCGGCGGCGCGCGGCTTCGTCGTGCAGACAGCGTGCGCCGTCGGGATGGTGCCAGTCCATCAGCGAGTGATAGAATCCCACGCGCAACCCTTCGCCGCGCACGGCCTCCACGAATTCCTTTACCAGGTCGCGGCCGCAGGCCTGCTTGGGCGCGCAGTAATCGGTGAACTGGGTGTTGAAGTGGCAGAAGCCCTCATGGTGCTTGGTGGTCATCACCATGTATTTCTGGCCCGCTTGTTTGGCCAGCCGCGCCCAGGCGCGCGCGGCGTTGGGTTGCGGCGTAAAGCGATTGGCCAGGAGTTGGTATTCCGCCACCGGGATGCCTTCCTCCTCCATGGCCCATTCATGGCGGCCCAGGACGCTGTACAGTCCCCAGTGAATGAACATGCCGAACCGGGCCTCGTGCCACCAGCGCATGCGCCGCTCACGGTCGGCATCGCCGCCCGGCTGCGCCGCGGCCAGGGCCGCGCCAGCGCCTAGCAGTCCCAAACAATCCCGTCGCGATAGGTGCATGGTTTCCCCCCCCGATTGGAAGAAACTATATTACCCCCTTGCCGGCTTGGTCATGATGCGCGGAACGCAAGGCGCTCTCCGATCCGGATAGCCTGATCGATATCGCCGCGCTGCCCAGGGCAGTCTGTGGTTAAAGTCGGGCTGTGCGGCGGAATTTCCCGGCGTTCAAAACATGATTGCTTTAGAATGTTTTTATGGCGATGGGAACTCGCAAGCACCGCGAGCGACAAAGCCGCCGCCATCGTTCAAACTGTCCTAGAAGATAAAAGCGTGTGTCGCCGCCAGTCGCCGGCACATTAAATACCGTTCAACTTCGTCCCTCAACCGCAACCCGTCTCACCCTTGGTGCGTTTGAATGAACAGAGGATGCACACGATGAATCGAAAACTTACTTTGCTATTGTTAGTCACTCTTACGCTGCTGGCGCTCAGCGCCTGCTATGGCGGTGTATATGTTCAAGCGCCGCCCCCTCCGCCGCGCTATGGAGTCGTAGGCTATGCGCCTGGACCCGGCTTTGTCTGGGTGGATGGATACTGGAATTGGCGCGGTGGAACCTGGGCTTGGGTGGGAGGAAGCTGGGTGCGTCCGCCCAGAGCGGGCGCTGTTTGGGTGCCCCACCGCTGGGTCCAGTATGGCCACCGCTACCGCTTCGTCCGCGGCTACTGGCGGCGGTAGGCTGGCCAATCCAAGCCGCCTCCGCTGTCCGTAATGTAGTGTATGAGGCAGTTGCTTCCCGCTCTATTGATCGCCCTTTCGGCGCTTCCGGCATTTTCGGCATTGGGTGGCACTCCGCCATCCCCGGCGCCAAGCATTGAATGGAACCAATGGTCCGCCGAAGTTTTCGCGCGCGCCAAACGCGAAGACCGCTTCGTGCTGCTGGATCTGGAGGCGGTCTGGTGCCACTGGTGCCACGTCATGGACGCCACCACTTACCAGGATGCGGCAGCCGTCGCGTTGTTGAAATCCAATTTCATCCTAGTGAAGGTAGATCAGGATTCACGCCCGGACCTGGCCAGCCGCTACGAAGACTACGGCTGGCCGGCCACGATTGTGTTCGACCGCGACGGCCGCGAGATCGTCAAGCGGCAGGGCTACATCGCGCCGCGGGAGATGGTATCCATGCTGCGCGCCATCGTCGCCGATCCGGCGCCGGGGCCGTCGGTGATTGCGGAGCAGCCCATCGAATTTGCCTCCAGCCCCGTGCTCGCGACGGAGATGCGCGAGCAACTCGCCGCTAACTACCGCCTGCGGTACGATTCCAAGAACGGCAGTTGGGGATTCCAGCAGAAGTTTCTCGATTGGGACGGCGTGGAGTATGCCATGCTGCTGGCGCGCCAGGGCGATGCCGGCGCTGAAAGGATGGCGCTGCAGACGCTGACTGCGCAACTGAACCTGATCGATCCGGTATGGGGCGGCGTCTATCAATATTCCACCGACGGCGATTGGAGGCATCCGCATTTTGAGAAAATCATGCAATTTCAAGCGGAGAACCTGCGGATCTACGCGCTGGCTTGGCGGCAATGGCGCAAGCCCGAGTATCTGCAGGCGGCGCTGGCCATCAGGCGCTATTTGCAGGCGTTTCTGACCTCGCCGGACGGCGCATTCTACACCAGCCAGGACGCCGACTTGATCGACGGCCGGCACAGCGCGGCGTATTTCAAATTGAACGATGCCGAGCGGCGGCGGCTGGGCGTGCCGCGCGTGGATCGGCACATCTATGCGCGCGAGAACGGCTGGGCGATTACGGCGCTCGCCGTGCTGTCGCAGGCTGCCACCGACACCACCTGCCTGATTGACGCCCAGCGCGCCGCGCGGTGGGTGATCGAACACCGCTCGCTCGATGGCGGCGGATTCCGGCACGACGAGCAAGACTCCGCCGGCCCGTATCTTGGCGACACTCTCGCCATGACGCGCGCCTTCTTGAGCCTTTACGCCGCCACCCAGGACCGCGCCTGGCTCGACCGCGCGCAGCACAGCCTCGAGTTCGTCGCGGCGAATTTCCGAAACACGGCCGGCGCCGGATATGCCGGAGCGCGCGCAGCCACCGATGCCGCCTATCGGCCGCATCCCGAACGGGACGAAAACGTCGCGCTGGCCCGCGCCGCGAACGCCGCCTGGCGCGCCACTGGCGATGCGAAATCGCGTAAAATAGCGGAAGAAGCGATGCGTTACGTAGTCACTCCACAGGTCGCCCGCGCGTACACCGCGGCGCCCACCTTGCTCGCCGACGCGGAATTGACGGCGGCCCGTTGAATGAAGAAGCTCGCGTGCTTATTGGCTCTGCTGTCTGCGCTGGGCTGTTCGCGCGCGCGTCCGCTGACCGTGGGATCCAAGAACTTTACCGAGCAAATTATCCTGGGCGAGATCGTGGCACAGCAACTGGAACGCCGCTTGGGCGGGAAAATCGACCGCAAGCTGGACTTGGGAGGCACGCTGCTGGCCCAGCAGGCGCTGCGCAACGGCCAAATCGACTTGTATCCCGAATACACCGGCACCGCGCTTACGGCGGTTTTGAAGCTGCCGCCTTCGTCCGATCCGGTCGCCGTGCTGGAGCGCGTCCGTACCGAATATCGCAAGCGCTGGCGCCTGGAGTGGCTCGATCCGTTGGGCTTCGACAACACCTTTGCCATGGTGGTGCGCGGCCCCGACGCCCGTGCCCAGGGAATCGAAACCCTGACGGATGCCGCCCGCCGCAAGCAGGGCTGGACCTTGGGTGTGGGCTATGAATTCCTGCAGCGTCCCGACGGGCTGGCCGGATTGCTTCAAACCTACCACCTGCCGCTTGCGGGCGCTCCCAAGAGCATGGATCTGGGCCTGCTCTACAGTGCGCTCGAGCAGAAGCAGGTGGATATGGCCGCCGCCAATGCCACCGACGGTATGTTATCCGTGCTGGACGTGAAGGTGCTGCGCGACGACCGGCACTATTTTCCGCCCTACCAGGCAGCCGTGATCGTGCGCGCCGAAGCCCTCGCCGCGCATGCGGGCCTGCGCGCGGCGCTCGGCCAACTGTCGGGCAAACTCTCCGCCGCCGCGATGCGAGATCTGAATCACCAGGTGGATGGCAAGCACCGGCCGGTCGACGATGTTGCCCGCGAGTGGCTGGCCGCCATTCCCTGAATCTTCACCTACAATTGAGCTGAGGAGGTATGCATGTTAAGTCGTCTGAGTCTGTTGGTTTTGGCTGGATCTCTAATCCTCTCCGCCGGGTTCGCCGACAAGGCCGACAAGAAGGATCATAACGATGCATTCACGGCGGGCGACCCGGCCGAAACCCGCATCGCGCAACAAGTACGCCATCAGCTTGTCATGCTTCCCTACTACGGAGTATTCGACGATCTCGCGTTTAAGCTGGGGGGTGGCACAGTCACTCTGATCGGCGCGGTGACCCGGCCAGTGTTGAAATCGGATGCGGAAAATGTGGTGAAGCGGATCGAAGGTGTCACCCAGGTCGTCAACGAGATCAAGGTGCTGCCGCCCTCGCCGATGGACGACCAGATCCGCCGCGCGGTATATCGCGCCATCTATGGCGACCCGTCCTTATCCATGCGCTACGGATACCGCGCGGTGCCCTCCATTCACATCATCGTCGAAAATGGCCACGTCACATTGGAAGGCGTGGTCGCCAACCAGATGGACAAGAACGTGTGCAACCTGCGCGCCAACGGCGTGCGGAACGTCTTTTCCGTCACCAATAACTTGCAGGTGGAAGGTTCGTAGCGACCCCCACGGAGACCGCATGAACGAACCCCGCATCGCCCCCCTGGACCCGCCGTACGATCCGGAAATCGCCGAAGCGCTGGCGAAGTGGATGCCGCCCGGAGCGAAAGCCGAGCCACTGAAACTGTTTCGCACCCTGGTGCGCAGTCCCGAGATCGCCTCCCGCCTCCGGGTGCTGGGAGCGGGGATTCTTGGCCCGCGTAGCCTGATCGCGCCCCGCGACCGCGAAGTCTTGATCCACCGCACGGCCGCCCTGTGCGGCTGCGAGTACGAGTGGGGAGTTCATGCGACGGCCTACGGTGAAGCCGTGGGACTCACGCCGGAAGCGCTGCGCGCCACGGTCGCCGGCAACGCCAACGACCCCATCTGGACGGAACGCGAAGCGCTGCTGGTGGCGCTGGTGGACGAATTGCACCAGACCGCCCACGTCTCCGACCAGTTGTGGACCGCCCTATCGGCGCACTGGGATGCGCCGCAACTGATCGAATTGCTGATTATCGTAGGCGCCTACCGGTTGATCGCCTACGTGGCCAACGGCGCGCAAGTCGCGCTCGAAGAATGGGGCGCGCGATTCCCTTAATCCAGATCGATGTCCCGCTTCGGCGGCGTCGTATCCGGATTCTCTTTGGCCTGTTTCAGCAGTTCGTCGAATTTTTTCTCGAGCACTCTGCCATGCGATTTTTCCGCTTCAAATTGCTTGCGAAAAACTTCGTCGCGGCGCCCGGCCTCGCCCTTCAGCTTGGCCACCGCCGCAGCCAGATCCTCGATGGGGGGCGGCTTCTCCGGCACGGCGTGCGCGATCACGGCCTGCGTCTCGGGATCGATTTTCAGAACCGCGCTACAGCAGGGACAGTCGACCTCGAACAGACCTTGCGGCATAGTGCCCATCGTAGCACTGAAACTCTTGGCGGCGGCGTTGGGTAGTGCTGGAAAGGTGCGTTACGATTTTCGCCGGGGCTTGACGGGGGAGCCTTGCGGTGGTGCCTTGGCGAGGCGTACATCTCGCCAAGGGTGAGGCGATGGGGTTCGGTGTAGGTCTTGTAGCACTGCGGGCAGCGAAACCGGCGAGGCCGTTGCGGTGTACGCCGAAGCGCTGACACCGCCTCGCACGCTTCGCAAGTCATTGTCATTTTGGTAGTTGCTACGCTTTCCATGATTCAATTACTAACGATCGCTAGCTGTGTGTCGGGTTGTTTTTAAGAAATTTCCATTTTTTTGGGAAACATTTGGCAGGCAAACCGCACTCCTTGTCGAGTGGGCTAGACAACGTACTGAAGATAACGATATAATCTGGCAATCTCATCGTATAGTTTAGGAAGGACGCCGCCGATGCCTTGGGTATGGACACCGCACCGTTCCGGCCTCCAGATACGTCTAAGAAAATAGGTGGTTGCGCTATGGCACCGGCACCGGCAGTCGATTTCGGCGAAATCCTGAAGGACGTTCCCCCTGGAGCTTGGGTCGCACTCTCCAATGACGAAACGCACGTCGTGGCATTTGCTGCAGATATGCGCGATGCCATAAAGGCCGCCAACCAGGCGGGCGAGCAGGAGCCGATTGTCCTGCGCGTGCCACTTTCCGCTTCCGCACTTTTCCTCTAAAACGGAATGTGGCACGCCGTCTCCTACAGCTCATTTCCGTGTACGTCTAGTCCAGCATTTCCGTCTGGTTACGTAGCCAAGCGCCCTATCTTGAGGTTGACTCTCATTGCTAATGGTCGGGCCTTCAACTGTTTCGCTGATGTCGATTCAGGGGCGGATAAATGCGCTTTCCCGGTGAGTTTTGCTGGTCAACTTGGCCTGAACGTGCTGGCAAACCTACGAGTTTCCTTTACGAGCGGAGTCGGAAGTTCTCAGGTCCCGATTCATTATTGGAATATCAGGATGCTGATACCGTTTCTTAGTCCTCCGCAGCCCGGCGCTCCACCGACGATTACCACGCTTTCCATCGACGCAGATGTTGGCTTTACGACGGGGCTAGAAGCGCAAGGCATGGGGCTATTGGGACAAGACGGCTTCTTCGATAGGGTAAAAGTCGTATTTGACCACGCTCACGGCATCTTCCACGTAGAGACGCCCGACGTGCCGCCTCAACAGACTCCTCATCCCTAGGATTGGCGATCTTCCGTGTGTTTGCGCGGCCTTCTCCCCGCATGCGTCTTGCTGGCAGCGGCCATCATGCGGTAGCGCTCGGCCCCGTGGCGCTTGGATGTGGTGCTCCCGCCCTTGTGCCCCAGTATCGCAGCGGGAGGGTGTGTTTCAGTATGTCGTCCGTTAGCGCGAGCGCGGCCTTCCTCAATTCCAGGCATCGCGGCGTGCGGTTCTGTCGCATCGGCTGAGGGCTTGTAGAAACGAGGAGGTCAATTTCGGTGAGGATGTTTTTGAGGGCTTGCAAGCTCGTTCGGTCAAATGGCGTACTTCCATGTTGAAGCAGGGCGAAACGAAAAGCAAGCGATAGCTTTTTGGATTCAACGCACCTTTCAGGCACTACCCGGCGTTGCGCCGGATGGTCGGTTGGTCGCTGGCCGGATTCGGACTGGCCGCCAAACAGCATGGCTCGACGCATCCGTCTGCCGCGTCCGGCCTGTTTGGCCTGCGCGCGCTGCGCGACAATGGTTCCAGTGACCACCCCGATCGAGGTGCCCGAGGATCTTTCCGGCCTCGATGAAGCCATTGCGAAAGTTCCCAATAGCCCCGCCGTCTTCCTCCTCTGGCCGGATGCAGGCGATCCCTACCTCGCCAGAACCGCGCTGCTGCGGCGCCGCCTGCTGCGCCTGCTGCAGGAGCGCGAGAAGCCGTCGCGCCTGCTCAACCTCCGCCACACCGTACGGCGCATCGAGTACACGCTCACCGGCTCGGCCTTCGAATCCGCCATCCTGATGTATGAGTTGGCGCGGCGGTATTTTCCCAAGACCTACCTCGATCTGCTGAAGCTGCGCATGCCCACGTATGTGAAACTGGTGCTTGCCAATGAGTTTCCTCGCAGCCGGTTGACCACCCATCTCGGACCCGCACCCGCCCTCTATTGCGGTCCCTTCCGCAGCCGCGCTTCGGCGGAGAAGTTCGAATCGCAATTCCTGGACCTGTTTCAGATACGCCGTTGCCAGGACGACTTGGCGCCCTCACCGGAGCATCCCGGCTGCATCTACGGTGAGATGGCCATGTGCCTGCGCCCGTGCCAGCAGGTGGTGGGGCGCGACGAGTACCTGCACGAAGTCGGCCGCGTGGCGGAATTCCTGAAAACCGGCGGGCACTCCCTGCTCGACATCATCGGGCGGGCCCGCGACCGGTACAGCGAAGAGATGATGTTTGAAGAGGCGGCCAGGCAGCACAAGCGCTTCGAAAAGGTCCAGGAAGTCCTGAAGCTGCGGGACGAATTGGCGCGCGATACCGGCAGTTTGCACGGCGTCGCGGTCACGCCCTCCGCCGCGCCCAACGCCGTGCAGCTTTGGATCGTGCGGGAGGGCTGCTGGCAGGCGCCGCGGCGTCTGAGCTTCGAGGCGGAGGATGGCAAACCGGTCTCGCTGGATGGCAAGCTGCGCGAGATCTTCTCCGCCCTGCCTGTGCGCCAGCTCGCCATGCGCGAGCGCCAGGAGTATCTGGCCCTGCTGGCGCGTTGGTACTACTCAAGCTGGCGGGACGGTGAATGGCTGCCCATCGAGACCTTCGACGCCCTGCCTTACCGCAAGCTGGTGCACGCTATTTCGCGGGTCGCCCGGGCTTAGGGAGTCCTCAGCCGCGAGGGCGCATGTGCACATTACGCAGTCCCTGGCCGGCAAGGATCTGTACCACGAGTACTGCGCGGTCTGCCACGGCATCGCCGGTAAAGGCGATGGCCCAGCCGCCAGCGCCCTCAAAGTATCCCCGTCGGATTTGACCCAAATTTCCCTGAAAAACGGCGGCAAATTCCCCGAACTGCAAGTACAATACACCATCAAGGGCGAAACCGCCGAGCCGGCCGCGCATGGCTCGAAGGAGATGCCGGTATGGGGCACGCTCTTCCGGCACATGAATGCAAACCAGGACGTCGGCGCCGTCCGCGTCTACAACCTGATGAAGTACGTCGAAGAGATCCAGGCGAAGTGACCCGGAAGTGCGGGGCAGACTCCCGCGCAGCCCCCCCGGTCTGCGCGGGTGCCCTGGATCCGCCCTCCCCGGCATCCTGCCGCTACCAGACCCGACAGGGATCGGCCGAGACCATCGGATCGCCCACTTTGCAAGAGAACGCCTCCTCGAACTCGGGCATATTCTGCAGCACTCCGTTGGCGCGGAACTCACCGGGCGAATGCGGGTTGGTGGCCGCTTGCATGCGCGCCGCCTGCTCCGTCGTATTCTCGCACCAGATCTGCGCGTAGCCCAGGAAGAATTGCTGTTGCGGCGTGAAGCCGTCCTGCTTCCCGGCCATATGCGCGGCCAGGCTGTCCATCAGCGCCAGGTATGCCAGGTGGATGCCGCCGTTATCCGCGGCATTCTCGCCCAATGTCAGCTTCCCGTTCAGATGCGCGTCCGCCACCGGACTGAAACCGTTGTACTCCTTCACGATGCAATTGGCGCGCGCGTCGAAAGCCTTGCCATCCTCCGGCGTCCACCAGTCGCGCACGTTGCCCTCGCCGTCGTACTTGCGCCCTTCATCGTCGAATCCGTGCGTCAGTTCGTGGCCGATCACCGCGCCAATGCCGCCGTAGTTCACCGCATCGCCGGCGTTCGGATTGTAGAAAGGCGGCTGCAGAATGCCCGCCGGAAAGTTGATGTTGTTCATGTTCGGGTTATAGTATGCATTCACCGTGGGCGGCGTCATGCCCCATTCCGATTTGTCCACCGGCTTGCCCAGCTTGGCGAAGTTGCGCCGCAGCTCGAACTCGTGCGCCCGCAGCACATCGCCGAAATAATCGTCCCGCGTAATCTTGACGCTGCTGTAATCCCGCCACTTCTCCGGATACCCGATCTTGTTGGCCACGGCGCGCAGCTTGGCGAAGGCCTGCTCCTTGGTTGCCGGGGTCATCCAAGTGGCGTTGTCGATGTCTTTGCGCATTTCCATCTCGATCTGGCCCACCAGTTCGAGCGCTCTCTCCTTGCTGGCGCCGTTGAACGCCGCCTTGACGAATTCCTGCCCCAGCGCCTCTCCCAGCCCGCGATCCGTGACGCGCACGCAACGCTTCCAGCGCGGCGGCATCTCCTGGGTGCCGCGCAGGATGTGGTCGTTGAAGCGGAAGTCCTCCTCCTCGAATGCCCGCGAGAGCATATCCGCGTGGCTTGCCAGAACGTGCCATCGCAGATACGTCTTCAGATCCGCCAGGCTGGTGCTGGCGATCGCCGCATCCAGCGCCTTCACAAAATCGGGGGCCACTACGTCCAGCGATTCCACCGGCGCAATGCCTATCGTCGACAGGTATTGCTTCCAGTCGAATTCGGGAGTCAGCCGCGCCAGTTCGGCCACCGTCGTCTTGTGATAGGTGTTGGCCGGATCGCGCCGGGCCACGCGATCCATGGACGCTTGGGCCAGGGCGGTTTCGAACTGCATTACGGCCCGGGTTTCGGCCTCGGGATCGGGATCGGCGCTCGCGGCGCCTTGCGCCTTCGCCAGCAGCGTGAACAGCGCGTGAATGTGTTCTTCATATTGCGTCCGCAGTTTGACCGAGCGGTCGTCGGTCTTCAAATAATAGTCGCGGTCCGGAAGGCCCAGCCCGCCTTGATCCACATGCACCATCTCCTGGTCCGATTTCTTGTCGTCGGGCTGCACGTAGAAATTGAAGAGAGCGCGCACGCCGGCCACGTGCAGACGCACCATCTCGCCCGCCAATTCCCGCTTCGAGGTGAGCGCGTCGATCTGCTTCAGCAGCGGCTCAATGGGTTGAATGCCCTTGCGCTCGATGGCCGCTTCGTCCATGCAGGCGGCGTAGAATTCGCCAATCTGCGAGTCCCCCGCTTTTTCCAGGATGCCGCGCTCGATCGCCAGGTTGCGCTCCGCTAATTCATTGAAGCGCGCCCAGCGGGATTGATCCGGCGGAATCGGATTGTTCTTCCGCCATGCGCCGCAAGCATATTGATAGAAGTTCCGGCATGGATTGACCGTCGTATCCATGGCCTTGAGGTCCACGCCGGATGAAGAGGGGGCGTCCGCGGCTTGTAAAGCGGCCGCCACGCCGGCTAGAGCTATGGCGCCGGCAAGCGAGCAACGAAATGTATACATGATTCCGATTGTACGCCGTGCGCGCCTGCGTGAATTGCGGGGCGGTCGGTTTCCCTTGTCCCTGGAGTTCGTCCAATTGATGCTCGGGCCGGACAATCTTTTGGTTGGGTCAGTTTGCCGCGTGTGGGGCACCGTCGAAAACCAAGAATTTTCATCGCATTTGGTGGCCCGCAGGGCATGAAGACAGGATGGTATCTTGCGCGCCGATGGAATCGGCACAACACGGGCCGATTGACAATCGGCCCGCAGGTTGCCAGCCTGCCACTGAGTAAGCAATCTCCGCGGTAAACTAGCTTCGCTAGAGTGTAGCTAGCTTTTTAGCTAGCTTAGCTCAACAACCGTGCTTCACGCGAAAGCGGGTACAGCGGTCGCGTATAACATCTTCCTCTCAAACAATGTCAAAACAATGTCCCTCCTGGCGCGGCTACATTCAACGCCTTTCTGGTTGCCGAAAGACTCGGTCAGTGAGCCGTTGAGTTGAGGCATGCCGGCCACAACCTGGCACCCAGAACCCGGCACCCGGCGGCATGAAAACGCTCGGCCGCCGCGGGAATCGAAGCTGGCCTGCTGCAAACACGTGCTGTTGACACTCCATCGGCTGGCTTATTGCGAAAGCGTATAGTTGACGTCGATGCGGGTCAGCACCTCGACAGGCTCGCCATTCAATAAAGTGGGCCGGTACTTCCAGCGCAGCAGACTCTCACGAGAGGATCCGTAGAATATCAGCGGTCCGCGCATGAATTCCAGCTCGCCAATCTCACCATGCTTGCCGATGATGGCCTGAAACTGCACCGCGCCCTGGATGCGCTGCCGCCTGGCCTCCGGGGGATACTTGGGGGCGGCTGGCTGATCAGCTTGGCCTGCTGGACGTTACCCCCGACGCGAATCCTGAACGGCGCGCGCTCCTCAGTCTCGGGCCGGGAGGTGTCGCAGGAGGCGGATGTCGCGGGGTAGATCTGCCTCGCATGGTCGAGCAATTCCCGGCAGAGCGCCGGCCACCCTTCAGGCAGATGCCCAGCCTTGGCCAGCGAGCGCCCGCCGGCGGAGACCGCCGCCAAGCCGGATAGCAGTACGCGCGCGTCGCCAGTGGCGCGTAATTTTTCGCGCGCTTTGCGGGCGAACGGCGTTTCGGGAATCTGCGCACCAGCGGACACGGGCAGGCCGGTGTTCAAGTCCAGGCCGGTGACGCCGAGCGTAGCCAAACCGTAGAGATCTCCCAACCAGACGGCGGCGTTTTTGAATTTGGCGGTCGCCGCGGCGAGCATCTGCTCGGTCTTTTCAGGATCGGCGACCCTGAGGAGGTTCGTGCCATGCGACAGAACTCCGGGCTTGTCCGGGTCCAAGGAAAACTGCGCCAACCACAGATCGCGCACTTGCCCGTAGCCGGCTTGGTCGGCAAGCGGCCCGCCCGCGGCGTTAATGAGCGCCAGTGGGCTGTCCAAAATCGGGCTATCCGGCAAGTTCTCAACCAACCATGCGATGTGCTTCACGCGGGCCTTCCGTATCTCGTCCCAGTTCGCCGCGGCCGGCGCGTTGGCGAAGTAAGCAAGCAGCGTGATGCGGTCCCGCAGGCTGGCAGGATTCTCCGCAAGGCCCTGCTCCAGTTGACCGGCGCCGCCCCGTCCAGCGCCGTTCCGGCTTTGATGGCGTCCTTGATTTCCTTGTTCATCGTCGACCATCGCCGGCGTAGAGAAAACTCCATGCCAGCGGTGATCGGCCTGTGTATAGGAACATTCAGTCCGATGGCGTAAGCTGCCGGCTGCCCGTCGCGCGTACCCGGCTGAAATCGCCACTGTACGAGCGCGCGCACGACATTGTCCGGCAACGGCGCGACGGCATCCAGCTCGAAAGGCGCGCCGTCCGGGCCAATCGCCATGCGCACAGACACGTTTTCGAGGACATACGACTAAGCCATCTCGGGCGGGTACTCCGCCTCGGCCTTGCGCGTGACCACCGGAGGTTGCTCGCCCTTGTGTGCTAGCGCCCGCCTGCAACAGAGCGCGGCCAGCGCCAGGCAAATCGCTACGCGTAGTCTGATCTTCATTTTCGTCAATTCTATCGGAGCGCTGGACCATTCGTCAAAAATCCGCTGTACCCGCCTCGTAGTATACTGACGGCTTCGCAAAAGGAGGGGCCATGCTGCCCGACTACATTTCCAAAGCCGTCCCGAATCCCGCGTCG
>DATNMW010000359.1:0-33170 GCA_035602155.1 Bryobacteraceae bacterium | reverse complement strand
GCGGGATGCCGCGAAAGGCGCCGCCACACCCGCGGAAATCCGCCAGACCTACGACTTAGTGCGCCGCGGCCTGGACGACGGTGCGCTGGGCATCGGCATGGGCATCGCTTATGTGCCGCTGGCAACCCGCGCGGAGATCCTGGAGCTGTTCGGCCTAGCCGCCGAGCGCAAGACGGCGGTCTACGTTCACATACGGAACGGAGGGCCTGTGGAGCCGGGCGTGATCGATGCGCTACAGGAAGCGATCGCCGATGCGGCGGCTACCGGCGCGTCTCTGCACGTGGTGCACATCACCAGCATGGGCTTGCCCGAAACGGCGCTGTGCTTGCAAATGATTAGAGGCGCGCGGCGCAGCGGATTGGACGTGACCACGGAAATGTATCCGTACACGGCGGGTATGACCGACATCGGCTCGGCGGTCTTCGATGAAGGCTGGCAGGCGAAACAGGGCGGCATTGGCTTCGGCGATTTGCAATGGGCGCTGACGGGCGAGCGGCTAACCGCCGAGTCTTTCGCGCGCTACCGGCAGCAAGGCGGCATGGTGGCCATCCATTCGATTCCGGAGGAGGTGGTGCGATTGGCCATCGCCGATCCGCTGACCATGATTGCGAGCGACGGCATTCTGGAGCGCGGCAAAGGGCATCCGCGCGCGGCCGGAACCTACGCGCGCGTGCTGGGCAGGTACGTGCGCGAATTGCATGCGCTCACTCTGATGGACGCGGTGCGCAAGATGACGGTGATGCCGGCCGACCGGCTCGGCGTGAAGACCAAGGGCCGCATAGCGGTCGGCGCGGACGCGGATATCACGATTTTCGATCCGGCGCGGGTGATCGATCGGGCGACCTTCGAGAATCCGGCGCAGTATTCGGAAGGGATTCAGTACGTGCTGGTAAACGGGACTCTAGTGGTCAAGGGCGGGGAGTTGGTGGAGGGGGTGGCGCCGGGGCTTGCGGTGCGGCGGTAAGTCCGGCGGATGCCCGAGAACGCACGCCTGAAGGTACAATGATAGCTGATGACACACAAGGTCAGTGTCGTAATCGAACGGGATGAGGACGGTTCTTACGCGTGGTGCCCGGAACTGAAAGGATGCCAATCGCAAGGAAAGACGGTCGAAGAAGCTCTCGCCAATATTCGTGAGGCAATCGAACTCTTCCTGGAGACTCTGACCGAGGATGAGCGCTCGGCTGCACTGAGCCGCGAGATTCTGACCACCGCAGTCGAAGTTCATGCCTAAGCTCCCGCGCCTGACCGCGGCGGACGCCGAAGGGATGCTCATGAAAGCGGGTTTTGCTTGGTTGCGGTCTAAGGGCAGCCATCGGATCTACGCCAAAGTGGGCCGCAGGGTCGTTGTGCCGTTTCATAGCAGCGCGACGCTGCATCCGAAGATCGTCAAGCAAGTACTCGAAGCAATTGACGATGTTCGTGGGTAGGCAGAGGGCAGGCTTCAGCGGACCGAAGCCTGCCCTACCACCCTGCTTATTACTGCGCCTGCAGAGTGCCGGCGGCGAATATGGAACTCCAATTCCCACCGGTATTCCGCATCAGCTTGAACGCCATGGCATCGCCCGTTTTTGCCGATTGCATGATGTTCCGCACGTCGGCGCCCGAGGCTACGGGGTGGCGGTTGATCTCCATCAGCACATCGCCCTTCTGCAGGCCGATGTCTTCGGCGAACGAACCGGGTTCGACGCTCGCGATCACTACGCCTCCAGCCTTCAGGCCCATTTGTTCGCGGTCCGAGTCAGTCAGGTTCTGGACATTGACGCCCAGACGCGCATGCGTGGTCTCGCCTTCCTGGCCTTCGGCCGATTCCTTGCCTCCACCGTTTTCGGCCACGATCTCGGCGCGGTCGCCAATCTTGACGGATACTTCAACCGGTTTCCCGTCGCGCAGGACCTTCATCTCGACGGTATTGCCTGGCTGCGCCGCCGAAATCGTCTGTACGAGTTGGTCGCCGTCTTTCACGGGCTGGCCGTTGATTCCGACGATGATATCGGCGGGCTGCATGCCGGCTTTGGCAGCCGGGCCGCCGGCAGTCACCGACTGTACGAATACGCCGCCCGACGCTCCGTAAGCCTTCAACAGCGAGCCATTTTCCTCGCGGGCGAAGTTAATGCCAATGGCGCCGCGGGAGACTTTGCCGCTCTTGATGATCTGGTTATACGAATTCACGGCCAGGTTGATGGGCAGGGCGAAACCGATGCCTTCGAAATTGCCGCTTCCGCTGACGATCATGGTGTTGATGCCGATGACCTCGCCGTTGATATTGAGCAGCGGGCCTCCGCTATTGCCGCGGTTGATGGCGGCGTCGGTCTGCAGGAAGCGCTGCAGTTGGTGGTCGCGCTCGCCGAGGTCGCGGCCTTTGGCGCTGATGATGCCGGCGGTCATGGTCTGGTCGAGCCCGAAAGGAGAGCCGATGGCGACGGCCCAGTCGCCGACTTCAATGGCGTCGGAGTTACCGATGTGGACCGGTGTGAGCTGCTTTCCGGCGTCGATCTTCAGGACCGCGAGGTCCAGCTCGGGATCGGTGCCGATCACCTTTGCCGTGTACTCGGTCTTGTCGCCGGGCAGCGTCACTTGAATGCGGACGGCGTTCTCGACTACGTGGTTGTTAGTCAGGATGTAGCCGTTGCGGTCCACGACAAAGCCGGAACCTAGGCCTTGGGCGCGCCGCGGCTGCCGCGGCATGTTCGGGACCATGTTACCGAACGGGTTCATATCGCCAAACGGATTCTCCCCGTTGGATGGTTGCCCGTTAAAGAAGAACTGGGTATTCGCGCGCTTTTCCTGTATCGTGCTGACGATCTGTACGACGGAAGGCTCGGATTCCTTGGCGATCTTTGTGAACGAGTTGGATAGTTGAACCGGACTAGGAACGGTCAGCGCGGCGGGTGTAGCGCCGGCCGCGCTGGCAATCCCGGTGCGGCTCACTAGGTTTGCGGTTAGCAACCCCGCGCAACCGAATAGGAGCGCAAGGGTAACGTGGCTTCTGTTTAGCTTCATGTTGTTGTCCTTTATTTGAAAAGAATCTATTGCTTAAATACCGTTCAAGGCTGTGGATGGCGGCCGCTCGAAGAATACCACCGCGATCACGAAGTAATTCGGGGACGCGTCCATTTGCCATGCGCGCACCAGCACGACAGGAGCATCGGTAAGGACGGGCGGAGCAGGAAGATCGAGTTTGGGCGAGCGGCTGGCGAGCAGACGCGGCCGGGGCGGAACAAACTTCTTTGGCGCTAATGAGAGCGCATTGGCCGGCACTCCAGGAGCGCTCAGTTGGGCTATCGCCATGGTAGCCAGGGGAATCTCCTGCGCCGCCACCGGCGGCGTGGTCCTGGCGGCTACGATCAGGGCCGCGCTAACCAAAGCGCATGCCGCCATCCAGCCGGAACGCGAAAAGCGCGGCGTTCCATTGCGATCCGGCCGCAGCAGAGCTTCCACGCGGGTCCGGAGCTGCCACCGGGTTTTGGTCGTGGCGCCCGGCGCCAGTTGCGGAGCCCGTGCGCGGCGCGTCAATTCATGCAGGCGCGTGAGGCAGGCGGCGTACGGGCGGGCCTCGGCGGTGGTCGAAACCACCCAATCGTCGCAGGCCATCTCCCGCTCGATCTTGAGGTGTCGTCCGATCCAATAGATGGCCGGATTGAAAAATAGCGCCGCTTGCGCGACGGCTTGCGCCAATTGCGTCCAATCGTCCCAGCGGCGCAGATGCGCCATTTCGTGGCAGAGCACCTGTTCGAACTCCTCCGGGGTCAGTGACTCAACCAGAGATTGCGGGAATACGATGGCGCGGCGCACGAAACCGGCGGCCATCGGTACGCGGGCTTCAGCCGACGCCAGCACCCGGATGTTGCCGCGCCTGCCCAGCAGGGTGGCCCGGCGTTTTAGGCCATTGATGTGAATAAGGCTCCAGACGATGCGCGCCAGCAGGATCGCGCTGATCGCCAGCCAGGCCGTCACCGCGTACACCGGCCACTGCGCCGTTACGGGAACGATCCACTGCGCGGCAGGCATTGCGGCGGCAACGGCGACCGGCGCCTGCCTGGGCCCGGGAATTAACAAGAGGGCGGGCGTCGCCACAGCCAGGAGCAGCGAGATGAACCAGATCGCGTAACGCGTGGTCGCATTGGAGCGGGGCAGGAGGTGGAGCATACCCGCGGCCAAACCCGTCAACAGCAATCCCAGCCACAAGCTGTTCAGCGCGCTCGACACGGCCACCGCTGCCGCTACATTCGCTAATTCAAGCCAGTTCACTGTGCGCCCTCCACTTCACCCGAGATCAGCCGCTTAAGGCGGCCCAGTTCGCTTTCATCGAGATGTTCGTCTTCTAAAACGTTTAGAATGAGCAGTTCAGGCGAGTCCTGGAAGAATCGTTTCACCAGATTGCGAACCGCCTTGCGGCTGGCCTCACCACGTTCCACTACAGGATGATAGACGAACGCGCGGCCTTCTTTGGTATGCCGAACATAACCTTTGCGTTCCAGGATGCGGAGCGTCGTGAGAACTGTGTTGTAAGCCACGGCGGAATTGGACAGCGCGGCGACTACATCGGTCACCACTCCGGAACCCTTTTGCCACAGGATATCCATGATCGGGAGCTCGGCGTCTGTAAGTGTGGGTGACTGTTTGCGTGCCATGGGCGATTCTCTTAACGAATTAAGAATTGCTCTACTTCTGTTTTACACCGGGAGTGTATTGGCTGTCAACTAATTTTTTAAGAATTAGGAATCTTGCAACCCCGTCCCATTTCTTGAAAATATACCTCCCAAGTATGCTATCCTTAACGTAGGAAGATAGTTGAGTAAGGAGGCAATGATGCAAGGTAGTGCGGCAAGGATGCAAGCCAGTAAGGTCACTACCAAGGGGCAGGTCACCATTCCGAAGGAAGTCCGGGAGCGATTGCAGGTGCAAGCTGGCGACGTGATCGCATACGAGTTCCAGGACAACGGGGTGGTCGTGGTCCGAAAAATGGAACCATTCGATGCCGGGTGGCACCGCGCTCTTTCCGTCACCCTGGCTGACGAATGGAACTCCCCCGAAGACGATGAGGCCTTCGGTGACCTGTGAGACATGGGACGTTGTAGTGGTTCCCTTTCCTTTCGCCGATTCTCCCGCGAGTAAGCGGCGCCCCGCCCTGGTGCTTAGTTCGCAAGCATTTAACCACGGCTCCGGCCATACCCTCATGGCCCAAATCACCAAGGCAAAGCAGTCCACTTGGCCCGGTGACTTTAGGATCCAAAACATTGAGGCGGGCCTGCCGGAGGAGTGCATTGTGCGCATGAAGCTGTTCACGATCGACAACCGCCTTATCCAAAAACGTTCAGGCCATTTGAGCGCAACCGACCAGGAGCGGGTGCGCGGCGCCTTGCGGCAATTGATTGGCGCTTAACGCGGTTGACATTTCTCCCGGTTTGCGGTTACCTTAAAGTCGTTTCGAAGACTGCCGGTGTTTTATGGGAAGCTGGTGCAAATCCAGCACGGCCCCGCCACTGTAAGCGTGGAGGACCGGTCGAACATGAGCCACTGTCCCGAAAAGGATGGGAAGGCTGACCGGTTCGTGGAAGCGCAAGTCAGGAGACCGACCGGCAAGACTCCGTAATTGCGGCTCTCGAGGGAGGAGCCTACAATGCGCTTTCTTGTCATATGGCTCGGGCTATTGCCCGCGGCCACCGCAGCGTCGTTCACCGTTAATGGAACCGTGCTGGACCCGACGGGCGCCGCCATCGCGGGAGCGCAGGTTTCCGCTGTCAACCGGTTGGGCGTAGCCCGGCAAACCTCTACGGACCAAGCTGGCGGTTTCACACTGAAATTTTCCGATACCGGCGAGATGCGACTGGCCATCACCGCGCCCGGTTTCGAGACGAAGAACATCCCGCTCGATGGCACGCCGGCCCCGGACACGCTCATCGTGCATTTGAATATCGCGCCGCAAGTGGACTCGGTGCGCGTGTCGGGATCCACGATCGACGTGCCGCTGAGCGAGCAGGGCAGCAGCGTCAACATCGTGCCGCGCGAAGAAATAGCGGAGCGCAACGAGGGGCTAGCGGTGGATTTGTTGCGGTACTTGCCCGGGATCACCATCGGCCAGAGCGGCAGCCCCGGCGGCGTCGCCGACATGTTCATCCGCGGCGGCGATTCGAATTTCACTCTGGTGCAGATCGACGGAGTCCCGGTGAACTCCGTCGGCGGCGGTTTCGACTTTTCGTTCATTCCCACCGATTGGCTGGAGCGCGTAGAGGTGATCGAAGGGGCGCAATCCTCGGTCTACGGAGCTTACGCCAATAGCGGAGTGGTCAATTTTGTCACGCGCGCCGCGTCCGATTCGCCGGAAGTCGACGTTCTCGCAGAGGGCGGCACTTATCAGGAGCACCGTTTCGCCCTCGGCGCGTCGGGTACTCTGGCGGGCTTTGGGGTGGCCGCGTTCTTCTCGCAGCTTGGGGACAACGGTCCGGTGCCCAACAGCGATTACCGCAATGACAACGTGGCGCTGCATGTCACGCGCTCGTTCGGCCGGCAAAGCCTGTCGTTCGGCGGCGACTATAATGCGAACGACGTGGGAGACCCCGGTCCTTATGGATCCGATCCGGGGAACGATTTCACCGGCATCGATACCGTCAGCCGCGACAAGAACGATTTCTCCGACTACTTCCTGCATCACCAGATCGATATCTCGTTGCGGTTTCGCCAAGAAACATTTGCGAGCTTTTTTCTGGAAAACAGCGGCTACACCAGCCCCTACGGATTCAGTTATGAAAAGGATTTGCGCGGCCAGTTCGAGACGCGCAGCATCGTCAGCATCGCGCCCTGGTACACGGCGGCGTTCGGTGTCAGCCTGGCGCGCGAAGAAGTGAAGAACACTTACATCGCCGACGATTACAACAATTCATTCCCGATAAAACGCGATGACACGGGCGTCTATTGGGAGAATCGCTTTCAGGTTGGCGGCCATTTCTTCTTCAATGCCGGCGTGCGGGGCGAAATCATAGACACGCCGTTCATCCCGGAGGACCTTGCCGATGGACGGCCGTCATTTCCGGCCAACACGGTGACCAAGATCAACCCGAAGCTAGCCGCCACTTATGTGCTGCGCGGGACCCGGCTGCATAGCTCGTTCGGGACCGGTATCCGGCCACCCGCCGGGCTGGAGCTTGCGTTTACCAACAATCCCGCGCTGAAACCGGAGCGCACGGCAACCTTCGACTTCGGTGTGGAGCAACACACGCTTCGCGGCAAACTGTTGCTGGACGCGACTTATTTCTACAACCGGTTCTACGATCTGATCGTCTCGCTGGGCGGCAACCTAGCGGTGCTGAGCGCCTATCAAACGGACAATCTGTCGAATGCGCGCGCCCAAGGCGGGGAACTATCGGCGCGTTACCGCCCGGCGCGTTGGATGTCGGTGGCGGCATTCTATACTTACCTGGATTCGGAGGTTTTATCGCTGAACGGTTCCACGGGCCTCGCGCCGATTCCTTTTTCCGTGGGCCAGGAACTGATCCGGCGGCCAGCCAATTCCGGCTCGTTTGTCTCCACCTTCAGCCGGGGGCGGGTCACGGCAAATGTGACCGGCTATTTCCGCGGCTCGGACCTGGATGTGGACCCGAGCTACGGCGCGTCGGCGGGCCTCTACCCCTGCCGCGGCTTTTTCGATATGGGGATAAATCTGAACATCCGCCTCGCGGCCGGGCTGACCGCGTATGGAAGTCTGCGCAATGCGCTGAACCAGTCCTACGAGGAAGTCCTGGGATATCCCGCGCCGAAATTGAACTTCGTAACGGGGATGAAATGGACTTTGCCTAAAGGGAAATAGCGAAAAGTCCCGTCAGCTCTGGGCCTTTGTTGGGCTTTCTTCGGCCGTCGTGGCAGGCGGCGCCGCTGCTTCTTGGGTAGTTTTCCCACTATATCCGGCCTGCCGACTGCCAAGCGCGATGCATCCCTTCGACGCGGAGGCGCGTCCAAAGAGTTGGATGGTCTAAAGGACTTAGATTCGAAATGTCTCTTAAGAATCGCGGACTCATAAATCTCCTGGTCCTAGGGTTGCCCGCATTGGCCGTGGCGGCTCCAGTGCCTGGAATCAAGAACTTCTACCAAGTGGACCAGCAGGTCTATCGCGGAGCGCAGCCGACTCCGGAGGGATTCGATTATCTCCGCCAACTCGGGGTCAAGGTGGTGCTGGATCTCCGTAACGACGGCGCACGATCGGCCTCGGAGGAGCGCTGGGCCGCCGCAGCCGGCATGCGATATGTCAACGTCCCCATGACTGGTATGACGCCGCCCATTCCGGCCGAAACCGACAGGCTCCTGGCGCTCCTGGAAGATCCTTCGGCCGGACCCATATTTGTGCATTGCAAGCGCGGCGCAGACCGGACGGGCGCGGTAATCGCCGCGTACCGAATCGATCGCGATAAGTGGGATAATGCACGGGCGCTGGAAGAAGCTATGGCGGACGGCATGAGCGGGCGGCAATCGCAGCGGCAAGAATACATTCGGACATTTCGTGCGGATTCAGGCGGTGCCAGATAGAACACGAACTGGCTGCGCTGCCGGGCGGCAGACCCGTGTCCTCATGCGGCGCGCGATGGATCGTCCGGCGGGTGTTCGTGATCGTCAAGCCGCACGTCGTGCGCTTCCGCGATATTAGCCAGCCGGTTGATGGCATCCAGCACCTGCGTCAGACGCCGCTCGTTTTGCTGGTACATAGCGGCAAGCAGATCCACCGCTTGCGTCAGCGCCTCGTGGCGTTCCGTGAGTTTTTCGAGGCGTTCGTCAATAGTCACAGCGCTCCCAAAATTGATTTCATCATAACAGAGAAGGCCGCGCGCGGTGTATCCTGCATGCATGGACTCCCCCATGGAGCATAAGGTCGAGCCCAAGTTCAAGGCGCCGCGCTTGGCCATCAACCGCGTCTACACCCGTCAGGGCGACACAGGTGAAACCAGCCTCGTAGGAGGGCAGCGCGTGCCCAAGCATTCCCTGCGCATCGAAGCCTACGGCACCGTGGACGAGTTGAACTCGTTCGTGGGACTGGCGCGCCAGACCGCCGCGGGCGACCCCGCGCATCCTGAAGTTTCGGCGCTGGGCAACGTTCTGCTGCGCGTGCAGCACGAGTTGTTCAACCTGGGATCGATCCTGGCCACGCTGCCGGAGGATGTCCATCCACGCCAAGCCCGGATTACAGAGGCGGAAATCGCCCAGTTGGAAGCGGAGATGGATCGGGCCAACGAGCGCTTGCCCGCTTTGAGGTCGTTCGTGCTGCCGGGCGGCTCACGGCTCAACGCGGAACTGCATATTTGCAGGACCGTGTGCCGCCGCGCAGAACGCATCGTCACCGCGTTGGCGCACCAGGAGCCGGTCCCAGTGGAAGCCGTGAAGTATCTGAACCGCCTGAGCGATGCGTTCTTCGTCTGGAGCCGCTGGGCCGCACACCAGAGCGGCGCGCCCGAAACTCTGTGGGAACCCAACCGCGCCGCTAGCGGGGGCGAACCGAGCGGCGGTACACTATCTGAATAAGGAGAGCACATGGCTCAAGGAAACGACCAAGGAAACGATCGAGAACGCAATGTTCGGCCTTTGGCGCTGAGCTTGACCGTCGCGGGAGCGATCCTGCGTCTGTTGCCGCATCCGTCGAATTTCGCTCCGGTGGGCGGCATGAGCCTGTACGCGGGGGCCCGTTTGCGGGGCTGGCAGGCTTTTGCGGTGCCGCTGCTGTTGATGGCGGTGACCGATCCACTACGGCCGGAGGGCAGCTATTCCCTCGCGACGCCGTTCGTCTACCTCAGTTTCATGATCAGCGTGTGGATCGGGCGGCGACTGCAATCGACGGAGAGCCCGCTGCGAATCGGCGCGGCCTGCCTTCTCTGCAGTGTGCAATTCTTCCTTATTTCGAATTTCGGCACTTGGCTGGGCTGGTATTCGCATACGTGGTCCGGGCTGGCGCTCTGCTACACGCAGGCCATTCCATTCTTTGGGCGCACGCTGGCCGGCGATCTGTTTTACTCCGGCGTGCTGTTCGGCCTGCATGCATGGCTAAGCCGCACGGTGCGCAGCGCCGAGCGGGTCCCCGCAACCGCTTGAAGCGCACGCTGCTTTCGTGGTCGAGCGGCAAGGATAGCGCTTGGGCCTTGCACCTGATGCGATCCCAGATGGGCGCGGATATTGCCGGCCTGCTTACTACTTTCAACCAAGCCGCCGATCGAGTGGCCATGCACGCCGTCCGCCGCAAGCTGGTGGAATCGCAAGCCGCGGCGACCGGCCTGCCGGTGCGGGCGGTCGAGCTTCCGTGGCCCTGTTCCAACGAGGAGTATGAGTCCCGAATGGCCGAGGCGTGCAGGGCGGCGGTGGCGGATGGTTTCGAAGCCATCGCGTTTGGGGATTTGTTCCTGCGCGATATCCGCGCATACCGCGAGCGCAAACTGGCCGGCAGCGGACTGGAGCCGCTGTTCCCGCTTTGGGAGATTCCCACGCATGACCTGGCGCGGGAGATGGTCCGCAGCGGACTGCGCGCCAGAATCACGTGCGTGGATAAGAAGCAACTTGACGCAAGCTTTGCAGGGCGCGAGTTCGACTTGACGTTGCTGGCGGAGTTGCCGCCGCACGCAGATCCGTGCGGAGAGAACGGCGAGTTTCACACTTTTGCTTACGCCGGGCCAATGTTCAAAAAGCCGATTCCAATCGCTAGGGGCGAATTGCGCGACGCAGATGGATTTGTCTTCGCCGATCTGCTGCCGGAGATCCGATGCCGCGTATCGTTTCCATGATTTCCAGCGCCACTGAGATTGTGGATGCCTTAGGAGCGCTGCCGTGGCTGGTGGGCCGCTCGCACGAGTGCGATTATCCCGAGGAGGTGCGCGCGCTGCCGGTGTGCACCGCGCCGCGCTTCCCAGTGGACGGCGACAGCCGCGAAATCGACCGCCTGGTAAGACAGAGCATGGCGGAGTCGATCTCCGTGTACCAGGTGTTCGACGATGTGCTGGAGCGCTTGCAGCCCACGCACATTCTGACGCAAATCCATTGCGAGGTCTGCGCGGTAAGCCTGCGCGATGTGGAACGTTCGGTGGCTGGGCGTTTGGCCAGCCAGCCGCGAGTCGTATCGCTGCAACCCAGTTCGCTGCCCGAGGTGTGGGAAGATATCCGCCGGGTGGCGCAATCGCTCGAAATCGAAGCACGCGGCGAGCAAGTTGCGGCGCGATTGCAGGAGCGCATGCAAAAGATCGCCGATGCTGTCGCTGGCGCACCGCGCCCGCGCGTGGCCTGCATCGAGTGGATCGAGCCGCTAATGCCTACGGCCAACTGGATGCCTGAATTGGTGGAGATGGCCGGAGCTGAATACGTGGCGTGGCGCATGTGGGAGGATCTGGCAACGGCCGACCCGGACGTTATCCTGGTGATGCCCTGCGGTTTCGACCTGGAGCGCGCCGTGAGCGAGATGTATTGGCTCACCCGCCGCGACGGCTGGGATGGATTGCGCGCGGTCCGCAACGGCCGGGTCTTCGTGGCGGACGGCAATCAATACTTCAATCGCCCCGGACCGAGGTTGGTCGAGTCACTGGAAATTCTGGCCGCCATCGCGCATCCGGAAGTCTTCGCGCCGCGTCACGCCCGCAATGCGGCGACGGCCTTCCCTTTGCCATCCTTGGTGACATAGAAGGGCCGTTTTTCGACGTCGTACGCGGTATCCGGCGCGATGCCCAGCGCGGAGTAGATGGTGGCGTGCAGATCCTCAATGGTCACCGGATTTTCGACGATGCTGCAAGGGCGTTCGTCCGCGGTTCGTCCGTACAGCATGCCCTTGGGCGCGCCGCCGCCGAACATCAGCACCGAACAGGCTTCCGTGAAGTGCCGGTGCATACCGTAGTGCTTCGGCTCGGTCATGATATCGGGCTGATTGACCTGGTTCTTGACCAGGGCGCCGGGTTTGCCTTCCGTCATCATGTCGCGGCCGAATTCGCTGGCCAGTACCACCCGGGTGCGGTCCAGCAGGCCACGCGCCTCCAGGTCGAGGATCAACTGCGCGACCGGCGCGTCGATAGTTTCCTTCATGCCGATGGCGCGTTTGTGCCCGTTTTCGTGAGTATCCCAGTAACGGAAGGGGATGTATTCCGTGGTCACTTCGATGAAGCGCGCGCCGGCTTCCACCAGGCGGCGCGCCAGCAGGCAGCCCAGCCCGAAACGGCCGGTGTTGTAAGTGTCGTAACTGGCCTTGGGCTCCAGGCTCAGGTCGAAAGCTTTGGCGGCGGGCGAGGTCAACAGGCGGTGTGCATTGTCGAACGAGCGCAGCAGGCTTTGGCGTTGGAAGTCGCTGCCATATTGGCCCACCGGACTGGCGGCCACCAGTTTCTTGTATTCCTCATAACGGTTGACGAAGCGCGCCGGGCCGATATGTTCGGAAGGCCGCACGCGCGACACCGCGTCGTTGGGATCGGTAATCAAGAAAGGCGCGTGCTCGCTGCCCAGAAAACCGGCGGTGTGAAACGCCTTCACCGCATCGCTTTCGCCGCCGATTTCCAAATTCTGTCCGATGTCGATGAACGCGGGAATGTCCGGATTGCGCGGCCCTAGCGTGCGCGAGACCACCGCGCCCATATGCGGCGCAGCCACCGACTGCGGAGGCGCGTAGCCGGTGTGCCAATGAAACTGATGGCGCGAATGCAGGATAAAGCCGAGATCGCCGACACGGTGGGACCGGATCAGCGTGCCGCGGTCCATGATCTTGGCGATACGCTCCAGGCCGGCGGAGATTTTGATGTTATCGACTGCGGTGTCGATCGCGGGAAACGTGCTGAGCACGCGCTTCGACTCCATGCCAGGTTCAAACGGCGTGTACTGCTTAGGATCGAAAGTTTCGGTCTGGGCCATGCCGCCCGCCATCCAAAGCAGGATAAGGCTGTCGGCCCGCGGCGCGATCTTGGTGCTGCCGGCCAGGAGGCGCGCTTCGGAACCCGCCAGCGCGGCCAGGGCGGCAGCGCCGGAAGCACGCAGGAAATTGCGGCGGGAAAGTCCGGCCGAGATCGCACGTTTGATCGACAGCACCTCGCAAGGCATAACGGTATCCATATTATACCGCCGGGATCTTTGTACAAAAGGTCGCACCCGCACAGCGCCAAGCGTTGCTTCACGCACAAATCGCCCATCGGCAAGTATTCCGCTCCAACTGAGCGGCAGGATATACTGTTTTCCAAACTGAGTTTCCGCGATAGGAATCTCGCGTGAAACTCGGCTAACTGAAAACGGAGCTAACGTATGCTATCGCACCGGCTGGCCATATTTGCGACACTTACCACCCTGCCTGTGGCCGCACAGGTTTCTCTAGCGTCCAATGTTACAACTGAAAGGCCCCGGCCCCGGCATGCCCCAATCAGTATTATCGAAGAGCGCGAAGACGGTACGGTTTCAAGCAACAATTGGAGCGGCTATGCGATAACCGGGGCCGCGGGGTCCTTCACCGCAGCCGAAGGGTCCTGGATTGTCCCGGCGGTCACCTGCACCTCGGGCACACAATACGCCGCCTTCTGGGTGGGTATCGACGGGTACAAATCCGAAACTGTCGAGCAAACCGGAACGGATTCCGACTGCTCGAAAGGTGTGCCTTCATATTACGCTTGGTATGAGTTTTTCCCGCAGCCTTCGTTCGCCGTCGGCAGCCTCACGATACAGCCGGGCGACCGCATGTCGGCACAGATAAGTTACAGTGACCGGAAGTTCACCGTCACAATTACAGACGTAACCACCGGACAATCTTTCAGCAAGACCGCGGCAGTGCCGTCGGCGGAGCGCAAATCCGCGGAGTGGGTTGCCGAGGCCCCCACCAGCACTACGGGCATCCAGCCCCTATCCGATTTTGGCACAGTCCTGTTCGGCGACGACAGCACGAGCGTGCCCGGAACTTGCTATGCCACGATGGATGGGAAAACCGGGCCAATCGGTTCGTTTGCGAATATCTACGAGATTACGATGGTCAGTCTCAAGGGTGTGACTGAGTCTGTTCCGTCGGCTCTCTCTTCGGATGGATCCAGCTTCTCGGCTACGTGGGTGTCGAAGTAGGCGCTGAGTTACTTCCCATCCACCGAGAAAGCCAGCAGCACATTGCCCGGCATCTCGCCGAACATCCCATATCCGGAGTTCACATACAGCGTCCCGCCCACCACCACCGCGCCGGGACCGTCCAGCGACCCGCCCTTGGCCTTCACTCCGTTCACGGCCTGATACTGCACCGCAGTGTCCACATCCCACACAATGCGCCCGTCGGCGGTGGCATAGGCGCGCAAGTGGCCGTCCAGCGAACCCGAGAAGACCACACCCGGAATCACGGTCACGGCTGCCGATTGCGCTGGGCTGCATCCGGGCTTGCCGCAAACCGGCGCCGGCGTAGACCAGACCCGCTCCCCAGTTGCCAGCTTCAACGCGAACATTCCGCCAGCCTCGCTAAGATTCTTTGTAGCGTAGTGGTCCGACACAGCCACGTAAACGTTCTGGCCGTCCGACGCATTGCCCCACTGCGCGCCACCGAGTGGGCCGCCCTTGCCCACACGCACGCTCCACAACACTTCGCCCTGCTGATCCGGATCGAGCGCGTGTACCATGCCGGATTTCTGTCCCGCCACCAGCGCGCGTTTGCCGTTGGGCAGATCCACCAGGTTCGGCGAGCAACCAAAATCGAAGTCCGGACCGTTGGTCTCCGGGCAATTGTCTCCAGTAGGACAGCCCAAGTTGAAGGCATCGCCCGCGGTCAACTGGCGCGACCAAAGCAGCTTCCCGGTATCCATATCGAAAGCCAAAAACGAATCGCTGGTACGCGCGGCCGGATCCGAGTAGGCATCGCCCGTGGTCACATACACGGCGCGCAGTTTCGGGTCAATCGTAGGCGACGACCACACGGCCGCGCCCGACGGCCCCCAAAGCTGGGTGCCTTGCTTGTTCTTGCGCACCGGATGCGGCGCTTCCGCAATGGTGTAGCTCTTCCAGATCTGTTTGCCGGTGGCGGCATCGAGCGCGGTTACAGCGCCGCGAAACTTGCAGCATTCGTATTTGGGCGCCGCGCCGGTCACCTCCTCGTATGACGAGTCCGGAACATATAGCCGGCCTTCGTAAAGCGCCGGCGCGCCTGTGATCATGGCGGCCGGATGTTCTTCCACGCGCACCTTCCATAGCAGCACGCCCGTGGCCGCATCCACCGCATAGGCTTGCGCGCGCTGGTCGCCGAAATACGCCACCCATTTCGCGCCCACCGGCCCGATGCTGATGGCGCTGCGCACCGGCGTATCGGCTTTGAACGTCCAGTAGATGCACCCCGTGCCCGCATCCAACGAATATACTTTGCCCGAGTCGCTGCCGGCGAAGATGCGCCCTCCCACTACGGTGGGCTGTGCGAATGCGCGGCCGCCGCCGGGAAATCCGAACGCCCATTTCAGCTTCAATTGCGGCACCTGGTCCGCGCGCAAGCCTGCCATGGCCGCCGGTTGCATGCGGCGATTCGAGGCGTCCACGCCCCAGCCGTTCCAGTAGGGGCCGGAGAATGGCTTATCGAAAACAGGCGCGGGTTGGGCGCAGGCGCCTTGCTGGGCCGCCTCGTTGGAGCCGAACGATTTGCCGCCGGTAACGAACATGGCCACGGATCGAGACTCGGCCGGCGTGAGGGCCTTGCCCTGTTCGGCCATTTTGCCATTGGTCAGCGAAGCCAGGACGCGCTCCGGAGTGAACTGGCTCAACGTGAGGAGCTGCGGCGCGCGCCCCTCGCCTTTATCGTGACACTGCGCGCAATACTTCTGGTAGACGGCCCCGCCGTCTTGCGCCAGGGCCGCCGCGCAGCTCGCTAGTACAAGTATTGAAACTCGGGATGCAGCAATAAACTCCACAGAAGATCCTCCAAAGCCGGCGGCGCAAGTTTTCCGCCCGCAAAGTATTTGTTTACGATGCGCGCCTCTTGTGAGTTCGGTTTTCGCGCGAAAAGTTGTAAATAAAGCCGCTGCCCCGCCTCGTTGACGCTCCTGAAAGGCGGCGGCGCTAGAACTGGCGGCACCCCTTTAACATGCACCAGACGCTGGCGATCGGGCTCAGCAGCGAAGATGAAAAAGCGTACCGCACCTTCGATATCGTCGGTTGTGGAGCGGTCGTCCAGGGCTACGCGGCCGCGCATCCGTACGTAGCCAAGGCCCTCGATCGGAATTACCAGTCGACTGCCCGGTGGTGTTGTGATAGCCTCGCCGGCGGGCTCTTTGCTGGCCGTCAGAGGCTGCCGGACAAACTCCGCGGGCGCCAGATCGGCCAGATCCTTCACGCCTTGCGGACCGAAGAATTCCACGCGGATCCAACCTGCCACCGTGCGTGTTGGATCGTATGAGCCGGCATCCTCCTCCAGCAGCCACAATCGCTTCAGACCGGAGATATCGATATCGAAATCCACCGCGCCGCGGCGCAGCCTGCCGCTGTCGAAAAGGTTCTCCGGCGGACCCGCAGGATGCCCCGGCAGTTGGCCGAGCAATCGCAGCGAGCCGCGCCGCAGCATGCTCTCCAGGCTCGCGCCGTTCACCAGTTCCAGCGCCTGAAAGGTGGTCGGGCGATTGTCGCGCGTGGTAAAGACCTGGTCGCGAATGGGGCGGCCCAGTGCCAGATCCAGCGGCGACGCCCTGAATTGCCAGTCGCGCGATGGGACTGCCACCGGTTCCCTCTTAGCGTCGTGGTCGGGGTTTTTCTCGTACAGGCGCCATTCCCCAGTCACGGCCGATACCGTATCGGCGAACTCCTCGGCAGTGAGCCGCCGCACCACCGGCCCGCGAAACAGGTACGGCTTCTCGGGCTGCTCGGGGCTGACGGACGCCGGCAATTGATATGCCTTCGAAGTCATCAACAGCCGCAGCAGGTATTTCAAATCGCTGCCGTGCGCGGTGAAGTCGGAGGCCAGCCAGTCGAGCAGGTCCGGGTTCCACGGCTCGCCATCCATCTCGTCCACAGGCTCCACTAGGCCGTGTCCGAATAGTTTCTGCCAGTAGCGATTGACGATGGTGCGGGCGACCCGGCCATTCCGCGGATCGGTGAAGAAACCGGCAGCGGCGGCGTGGCGCGCCGTGAGCGGAGCATCCTCGGGCACCGCGCCCAGTTCCGGATAGAGCAATTGCGGCCCCGTGTACGTGCCGGTCTTCACGTCGCAACGCACCAACTCCAGCCGGCTCTGTGGCGCGAACAACGCGGCCATGCCATAGGATTCGCGCAGCTTGTACCGGTTGATGAAGCTATCGTGGCAGGACGCGCACTTCAGGTTGACGCCCAGAAAGATCTGCGCGGTGTTCTGCGCCGCCTGCATGTAAGGCGTCTGGCTGGCGTTGATATCGCCGCGCCAGTTGACGCCAATCAGGAAGCCTTCCGGGTCGCTCTTCGCCACCGGGTTCACCAACGCCGCGATCATCTTGTCGTAGGGCAGGTTACGTTCCAGCGCGCCCAGCAGCCAATCGGTGATGGACTTGCGCTCGCCCGCATATTCGCCGCCTTGATCGTTGCGCAGCAAGTCGTTCCACCAGGTGATCCAATGTTCGGCGTAGGGCTGCGAATCGGCTAGCAACGCGTCGATCAGCCGCGCGCGTTTATCGGCACCGCGATCATGCAGGAAGGCTTCCAGTTGCGCCGGTGTCGGCGGCAAGCCCCATAAATCAAAATAGACGCGGCGGGCGAATCGCGCATCGGGAGCCACGGCCGGGAAGGCGATCGCATGCTTCGCGAAGTATGCCGCGACGAAGCGATCGACGGGATTCGGTTCGTCGCCCCCGGGAGGATCCAGTTGGCGCGGCGGAATCGGCGCGATCCAACCGGTGGGGGCCGGCACGGTTTCCGGCCAAACCGCTCCCGCGTCGATCCAGGCGCGTAGCGTGGCAATCTGGGACGCGGTCAGTGGCTCGCCGGAAGCCGGCATGATCGCGCCGCGTTGCCCGGATACTTTCTCGATCAGAAGGCTGGCGCCGCTGCTGCCGGGCACAATCGCCGGACCACTCTCGCCGCCGGTGACGGCCAGCGCGCGGCTGGTGAGCGACAATCCCGCCGCAGGCTTTGTGCCGCTATGGCAAGGAGCGCACCGCGCCGCCAGGATGGGGTGAACTTCAGTGTCGAAGTCCGCCGCCTGAGCCAGGCCGGGCAATGCGAGTAGGGTTGCCGCGCAGATGATGCGGAGGAAGTGCATGCGATGGAGTGCCGGTCACAATTATATAGCGATGCGGAGTGAGGACGGCTGGTCAGCGGCTCATTCGTAGTCGATGACTCTTTTCAAGTCTGGCAAGCTCGTCGTCAGCCGACCGATTCCCGCCGTTGGAGCCACCGGCGTAGAGACTCCTGCGCCTCACCGGATTTGCGACCGGCCTGGAGGTGTTCCACGCTGATGTCTTCGTCCAGATCCGGCCAGTGAATCCCCTCGCCGCCACCTATGAGACGCCAGTTGGCGCGCTCCGTAGCCGTTCCCTGTGCTAAACGCGGGAACCAGGCGAGCGGCACCGCGATTGTCCTGCCATCCGCCAGGTCAACAACCAGAGCATCGTCGCCTACACTTACGCTCTGGGCCAACGCTTCCCTGAGTTCAGTCCCCGAAGTACTCATGCCATGACCTCAACAAAAAGAGCCGCGTTTTCCGCGACTGCATCTGCCCGTTCCAAGTGCACGTGGGGAGGTTCGTCCCGGTCCGCGAGTAAAAGAACAACCTGTATGGCCCCGCGCAAAGAACGGTAGGCAACATATCCAGTCTACACGGTCGGGAGGCGGATTGGCGCGGTTTGGGACCCGGCCTTGGGTAGCTTATCATTGAGCCGGGGCAGCAGTCGCGCCGTGGCTGCCCAGACGGATGGATGCGTTCAAAATGGCAGAGAGAGGGAAAATGCCGCCCAGCTTCATCCGTGCCAACGCGTGCATTCCAGCCGACGCCAGACAGCCACATTCCGCGCACACCGGCTTGCCACCAAACTGGCACGGGTCGATACGCGTCCGCAGGTCTGCCGACACGCATGTGGTCAGCCGCGCGAAGGTACACTCCTCGGGCGAACGCGGCGGCTTGCGGTAGCCTTCGAGCACCATTTGTGGCAAATGTACTTTAGGGAATTCGGCCGCGACGGCGGATAGCTCACCGAAAAGAATCTCCCGGTCCTCGGGCCGTAACCGCTCCGGCGAGTTATCGCCCTCCTGGGGGGTGTAAATGCTGAACCAGATTTGGCGAACCTCGGATCGGTCCGACCAGAACCGGCAGAAGTCGGCGAGATACCATGGCCGTTCGAGCATCTGCCTGGTAACGGTGCAGTGTACGCCGATGCGCTGGCCTGCGATGTGCTTCAGGATGCGGTCATAGGTCGCCGGGGCGCGCCGCCTGTCGTGCTCGGGCGCCAAGCCATCAACTGAAACCACCACGTGCAGGCAACCGATGGAATTCCACTCCTCCGGAATCGGACGCACCGCGCTGGTCACCAGTTGTACTTCGACTCCCATGCGGTCGAGACGCGGCAAGATCTCGCAAAGCTCGCGATACCGGACCAGAGGCTCCCCGCCGACGATCGAGAGATGCACCGGGCGGACGCGGCGCACCAGTGCCACGGTCGCGGTCACCAAATCCTGTCCCCTGTAATCGGAAAGCTGCCGCAGCGTGGTAAACGCGCCCAGATGGTCCGGCTCATACGCATAGCAGCCGGGGCAGCGAAGCGGACATTCCTTCGTGATCTCGATCGAGAGAAAAGGAGTTTGTCCCCGCAGTACACGTCCCCACACGCGCAGCACGTCTGATTTCTTCATAAATCCTTTACGCCAACATCAATGCGGCCACGATGCCGCAGATGTGGCCTTGCGGACTCGACGAATGGCGCAGTGGATAGGTTTCACATCGCTTGGGCTAAGTGTGCCAGGAAACCCTCGATCTCCTGCGCCTCCTCCGCACTGAGCCGGAACTCCGCAGCGCCGATCACCCCTTCCACCTGCTTCGCCGAACGCATGCCGACGATGGCCGCCGTGACCGCGGGATTGCGTAACGTCCATGCAATCGCCACTTCCCCCGTCGTGCGCCCATGGCGCTGGCCGATCGAGCGCAGCAATTCGGCCAATTCCAGATTGCGCGTCAGCCGCGGCTCCTGGAAAGGTGGCGTGCGCCGGCGGAAGTCGTCGTCCGGCATGGCGGCAATGCGCTCGCGCGTCATGGCGCCCGACAGCAGGCCCGATTTCATGGGCGAATATACGATGACGCCAATCCCATTCGCCTGCGTGTACGGCAGAACCGCCTCTTCGATTTCGCGTGCCAGCATCGAATAGGGCGGCTGCAGCGATGTAATGGGCGCGATGGCTTGCGCGCGGCGCATTTGGTCCGCATTGAAATTGGACACACCGATCCAGCGCACTTTGCCTTCGCGCTGAAGCTCCGCCATGGCGGTCCAGCCTTCCTCGATGTCCGCGTCCGGCTCGGGCCAGTGTATCTGGTAGAGGTCGATAACGTCCAACTGGAGACGGCGCAGGCTGGCTTCCGCTTCGCGGCGGATGGAGTCCGCTTTCAGGCTCTTGCCAATCTCGCGGCGCTCGTTCCAAACGCGCTCGCATTTGGTAAACACGAATGGTTTGCGGGAGCGGCCCTGCAACGCGCGGGCTACTACCTCTTCGGAATGGCCCAGGCCGTAGACCGCGGCCGTGTCGATCCAGTTGATGCCCGCATCCAGCGCGGCGTGTATGGCCGCTACGGACTGGTCGTCGTCCTGCGGTCCCCAGGCGAAAGCCCAACCGCCGCCACCCATGGCCCATGCGCCGGTGCCGATGGGCGTAATGTGCATATCGCTGTTGCCTAATTGCTTGGTCTGCATGTCAGTTATTTATGATAGCGAACGAGGGCAAGCCGGAGGTCCGTCCTACTGAACGGCGATGGAAAGCCCGGTTTGGCTTTCGACGCCGCCGATGGTTGCTACCACCACGGCATCGCCGCTCGGCAGACTCGATGGCACCGTCACGTTGAACTGATAGAGTCCCGATTCTACCAAGCCGGCGAATTCGACGTTCGCCGCCACGCCGCCAATGCCGATCGTAACTGCGTTCGCCAACGGCTCAGCCGTGGTGACCAGATCGGCAGTGGGCAGGGCCGGAGTGCTGGGACCGAATCCTGTGCCGTACAACAAAATGGTTTCACCCGGCTGTGCCGGCGTGGCGCCCGAGATCGCACTGGGCGCGCCCAAGAGGCTGTAATTGGCATGTTGCGCGGCCACATACTTGCCGTTGTCAAAGGTGAAGAACGCCGGCGCAAACTGCTGCTTCTGCGCAGTGAAGCTGTTGCTGGACTGGCCCGCCGTGGTCACCTGCACCTGTACAGCGCCGGTAGTTGGATCGTCGGGCGCAAGCACATTGATTTGAGCGGGGCTGATGTATTCCACATACGCGGGAATTCCGTTGATGGCGACCGTCACTCCGTTGAGTGAAGCCGGCAGCATACCATTGGCGAAGTTACCGGCGCCCCAACTCGCAGTGCTCGCGGAGAGGCCCGTGCCGAAAATGGAAACCCAAGTGGCCGATGCGAAGCCGAGTGCAAAGCTTCCGCCGTTCGCCACGCCCGTGATGGTTCCGGCCGGCTGCGTACCCTTCACCACGAGTGTCATCGCCACGGAGGCCGTACTGACCGTGGTGACGATCTGCAGGTTGCCGGTGTAAGTACCGGCCGCGAGATTAGCGGGATTCACGGACACCGACAGTGTCGCCGAGGCGCTGCCGGACGCCGGAGAGACGCTGGCCCAGAACGCGCTGGACACCACGCTCCACGCCAGCGTGCCCGAGCCGCCGATGGCAATCGAAATGTTTTGGGGAGCAGGAGCCGCGCCGCCCGCCGTGTACGTATATGCGAAGCTCAGCGCCTGCGGAGTCACCGCCAGTGTCGCCGTGGAAGCCGCCACCGTCAGCGTCACCGCGACCGCCAACGGGCTGTTGGACGCGCCTGGAGCGGTTATCTGAATAGCGCCGGTGTAGCTCCCCGCACCCAGGGCCGCGGGGGAGACAGATACCGTAAGAGCCGCAGGCTCCGTGCCCGAGGCCGGCGACACACTCAGCCACGACTGACTCGATGTGGCGGTCCACGTGAGGGCGCCGCTGCCACCGCTGCCAACGGATACGGTTTGCGGGGCGGGAATCGCGCCACCCGCGGAATAAGTGAACGCCAGCGACTGCGGAGCGGCCGTAAGCGACGCGGCCGCCGCCGTAACTGTCAGCGTCACAGCGACGGATAACGGGCTGCCGGACGCGCCCGACGCGGTTATCGTAACAGTGCCACTGTAGCTTCCCGCGGTCAGTGACGCCGGCGCAACGGATACGGCGATCGTCGAAGGAGCCGTACCCGAGGCTGGCGACGCGCTCAGCCACGACTGGTTTGACGTGGCGGTCCAGGTGAGTGTACCGCTACCTCCGTTGGTGACGGATAAGGTTTGTGCGGCGGGGACCGCGCCACCCGCCGTGTAAGCGAATGTCAGGCTGGATGGCGCTGCCGCCAAGGCCGCGGTTGGCGCCGCCGCCATGATAGTGATGGCATCCGTTCCCGGCGTGGCGGTCACCTGGATGGTGAGCAGCCCGGTCAGGGACGCGGGCAGCACCGCCGAAATCGAGGTATCAGTCCACGACGACACTTGCAATGCCGTTTGAGTCGTGGAATTCACGGGAATCGCCAGTACCTGGCAACTGCCACACTGGGCGCCAAAGTCATTGCCGGTGATAGTGATCGTACTACCCGAATTCACAATCCGTCCAGGCGCGCCGCTCAGCGGTCCGACCTCGTAAATGGCCGTATCGATCTTGCAACGCGCCGCCGTGAAGTATCCCACCGGTGCGGTTAACGGGCCGCCGCAGTCGACCGTACCGAGCGACGTGCTGCTCGCCACGAAGTTGCCCGAACCGCTGACGAAGTCCGTGTAATATATGACGTCGGTATCGCCGCCTTCGGTGAGCGCAACGCTGCTTCCCCACGCTACCGCGGTCAGATCGGTCACGTAGTTGGCGGTCTGGTTCTCCATCCCGAAAAACAGTCCGCCATCGATCGACAACCAAGGATCCTTGGCGGCCGTTCCGCCGACCGACTCCCAATCGGTATTGCCCGCCAGAAAGGAGCGCACGATGACGCCGGTTTCCTGCGTGTCGCTGGTTACGTTGGCGATTCCCGCCGCATCGCAGTCGAACGTTCCCAAAGTTGCCGTGTTGGTGAAAACGGACGGGTCCACGTGGCAGTAGGGGACAACTTGGGTCGGCGTAGAGCTCAGCAGAGCGAAACCCAGCGCGGCGCTGGTTTCCGAAACCAGTCCGTCGCTGGCGTTGTTGAGAGCGGTAGTCGCCGAAAGGCTTCCCAAGTATTGGCCGGCGTTACCCACAATTGCCAATGCATTCACTCCGCGGAGATCGTCGCCGCGCTGGTTCCAGGTGGCCAGGTTCCACAAGAACGAACTGCCCGGGATCAGCTCGGCACTCTGCGTCCCCGTCGCCGCAAGATAAGCCACATAGTTGCCGGCCACGAAGGAGCCGAAATTTGGCGTGGCTATCAAAATCAGATCGCGCACCAGGGTGGTGGCCGGCGGAGTGGCGATCTCGCTGGGTTGCAATCCTGCCAGGTAGGATCTGGCGATCAGGCCGCCCATGCTGAACGCCACCAGATCTATCTGCGGCACCTGCTGGCCGTTGTCGTACTGGATGGTATTCAGGTAAGTTGCCAGATCGTTGCCCAACACTTCAATCGTTTGGTTTGGATCGATGACGCAATTATCGAAGAAGTACACCACTGGAACGCCGTCGGACACCAGGTACTCGGCAAGATTCCCAAAGGTATCCGCGGAACTGGACGATACGCCGCATGCGCCGGTGAAGCCGGTTTCCCATCCATTCAGCAGCACTACGGGAGGGCGCGTGGAACCGGTTGGCACCGTCTGCCTGGGCTTCACGACGATGGTCAATGGAGCGGCGCGCTTCTCACCCGTGGGACTTGTGGCTGAAATTGTGGCAGTATACTCGCCGGGGCTGATGCGCAGAGGCGCAGCCAGTAGCACCTGGTCGCGGGTACGGTTCGGCCCGGCCACCAGGCTGGGTCCCGCGCCATCCGGATCCACGCGAAGGTTTGCGGCTTTCAGCAGGAAATCGAGCGTCTCGGGCGTCGCGGCAATCCGGACGGATTCGCCCACCCGCATTTCGTACCGGGTTTGCTGGAAAGCTAGAGGAATCCCGGCAGCAAAGCAGACGCTGCTACATAGCAGCAGCGCGGCGATAGCGGGCGTCGGCATCAGTGCCGACGCGGCACGCACAAGTGCGTGCGCCACGTCATTGGGCGCCAATTGGTCCAACAACTAGAGACGCGGCGTGCCCCCAAAACGCGCAAGCCGTTCTCGCGCGATACTGGAGTTTATGTATCGAATCGTATGTTTGGTTCTCCTCTTGATGCCATGCGCCGCCGCGCAGAACGCCCATCTGTTGTTGCAGAATCCGGCGCTCAGCCGGACCCAGATCGTGTTTTCCTACGCCGGGGATCTCTGGTCCGTTCCGCGCGAGGGGGGCGAGGCTACGCGGCTCACCGCCGGCCCCGGTGTGGAAACCGATCCGGTGTTCTCGCCGGATGGATCGACGATTGCCTTCACTGGCGAGTACGACGGCAACGTGGATGTCTTCGTGGTGTCCGCGTCCGGCGGCGTGCCGCGGCGGCTGACGTATCATCCCGGCCGCGACGAAGCGGTGGGATGGACGCCGGACGGCAAGCGTGTGCTGTTCGTCTCCTCCCGCGCCATTCCCAACGATGGCGCAAGGCTATACACCACGCCGGTGGAAGGCGGCGGATTGCCGGAAGAATTGCCGCTACCCATCGCCCTGGAAGGGACGTACTCCGCCGACGGCTCGCACTTGGCTTACGTGCCCCTGTTTCAGTGGCAGGAGGCGTGGAAGCGCTATCGCGGCGGGCAGACGCGCAAAATCTGGATCGCCGACCTCGCGGATTCGAGCATCGTCAAGATTCCTCGGGACAATTCCAACGACTTCAACCCCATGTGGGTCGGCGACCGCATCTACTTCCTCTCCGACCGGGAAGGGCCGGTGACGTTGTTCTATTACGACACGAAAGAGGGTAAAGTCACACGCGCTATCGCTAACCGCGGCCTGGACTTCAAGTCGGCGGCCTCGGGGCCGGGCGCGATCGTGTACGAGCAGTTCGGCGAGCTGCATCTGTACGACCTGAAGACTGGGCAAACCAAGGCAGTGCCCGTGACACTGGCGGGCGATCTGCCCGAGCTGCGGCCGCACTTCGTGAACGTCGCCAAGCGGCTGCGGAATGCCGATGTCTCGCCGAACGGCTTGCGCGCGGTGTTCGAGGCGCGCGGGGAAATCCTGACCGTACCGGCGGACAAGGGAGATCCGCGCAACCTCACCAACAGCACGGCCGTGATGGAGCGCGAGCCGGTGTGGTCGCCCGATGGGCAGAGTATCGCTTATTTGTCGGACGAATCGGGCGACTACGCGCTGCATGTCCGCAATCAGGACGGCACTGGCGAAGCGATGAAGATCCCGCTGGGCAAGGCGTTCTACACCACGCCGCGGTGGTCGCCGGACAGCAAGAAGATCGCTTACCAGGACAACCACGATCATCTCTTCTATGTGGACCTGGCGGCGAAGAAGCCCGTGCTGGTGGAAACGGACTACTATTTCAACGGTGGCGGTCTGGCGCCCGCGTGGTCGCCGGACAGCCAGTGGCTGACATATTCGAAGAGTCTGAAAAGCCACATGTCGGCGATTTATCTCTACTCCTTGGCGGACGCCAAGAGCACCCAGGTTACCGACGGGATGAGCGACGCAGAGAGTCCGGTATTCGACAAGAACGGCAAGTATCTGTACTTTACGGCCAGCACCAATTCCGGTCCGGCGATGGAGCCGGACATCCAGAACGCTTCACGGCCGGTCACCGCCAGTGTGTATCTGATTGTGCTGGCCAAGAGCCAGGTGTCTCCGCTAGCCCCCGAGAGCGACGACGAAAAGAAGAAGGAAGAGCCGAAAAAAGACGACGCCAAGAAAGAAGAAAAGGACAAGAGCGCCGAGAAGGTCGAGGTCAAGGTCGATCTGGAAAAGATCGGCCAGCGTATTCTGGCGCTTCCCATGCCGCAAGTCCGGTACGTGGGTCTTGAGGCGGGCAAAGCGGGAGTGGTTTACGCCATCGAAGGGACGTTTTCGCCGCAAGCGCCGCCGATCTTCACGGTCCATCGCTTCGATCTGAGCAAGCGCAAGACGGACGTGATCGTCGGCGGAGTGAAGAACTTCCAAATGTCGTTCACGGGCGAGAAGATGCTCTACCAGCAGGACGACAAATGGACCATCGCCGAACCGCCGCCCATGCCCGACGGCCCCGATGGGCCGCCGCCGAAGCCGGGGAATGAAAAGGCGCTCAAGACGCAGGATCTGGAAGTGAAAGTGGACCCGCAGGCGGAATGGAAACAGATGTTCCGGGAAGTCTGGCGCATCGAGCGCGAATTCTTTTACGACCCGCACTATCATGGGCTCGATTTGCAGGCCGCCGAAGAGCGCTACGGCGTGTACCTCAACGGCCTAGGCTCGCGCGACGATCTGAACTACCTGTTCACCGAAATGCTGGGCAACATGACCGTGGGACATATGTTCTTGGGCGGCGGCGACCGGCCGGAGGTCAAGCATGTGCGCACAGGGCTGCTTGGGGCGGACTACAAGATCGAGAGCGGACGCTACCGTTTCGCGCGCGTTTACGACGGTGAAAACTGGAATCCCGAATTGAAGGCGCCCTTAACTCAACCGGGCGTGAACGTGACCGCGGGCGAGTATCTGTTAGCGGTGAACGGGCGGGAGGTGCGCGCCGCCGACAATGTTTATAGCTTCTTCGAAGCCACCGCCGGGAAGAGCACGATATTGAAAGTTGGGCCGGATCCCGCGGGAGCGAATGCGCGCGAAGTGACGGCCGTGCCGGTCGACGACGAAGCCGGCCTACGGCACCTGGCATGGATCGAAGACAACCGCCGCAAGGTGGATCAAATGACCGGAGGCCGCGTGGCATACATCCACATGCCCGACACCGGCTTCGGCGGATACACCAGCTTCATGCGCTACTTCTTCGCCCAGGTGGATAAAGACGCCGCCATCATCGACGAGCGTTTCAATCATGGCGGCCATCTCGCCACCGACGTCATCGAGTTTCTGCAGCGCAAGCTGATGAGCGTGGCCACCACGCGCGATGGCGCGGACTCCATGCAGCCGCAGGGCGCGATCTTCGGCCCGAAGGTGATGATCATTAACCAATTCGCAGGATCGGGCGGCGACGCCATGCCGTGGTACTTCCATCGCGCGGGCGTCGGCAAACTGATCGGCGAGCGCACCTGGGGCGGGTTGGTCGGACTAACCGGATATCCCGAGCTGATGGACGGCGGTGTGGTGATGGCCCCCAGCTTTGCAATCTGGAACCCCAACGGAACTTTCGATATCGAGAACCACGGCATTGCGCCGGACATCGAAGTGGAGTTGGATCCGGCGCTTGTGCGGCAGGGACACGATCCGCAGTTGGAGAAGGCTATCCAGGTGGTGATGGAGGAACTGCGGAACAATCCACCGCCGGTGTTGAAGAGGCCGCAGTACCCCAATTATCAGACGAAGTAAGGGGTTTTTGTTCATGACGCGGCTTTGGATTCTCTTGTCGATCAGTCTTTCTCCGCTGTGCGCCCAGACCGGTCCGCTGAACGTTATCGACGAATATATAGCACGGGCGATGAAGGCGTTTGATGTACCGGGAGTGGCCGTGGCCGTTGTGCAAAATGGCGAAGTCGCGCTGGCTATGGGCTATGGCGTACGGCGCATGGGCGAGCCGGCCCGGGTGGATGAGCACACGCTGTTCCGCATCGGCTCTAACACCAAAGCGTTCACTACCGCGGCTCTAGCAATTCTGGTCGACGAAGGCAAGCTGAACTGGGACGATCCAGTGATCGACCATCTCGAGTGGTTTCCGATGTACGACCCCTACGTCACGCATGAGATCACCATCCGCGATCTGTTGACCCACCGGAGCGGGATGGGGTTGGGCGAAGGCGACTTGCCGTTCTTTCCGCCATCCACCTATACACGCGACGAGATTCTGCATAAGCTTCGTTTCATGAAACCGGCGTCCAGCTTTCGCAGCCACTACGCCTACGACAACCTGCTATACCTTGCCGCCGGGCAGATCGTCCCTACGGTGACCGGACAACAATGGGAGGATTTCATCCGTGAGCGGATCTTCGGTCCGCTGAGGATGACGGACAGTAACACCAGCGTGGCGAGCTATCGTGCGGGAGACAATTTCGCCACGCCGCACTCGGAAGTGGAGGGCAGGCTGACGCCGCTCGATCCCGCCAGGATCGATAACACCGCGCCAGCGGGCGCCATCAACTCGAGTGTCAGCGACATGGCCAAGTGGGTGACGGTTCAATTAAATGGCGGAGGGATTCCAGGCCTGGAGCAGAAGCGGTTGTTCAGCGAGCGCCAGGGCAAGGAAATGTGGTCGCCGCAGACGATTCTTCCCACACCCGATCTGCCGCCCGCACTGGCCGCGCTGCAAACGAATTTCGCCGCTTATGGGCTGGGCTGGGTGCTGCGCGAGTATCGCGGCCATAAAATGGTCGGCCACACGGGTGGCCTGCCTGGCTACGTGTCGCAAGTCACAGTGATTCCGGATATGAAGCTGGCGGTGGTCGTGCTGACTAAACAGGAATCCGGCGGAATGTTCAGCTCCGTCACCGGCACTGACTGGCGATTTGGAGCATTGGCAGTACGACACATGCAAAGCCCGCTGACGCGACCGCAGCCTGGCGGCGGATGCGTTTGTGACGTTTGCATTGAATGCGGACGGGGCCATTCGGCAGATAAACATGCTTCCGGTTTCTCCTCTGACGGACTTCAGTTTCGACTTTCAGGACTTGCTGCTTACGGCGGCGCATCCCGCCGATTTGAAGAAATGATCTGAAGAAATAAGGCTCAATCCATGCCTACCTCCACCGATCGTCTCTCCGGCACGTTCTGGTTGTTGTTTCTCTACGACGTGTGCGAAGAGATCAAGCTGGAGGATCTGCGCTCGATTCTGGGCGCGCAGCCGGCTGGACGCGAGCCCAGCTTTCGGCGGCCCACGCCTGAATACGTACGGTTTGAAAAGCCGCCGGTCATCGAGTCCCTGGAACCGTTGCCGCTGGAAAGCGGCGAGCGGCTGCAAGCCCAGATGCACTACTACGAATATGGCGTAGTGTCCATCGAGCTGCAACTGCCCTTCGAGTTCGATTGGCGCGAATTGATGCGCCTGTCGAGCCGCTCCATTGCAGCGCCGGAGATCGAAAAACAGGCGGCCGATAGCGTCCGGCGCAGCCTGGCACGCGCGCGTCCGGCTTTGGTGAAACCGTACGCGGACTGGCTGACGGAAGACTACTACGTCATCCAACTTCTCCCGATGACGAAGAGCGACGGTAGTACCGTGACGGCCGAGGAATTGATCGCCGAGCGCGGCGACGAGATCGCACAAGTTGTGCGCGGCGAAGAGATGCGCTTGGCCGACGACGAGCGCATGGAGATCCTGCAATCGCGCCGGTCGTATTATCCGGACGACCTGGTGGTGATCGGCTGGACTGCGGCGCTGGTATATGACACACCGGAAGATGCCCTGCCGGTGATGCAACTATTGGAGTATGCCAATTCGCAGTTGATCGAGTTCCGTTATTACGACGACATGCTGACGCGCCTGCTGGCCGACGTTTACCGCTCGCTCGACAAGGGTACCGGGGTGTTGGCGCGCTGGCGTCTGGCGCGGGAGGCTGGGCGCCTGAACACCATCCGTCTGGATGTGCGCGAACTGACCGAGCGCATGGACAATTCGATCAAGTTCCTTAGCGATATGTACTCCGCGCGCGTCTACCGCCTGGCCGCGGGCAAGGTGGGCGTGACGGATTACCGCCGGCTGGTGGACGAAAAACTGCACACGGCCGGCGATCTGTACCAGTTCATGGTGGACCAATTCCAGCAGGGGCGCGCCTTCGTGCTGGAGCTGATGGTGGTGGTCATTCTGGTGATCGAACTGGTATTCCTGTTCGAAGGAAAGATTTAAGTTGTGGGGCCGTCAATCCGACTGCCGGCGCCGCCCCGGCAAGCGCGGAGCGATCGCATAGTTCAATTGCACCAGCACAATGAATCCGATGCTTACATAGGTGCTCACCAGGCAGAGCAGTGCGCCGCAGGCATAGAGCGTTTGCCCGATGACGATGCGGCGCTTGATGGCCACCGCCACCGCCGGGGGCATATCGTTCCGGACTAGGCCGAGGCCCTGCGCGCATACCCAGGTGAGGTACAGCGTGCCGCCCAACAGCAGGAGGTTCACCCAATAAACCAGCAACGCGATCCTGTAGACGATGAACCCGGCGAGCAGCATGGTGGAGAACGGCGTCATGGAGACCGCGAACAGAAACAGGATGTGCATCCACGAAAGGCTGCGCTGCGAGCGGGTCAGATGGGTCAGTTGGGTCTGCTGTCCTACCCAGAAGATTCCCAGCGTCATGAAAGTCATGGCGCACATGACCAGCCGCGGCGCGAGCGCGCCCAGCGCCAGCCACAAGTCGCTTTCGTTGTGGATCGCTTCCACCGCAGGGGCGCGCAGGTCCAGCACCAGCAGCGTCATGGCGACCGCGAACACACCGTCGCTAAGGGCTGCCAGACGCTCCACGCTTTGTCCCGCGATCTTGTTGTAGGAATCGCTCATATCAGGCCGACGTACCGGCGGCGCCGGGCCGCGGAACGAGGCTTTCGTAAAACGACTGCAACCGCGCGCGGTAGAGCGGACCAGCCACTTGGACAATGTCGATGTGAGTGGCTCCCGCGACCGTCCACAGCGACTTCGGTTCGTTGGCGGCCTCAAATAGCGCCCGGCCCATGGCGTAAGGCGTGATGGTGTCGTGGTCGCCATGGATGATTAGCAGGGGCGCATGCACGCCGCCGATCTTGCGCAGGGAATTGAACCCGCTTGCGAAGAGCCGCCCGGCCCATGGCACGACGGTCCCGGCCATGGCCGAGAATGAAGTGAACGGACACTCCAGAATCACGCCGGCGCACGGGCGGCGGCTCGCGAGTTCCACGGCTACCGCCGAACCTAGCGACTCGCCGAGCACTACGATCTGCCCCGGTTCGTACCCCATACCGATCAGCGAATCGTAGCCCGCATCGGCGTCGCGATACAGTCCTCGTTCGGTGGGGCGGCCCTCACTCTTCCCGTAGCCGCGATAATCCAAAATCAGAACCGAGGAGCCCGCGGGGATTATCTCGCGCAGATGGCCCGTGCGATTCGTCAGGTTGGTGCCATTGCCCTTGAGATACATGGTGACCAAGCGGCTGCCCGGCGCTTCCAGGAACCAGGCGTGCAGGCGCACACCGTCACTCGTGCGCAGCCAGACATCCCGCGCTCCCAATTCCGCTTGCGTGTGCCACTTGCCGCCAGGATAACGGAGGGGTCGAAAGATCAGCCGGCTGACCACGAAATAGATCGCGGCATAGACCAGTACGGCGAGGCCGAGAAGCCACATCCACACATAACTAATTTATATCAGTCCTTAAGTACTTGTCATGAAATAACCGCGCCGCTTCAATCCGACCCAATCCTGCCTGTGGGCGCGTTTTCCATCGCGCTAAAGCCGCCTGAAATGCGGCTGCGCCCAGGATTGGCCGCCCCATAAGTCCCTAAGCCCACAAGTCGAGGGTGCGCACCAAAGGCTCCGGCTGCTCGTCGAAGACCAGCGCGACGTCGCGCCCCACGCGCCAGCGGTAGATGAAAAGCGCCGCGTGTACCAGGAGGACCACCGCCGCCAGCCAGGCAAAGCGCTGTGGACGCTGCAGCATCCAGTGTTCCAAGGTTAGAAACACGGAAACATACGTCGTGAAACCGAACAGATAGATGGGCCACGAAACTTTCAGATTGGCTTTGCCGGGTAGATATGAGCACGTAAATGGAAATTTCTCAAAGTTTACCAGTAGCACTTCCACTAACAGCAACGAGACGACCGTGCCGAACAACATGTGCAGCGCGGCCGTCCGCCAGCCCCAGAACAGCACATGCAGCGGCAAAAGCAGAGCGAACAGCGGAACGACGCCGAACACGATCATGGCTTTCTTGACTCCGGCCAGGCAACGGCGCGCCTCACCGCGGTCCGAAACCTGGAACACCCAGTTGGCGCGTAGTTCGGCGGGCACCGCAAACACATGCCGCATGCCGCACAAGATGAAAAAGGCCAGTATCAGCGGCGCGGGCAACAACTCCGGTATGGGGTGGTACATCCAGGAATTGCCGCCGCGCGCTACCAGCACCGCCAGTCCCTCGAAGATCACAGCGCACCCCACGGCCACATAGGCCGCGAAGAGCAGCTTGTGGCGGCGGCTGCGGGTGAGGGTCTTCCAGACGAAGTAAAATGCAGCCTGTTGCAACGCATCGCGTACCACAAAACGATCCAGTATGCGGCCCACGAATCTGTCCATGGCCGACGGCACGGCCGAGAACTCATCCGCGCTTTCGAGCGACCTGGTGACATGTCTCTTGTAACTCAAAAGATAAGTGGCCAGGGCGCCGGCGGTGGTCCATCCCGCGGCCATGCGCGCCGACGAGGCCAGTTCCCGGAACACGGGATTGGTCCAGCCCAGTTGCGTTTGATAGAGTCCCAGAAACCAGAGCGGCGGAAATGCGTAGACCGCGGCGGGATTGGCCGTGTGGAGTTGCAGCTCGGAGACCATGCGTCCGGACAACAGAAACATCAGGATCAGCAGCGCCACCAGCGCGAATTGCACATAAGGCGAGACGCGCCGGAACACGCGGTATCCCAGCACATTCATCAGAATCCCTTGCACCGCGACACAGAGAAAAAACACGAAGGTATTCGCCGCCAGAATGCTGACGATGTGACAGCGGGCAAAGGGGATCACGTTCAGCACCGATCCCTTCTGGAGGACCACCGCCGGAAACATCACGGGCGAGAAGGCGTTGATGGTTACGGAGAAAACCGTCAGAAAGGCCAGCAATGCCGCGATTTTCGCGCCGAACATGGTGCGCAGCCGGATGGGCAGGGGAGTCAGGTTGGCATAGTCGCGGCGGTCGGGAAAGAGCATCTCCCACTCGATCACCGTCACCAGGCCCATCACGGTCATCGAAAAGCAAATGAAGAATTCCTTCTCGCCCA
>DATNMW010000358.1:0-3006 GCA_035602155.1 Bryobacteraceae bacterium | reverse complement strand
ACTGCCTGGGCTGGTGCGATTGGGCCGCGAATCCGGCGTGACCTTCGCTGCCATCGAAGAAGGCAAGCGCGGATTGCTCTACGTTGACGGGCGTCAGACGCGTGATCTGGGGCCTGGCGCTTACGGGTTCTGGAAAACCATCGCGATGCCGCGCATTGACGTGCTCGAAACGCGCCGCCAGTCGGTCGAGGTGTCCGGGCAGGAAATCCTGACCCGTGAGCGAAATCGCGCTCAAGGACATCATCCCGCCCGGTGACATTCGCGAGATTCTGAACCAGGTGGTGACTGCCGAGAAGCAGGCCCCGGCCAACCTGATCCGGCGCCGTGAAGAGACGGCCGCCAAGCGGTCGCTGCTCAACACGGCCAAGCTGATGGAGGGGAACCCTCTGTTGCTGTGCGGCTGAAGGAGCTCGAGGCGCTGGAAAAGATCGCCGATAAGGTGGAAAAGATCACCCTGGTCGGCGGGTTGAGTGCCGTTCCTCATTTTTGTTGAGAATCGCCTCCTATTCCGCCCACGAAGTTATATGACGCCAAAATCGCCAATGCGCAGGCATGTCCGCGTGCCGTTCAAAGCCCGGATGCAAGTCTCCTGGAAGGACACGCGCGGCCAGGTGCAGAGCCAGCCGGCAAGGTGCCTGGACCTCTCCGCTGAAGGCGCCAAGCTGGAGACGGACACACCCGTTCCGGCGCGCACTATCGTCACTTTGTATTCCACGCGCTACGGCAGCTTGGGGACGGCGTCGGTCCGCCACTGTGTGCGGCATACGCTGAATTACTCGATCGGCGTGGAATTCACTTCTTTGCGCGCGCTGGCCGGCCAGGGCCGCAAGCGCTGCCTGGATGAAATCCAGCCTCCCACGGAGAGCCAAGCATGACCGCGCCGGAGGTCTTGCCCGCTGCGAAGAAACCCGGCTTCTGGCCGGCGCAGCCGGCCACCCTGGCAGAACTCGACATCTCGCCCACGCTGGTGCAGGATATTTTCATGCGCACTGTGCGGGAGCAGGGCCAGTCCAGCCTCAGCGTGCTGAGGGAGCGCCTCAAACTGCCGCCCGCGGTGCTGGAGCCTGTATTCCGCCAATTGCGCCAGCAGGCCTATTTGGACGTGAAGGGCATACAGGACAACGATTACCATTTCGGACTCACGGCCGCGGGTAAAGCGCTGGCCGCCGAGCGCGCTTCCATCTGTGCCTACGCCGGCCCCGCGCCGGTGTCCCTGGCGGCATACGATCGGGCCGTGCGACTGCAAGCGGCCCATGTGCGTGTCAGCCGCGATAGCTTGCGCCAGGCCCTCGGCGATCTGGTCCTGCCGGAACCCCTGTTGGACCAACTCGGCCCCGCGCTGATCTCGCAGAAAGCGCTGTTCCTCTACGGACCAACCGGCAATGGCAAAACCAGCCTCGCGGAGCGCCTGCTGCGCGTGTATGAAGACGCCGTATTGATCCCCTACGCGCTGGAGCTGTCGGGCTACGTGATCACGCTGTTCGACCCCGTCCTGCACCGGCCGCTCGCCGAACAGCCGGACGATCTGGACGCGCGATGGGTGCTGTGCCATCGCCCTTCGGTGACCGTCGGAGGCGAACTGGTCTCCGAAATGTTGGAGCTGCAGTCCGACGCTTCCTCGGGCGTCTACGCGGCGCCGCTGCAGATGAAGGCCAATAACGGCATCTTCGTCATCGACGATTTCGGCCGCCAAGTGATTTCGCCGCGCGACCTGCTCAACCGCTGGATCGTGCCGCTGGACCGCCGCGTGGACTACCTCACCCTGCATCACGGGCAAAAACTGTGCATCCCCTTCGCTGTAATGGTGGTCTTCGCCACCAACCTGGAGCCGTCGGATCTGGCCGACGAAGCTTTCCTGCGGCGCATACCCAACAAGATCTACGTGGAGCCGGTGACCAAAGAGTCCTTCCGCCAAATCCTGGTGCGCGTGCTCGACGAACGTCGGCTGTCCTGCGACGCGCCAGCCGCCGCTTATATGGCTGAGTTGTGCCTGCGCCGCGGCGACGCGCTCAAGGCCTGCTACCCCGGAGACCTTTGCGATATCCTGATGTGGCGCAGCGAGTATGCCGGCCGCGCGCCGGAAGTCACTTGCGCCGAACTGGACCGCGCCGCCGATCAATACTTCACGCGCGTCCAGAGTTAATTGGCGAGCCAGCGCTTCGCGATACGATGTGGCTGACGATCGATGAGCGCACGTATCGGAGTCTTCAGCATCGGACTGGCGGCCTACTGGCCCCAGTTTCCCGGCATGAAAGAGCGCCTGGAAGGTTATCGGCGGTGGGTGGAGGAGCGCGTCCACGCGTTTGACGGCGCAGTGGTTTCCGCCGGACTAGTGGACACGCCCGAGGGAGCGCGCACTGCCGGACGACTCTTTCTGCGCGAGGACGTTGACCTGATTCTGTGTCACGCGGCCACTTACGCTACGTCGTCGCAGGTGCTGCCCGTGGTGCAGAAGGCGCGGGCGCCCGTGTTGGTGCTGAATCTGCAACCATGCGCGGCGCTCGATTATGAAATCGCCGATACCGCCGAGTGGCTGGCGAACTGTTCAGTCTGCTGCGTGCCGGAGATCGCGAACGCTTTCGCGCGCGCCCGGATCGACTTTCATGTGGTTTCGGGTCAGCTTCACGAGGATGCCGCGGCATGGCGCGAGATCGAGGACTGGTGCCGCGCCGCAGCCGTTGCGCGCACCGTTCGCCAGTGCCGCATTGGCTTCCTTGGGCATACCTATCCCGGGATGCTGGACATGTATGCGGACTTCACCACGGTGCACGCGCAGCTTGGCGCGCATGTCGAGGTGCTGGAGATGGACGATCTGGCTGAGCGGGCCGCAGCCGCCGGAGCGGCGGATGTCGGCGCGAAACTGGCCGCCGCGCGCGAGGTGTTCGATATCGATGCGGGCGTGCCGGCGAGCGATCTGGATTGGGCCGCGCGGGTGGCTGTGGGACTCGACCGGCTGGCTGCGGATTTCGCGCTGGACGGCCTGACGTATTACTACCGCGGACTGGA
>DATNMW010000357.1:0-3220 GCA_035602155.1 Bryobacteraceae bacterium | reverse complement strand
GCATAGAGTTGGACGACTTCGTCGCCTATGCGGCTGCCGGTATTAGTCACGTCGACGCTGATATTCACCGTCCCGTCTTTGGCGACTTGCCGGGAACTCGTCTTCAGATTGGAGAACTTGAACGTCGTGTAGCTGAGGCCGAATCCAAATGGGTAAAGGGGTTCGCCCTTGAAGTACATGTACGTGCGGCCGTCGCGGATGTTGTAGTCCATCATAGCCGGCAACTGATCGACAGATTTGGGCCAGGTTACGACGAGATGTCCGCCCGGCGTATAGTCGCCGAAGAGAACCTGTGCCAGCGCAGTCCCTTCATCTTGGGAGGCGTGCGTCATGTGAAGGATGGCGGGAATGTTGGCCTGGGTCCAGTTGATGGCGAAGGGGAAACTGGAAACCAGGATGACGACCGTCTTCGGATTCACGGTGTAGACCTGCTTAATAAGCTGCTCCTGGTACAGATCGATGGTTTCGCGGTCGCGGCCTTCGCGCCCGTCGCTGGGCACGCTGCAGGGCAGCGTGACGCCGCCGCCATCGGAGCCGCTATACCAGTCATGTCCCATGTCTGGTCCGCATGTGGGGTCGTTGCCGACCACCACCACGGCGGCATCGGATTTGCGTGCGGCGTTAACCGCGGCATTGCCCCGTTCCTCGGCGGCGTAGTTGACGGTGACGTTGGAACCCAGTTCCTCCTTAATGCCCTGCAAAGGCGTGATGGCATAAGGAGGTGTGCCGCCATACCAGTCCCAGTGGACGGAGTCGGCGAGCGGGCCAATCACGGCAATGGATTTGAGAGACTTCTTGTCGAGCGGGAGAAAGTTCTTGTCGTTCTTTAGAAGGACGATGGATTCCAGGGCGATCCGACGGGAAACGCCGCGATCTTTATCGGTGTTCCAAGGCTCGGGCGAATCTTTGATCTTCGAGTACGGAACCATATCTGGCGGATCGAGCAGTCCGAGCTTAACGGCGATTCGGAACTTCAGGCGCAGTGCCGTGTCGATATCTTCCACAGTGAGCGAACCGTCTTTGACGGCGGCTCTGGTTTCATCGGCATATCTGTCGAGGAACTGATTGATGCCGGCCTTCACGCAGGCGGCGACAGCGGCTTCCTGGTTAGGGTAAAGATGGCGCGGATCCACGAGAAGCTTAACGGCTCCGCCGTCGCTCGAGATGACGTCGACGCCCCATTTGTCGCGCAGGATGCTGCGCAGGATGGGATTGACGGCCATGGTGGCGCCATTCCAGGCGTTGTACGAAGCCATGACCGCTTTAGCTCCGCCATCGAGGAACCCCATCCGGAAAGGTACCGAGTAATACTCCCAGAACAGGCGCTCATCGAAATTGGAAGACGAGCTATTTCGGTGGTCTTCGTTGCTATTGGCCAGGAAGTGTTTGAGTAAAGCCGCCGCCTGCCAATATTTCGGGTCGTCGCCCTGCAGCCCCTTGATGAAGGCAACCGCCATGGTCCCATTGAAGAACGGGTCTTCGCCGTATACCTCTTCGCTGCGGCCCCAACGCGGGTCGCGCGCCAGGTCGGACTGTGGTCCCCAGAGCATGAGGATCTGGCGGTTGTACTTCGCCGTTTGGGTGACGAAGCGGGCTTCATAGCCCTGCACGGCGGCGGCCTGGCGCACCAGATCGGGGTCCCACGTCTCGCCCATGCCGGGAGGCTGCGGGAATTGCGTGGTGGTGATGGGCTGAAGCGCACCGCGTGCTTCGCGTTGCACGACGCCGTGAATACCCTCGGCGCTGCCGATGTTCGGGACGCCGAGCCGCGGGATGCCGGTGCGCGTGCCCAGGCAGTTGATCTTTTCGTCCGTGGTCATGAGCGAGATAAGATTGTCGATGCGCGTCTCCGTCGGGAGGTTCGGATCGGCAAAGGGATACCCAGGTTGTTGCGCAACGGCGGGAGCGAGCCAGAGAGCGAAAAGGCAGGGCAGGCATGCAAGGTGGTTTTTCATAGGGTTTGAGGATGCAAACACCCCAATCTTATCAAATAGATGGGGCGGCGAGTCCTCTGGCGCTACGCTGGTTGGGCGGCGTTTACAAACATTTGCAGTCCGGGGAGGGAGGGTAGCGTCCAATGAATTGGAGGCAGAAAGATGCTGAAAAAGATTGGACTTGCAACTCTAGCGCTGGCGGGGTTGATGGCGTTCGCCAGCCCGAAGGCCGAAGCGGCTGTACGGTTCGGAATCGGGGTTGGAGTGCCGGCTTATAGTTACCCGTATGCGGCTCCGTACGTGTACCCCTACGCTAATCCGTACCCGGCTTATGGACCTTACGCTTATAGTTACCCCTATGCTGGTCCGTCGATTGGGCTTGGTTTCGGTTACGGCGGCTGGGGCTACGGCGGCTACGGTCGCGGCGGCTACGGTTATCGCGGCGGCTACGGTTATCGCGGTGGCGGAGTTGTTCGCGGCGGCGGCCATGTCAGCGGCGGCTTTCACGGCGGCGGTTCCCATGGGGGCGGCCACGGCGGCGGCCGGCGGTAATTTAACGCCGCCTTATCCCAGGCGTCTAACCCACCTGCGCGCTGCGGGCGCGCCCGATGCGTCCGCAGCAGGCCTTGCGTCGACCTCACTCGCCGCCGATTCCAGACTCGATGCCAGTGCCAACGGATCAACGCGATTGAACAGGGGTGCCGTTTCTACGCCTGGCATGCAGACCGGCGATGGCGAGCAGGGCCAGTGCGCCGATCCCAAAGGTGGCTGGTTCAGGAGCCGTGGTACCCGTCACGCTGAACTCATTGGCCAGGTTCATCTCGGTGGCCCCCCAGTCGGAGTTTGTCCCCGTATCGTTTTCCGCGATGGGTAGCTCTATGCCGGGATAGCCCGCCGATGCCAATCCCCATCCGATACCGGTGGTGGCTGAGTCCACCGGAACTTCTGAAAGCCAGTATTGATCCCCGCCTTGCAACATAGGGTTGGTGGTCGAAGTTACGGTAATAATCGTCAGCGTCGTATCGGAGGGCTTTAGCGGAACCGTCCAGCTCTCAATCGGCGTGCCGGGGGAATCGTCATGGTCCGTAAGTAATGTCAATAACATGGGCGACGTTCCCGTGATGCCCAACGACGGAAAGTCTTCGTACTCAACCACCACACTAATCTGGTCGAGCGCCGCACTAACAGACGCGGTGAAGGCATTGGCAAGAACCACACCGCCGCCTCCGAAAAGAGGGGCGGCTCCCGTCAGAACGGGAGGCTGCAGGAAAATATTACCTGTTGGA
>DATNMW010000356.1:0-7595 GCA_035602155.1 Bryobacteraceae bacterium | reverse complement strand
CCCGCCTGTCCCGCTCTTCCATGGCCACCCTGACACGCTTCAAATGTTCCTCAGACATGGGTGGCTCTGGTTTGGGGCGCCGTGCCAACCCCGCGTAGTGAGTGCCAAGGTTGTCACAGGGCCAATTCTGCCGCTCTCTTGCCATCAGGCTTCCCCCTCGCGGAGACTCATTCCCCACAGATGGCCGGCAACGCCCGCGATGGTCTTTTCGGTGACTCGCTTGCCGACGTGCTTCGCCTTCAGCAGATCCAGCGCGCGCATCAGGCGGCGCATAGAGCCGCCGGTCAGTTTATACCAGAGGTCGAAGGCGGCTTCGTCCACCTCGGTGAAGTCTTCCTGTTTCACTATGGCGGCCATCTCGCCGCGTTGGAGGCCCGCCAGTGGCGCAAAGATGCCCACCCTTGACGTAAGCGCCCCCAAGTCGGCTATGCGGCTCTGGTTCATTCGCGTGAGCAGGACGGGGCTGCTAAGCAGCACCACGCCGACGCCAGCGTCGTGCGTTCGGTCCCAAATCTGCCGGATGAGATCGAGTATCCGCAGAGAGACCCGCTCGCACTGGTCAAGGATCAGCAGACAAGGCGACTTACGCAGCCGCTCGCACAATTCCCGGAATAGCTTGCCGCCATTGGCCGATCCTCCGGCCCGATCCACCCCAAAGGAGGCGCCCAGCAGACAGATGAAGTCGATGATATTCCGGCTGGAGAATTGGTCGAACTCAAGCACCAGGCTATCCGTCTTGCCGGCGTTGGCTTTGCGCCAGGCCGCGACCGCCTCGCTCTTACCGACTCCAAAATCGCCTGTAATTACGCCGATGGCGGACTGCTCGGCACAGAAATCCATGACCTCTGCCACCCGGCGCACACTCTGGGTCTGATAGAAGGCTCCAGCCTTGCGCACGCGCCGCACGCGCTCGACCGCCGTGTCAGTCAACACCACAGCACCGTTGCGCGCGCCGGGTTGGAGGATATCTCCCGCTTTCGCCAGATCCAGCACGCGCCGCAACTCGCTAACGACAGTGTGTCCGCCAAGGATATCGCCACTGACGAAGGCCCGCACCGTGCGATCCGCCAGACTGCTGTGGGCTGCCAGTTCGCAATTGCCCAGGTCCGGCCGCGACGCCAGGAAGCTTTTCACATCCGCGCGCAGTCGATCCGTCACCTCAGCCCGCTCTTGCCGTACCATAACTCAGCGATCCTCGTCCTTGAAAAATTGGAAACCGCCGTCATCGTCGCTATAAGCGTTCGCGTCCGCCTGGCGGATCACGTCCGCGCCGTCGCTGGGCGCCGCCGCGAAGGAAAACGCGCGTTCCCCCGCGTCAGTCCGGCTGGCCTCCACGATGGCGTCCGGAAGCGCACGCGGCGCGGCGGCGCGCTCGGGATCGGTCCGATGCACCGCGGCCGCGCGGCGGCGCGCCGCACGCTGCTCATAATCCGGGATGGGAACCTGTTGGTGCACGGCCCGGATAAACTTCTTAACCTCGCGCCGCGATGCCCTTCGGTTTTTCTCATCGGCAACGAAGGCCTGCTCGCCCATTCTGCGCAGTTCGACACAGTGGGCGAGACCTAGGAAACGATCGAGGCGATACAGCGAGATGGTTTCCAGGTCCAACGGGTCGTATCCGAACTCGACGGTCTCGCCGTTGTACGCCATCAGTGAGACGCCGTCCGACAGACGGTAGTGATACTTCCCCTGATCGAACTGGGTCCGAATTTCCCCGTTGCGGACGGTGACTTTGCGCCGTTTCGCGAATGCGAACTGGATCACATCGGGCGGCATGCTGCGCCGCTCGACGCTGCCGATGAGCCGCTCCCAGGCCTCGTTGGGACTGCACCATCCGCGCCCGGTGGGCGTGACTTTGGACATACCCTCGCCGGAGTGTTCGCGCTCGTTGAGGGTTTCAAGGGCTTCATCGTAAGTGGCGGCCACCTCCCCGATGGTGGGGAAGGCGGGTTCCTCGCCACTGCTAGCCAGCCAGCGTTCGTGCTGGTCGAGCAGGGCGGCAAAGCGCTCCGGGCGGGCGCTGGGCTTGTGGCCGCAATACCACGGTGTGGTCTTGTCGAAATTGGCGACGTTGATAAAATTCGGCTCGATGATTTTGGAGCGGGCGCGCTTGACGATGGCGTGAGTGACGCGCACGCCAAGCGTCTCCAGGACGCCGCGCCAGGCGGACCCTAACTCGCCCACCTTGGGGGCCGAGCGGGCGTGTGACTTCTTACCTTCGAACCATTCACAAGTGAAGTCTTTGCCGTTATCCCAGTACAGAGCCGCCGGCAGGCCATGATCCAGGAAGGTGCGCTTCAGGACGGCGGCGATGGAGTCGCTGGAGGGATTCTCGACTATCACCCAGGACAGCCATTTGCGGGTGCGCATGTCGATGGCCGCGGTGAGCCATGGCCGTCCGAGCTTCCACCCGCCGCGCTCGCGCAGCAGACAGAAGATATCCAGGCGGCGATGGTCCATCACCACGTAATCCAGCGGCCGAATGTCAGTGAGGTTGCGGAAACTCAGGATCTCTTGAGTGTTGTGGAAGGCCTCCTCGCCGTCGCGGGCCATCACGCGCACCACTTCGGGGATGCGGTTGAACCAAGTCCGGAGCGTCTCATAGGTCGCCAGGGGCAACTGCGCGCCCGCGGAGAGCCGGCCGGACTCCCCCAGGTAGCGAAAGTATTTCTTCTCTTCGAACTCGCCCAGCCGCTTGGTGGCGTGCGCCGCCCGCCAGGCCCTCTCTTCGAGGTAGGCGCGGAAGATTTCCTTGACGCTGAGCGATCCGTACGAACCCTCTCTGGGCATGGCCGCGGCGAGAATGAAATCGAGCGCCGCCGCGTTCAATGCCCGCGGCCGGCCTTTGTCTTTGCGGTCCCGATCCACCAGGCCCGCGATGCCATCCCGCTCCCATCGCCTCAGCCAATCGTAGAGCGTGCGCCGCTTGGCGCCGTGCTGCGCGGTGAGGAAATCGATCATTTCGCCCGTGCGATTGTGACAGTTAAACCAGAGCAGCCCGAACTTGTCTCTATCCAGGAGGGGCGCGATTATGTCGAAGCGCTTTTCGGCTACGGCGCGATCCCGTTCGGAAAGGTTCATCCCCCCGGCTGGCAGGGCGAGATCCAACGCCAATTGGCCGGCAGGCACCGGCTCGACTATCTTGGACGGCGGGATCGCCGCGGGAATGGGGACCGTCGCCATGGTTGTCAGGCCCGGCCTCCACGGATCACCGACAGCCCGTTCACGGGCGGGCGTCTCATGGACGGGGAGTTCGACGGAGTAAAATCGTCCATTCGCGCGACTATGCGTCTGGTAAACAGGAATAGATCGTTTCCGCTTAGCTCGCCGAGGAAGCGCTCCCCATTGGCACTCCAGACTTGCAGACACGACAATTCGCCGCCTTCGCTGAAGCGCAGTTGAATCCCGCTGGGCGCTTGATTTTCAGATGGCCAGCGCTTCGGAAACGAAACCAGGTCGTTACTGTTATCCATGAGGGCTTGCGGATCGGAAACGCCCATAAAGCATTCATGGTCATGTTGCTCGGGCGACCGTGTTTTAGGGCCTTTCGCGGCTGCCTTTGCTGTTTTCGTCATAGTCGCTTACCTGCCTCCCCGCGTGCCCCGAGGGACTTTTGTTTTAGGTTTCGTTGTAACCTGATGGTAGGCCCACAGTTGATCCTCAAACAGGAGCAGAAGGCTCTGCTGGTGTGCAGCCACCAGCGTGGCTGGGGCAGGTCTGTGGACGAAGGCCCGGAAGGCCGCCAGGGCAAGCGCTTCGCGCTCGCCGCGCCAATCGGGGGAAAGGACAATCCTACGGGCGAGGGACTCAAGCGCGAAGATTTTGCCGTGGCATCCGGCTATGGCCAGGCCCTGCTCACGGGCCATTTCAAGAACGCGCTGCTCGGCGCGCCACTGGGAGCCCCAACGGCTAATGGAACGAACCGAAACATCGGCCCCCTTCTCCAGGAGCGCCTCGCGAATGACGGCGAAGTCCTGGCGCGCCTCGAAGCCGGCCACCAGGGCGTTGTGCGCCTCGCCGCTAAGTTTGATCGCCGTGGACATTTAGGAGGCGCCTTCTCCGGCACTGCACAGATCCTCGGCCGGCGCGGGAATACTGGCGGTTTGGTGAGGTTCGCCGCTGGCGTCCGGAGCAGCGAGGGAGACGCCCCTGGCTTCCAGTATTTGCAGGATCGGCCGGATCTCCTCTTCGGTGCGCGCGCGCTGGTAGAGGTTGATGAGCTGCCAAGTGGCTGGGACTATCTGCCCGCGCTCCCAGCGGCTTACAGTATTCTGCGCAATGGAGAGAATCCTGCCAAGTTGGGCCTGATTGATGTCCATCCGCTTTCGAATCGAGAGGACCGCGGCGGAGAGCAGCGGGCGATCTTTCGTTATCTCGTAAGACCGCCGTGTTCGACGTGACGTATTCATGTTTTGTTTTAATATACTATACGCCGCGTAGTTATGTCAACAGCTAAAACACTCTCGATTGGCTCGGTCGTGAGGCGCATAAGGGAGCGCTTGGGGAAAACGCAGCCGGAATTCGCCGCGATGCTTGGATGCCGGGCAAACACGGTGTCTCGCTGGGAGAGGGACGCGATGAGGCCAGCCGGTATCGCTATGATAAGGCTGGAATTGTGGGCGGAGGGAGAGGAGAAGGAAATTCTTTCGCGCGATCTTGTTGCGCGGGAGGTCGCGCCTAGCGTTGAGGTGATAGCTTCCGTGGTTGAGGAGGAAGTTCGCGCCAAGACGGCCCGGTGGCAGGCGGAACGCGCCGCAGCAGACCCGAGAGTTGTAGCGGTGCTGGGCGAGTACCTTGGAGGGCCTCCGATATCGGAGATTTTCTGCCTTTGGGAGCGACATAAGGGCAATCGGAAGGCCCTCAAGCACTTCCGGGACGCTGCGGCTTTCCTGCGAGTGCAGTTGGCCGGCATGGATTTTAAAAAGGATGAGTGATTGTCCGCCGCGCGGGGGGACAAAACATTCTGGGAATTGGTTTGCCTGAACGTAAGGGGAAAATGAACGTGGGGTCGACGCCCGGCTACCTTGGGTCTCTCTGTCTGCAGCCAGCATCGTCGGCGAGGCGCCTAACCAGTAGACTGCCAGCGATTTTTCCGCCGCTTCTCAGGGGATCATCCGAAAAACGCTCACTGCGGGACCATATTAAGTCCCCGGATTTCAGAGTCAAATTGCCAGAGACAATCCAAGTCCGGCCGCCAAAACCGCCGAATCCGCCTCCCATGGATTGGCTCTCCGCGGCAATCTCTAACGTCGCGTCTGCGCCGTCCGCGTTCATAGCGAGGGAAAGGCAGGTCTTTGCACTCCGCAGGGTTTCGCGGGCCTTCTCAGCCGCTTGGTTATTCCCTGCGACAAAGACGGCACTGACCGTGGCCATCCGTGGGTCTGGCCGATCCTTGCAGGTGGCCACATTGGAGATCGCGGCGACGGCGATTAGGGAGAGCGTCAGGAGGTCGCGCATAACCTGGTAGTGCTGCCACTGCCGGAAAGTTCGCTAATTATTCCTGGGCTGGTTTACGGTTTTTATTAAACTCACCCAGCTTCAGGCACGCGCTATTTCGGATTTCGCCTTGTCGGCGTGCCATTTCGGCCAAAAGTGGTGCTGAGGAATCCTTACCGTATTCGAATCAGCGGTTTGCGGTGGGGTCTGGGGAAGGTTTCCCAGATTTGGCCGATTATCCCGCTAACTTACTGATTCCTCGTAAGGAGCCACGCCAAAAGCCGCGAAATGTGCAGCCGAACGTCTGTATGTGGGTTGCCTTTACGGCTCACAACCTCACCGCCTAAGGCGCGCTCGCTCTATGACTTACGCAATCACACCTGGGTCGCGCCAATCTCGGCCTCTATTTGCCATATAATTCCTGCATCACTAAGATGGCTCACTCCTGCCGCAGCGCCACCGCCGGATCGATGCGCGTCGACCTGCGCGCCGGCACAAAGCATGCCAGCAGCGCCAGACCGGCCAGCATCAGCGGTGCGCCCACCAGCAGTACCGGGTCTTCGTGCTGCACCGACGCTACCGAAAAGAACATCCCAGCCAGCGCGCGCATTCCCGCCCAGGCGAAGGCCAAGCCAATCAGCGCACCCACCGTCACCAACATGGCGCCTTCCTTCATCACCAGCCCCAGCACGTCGCGCTTCTGCGCGCCCAGCGCCAGCCGAATGCCGATCTCATGTCCGCGCTGCGCCACGGAATAAGCGGTCACACCCGCCAAACCCACCGACGCCAGCACCAGGCCGAAAACGCCGATCAGACCGTACGTCCAGGATGCCGCCTTCAACATCGACATAAACTGCACGATCTGCTCCGTCATACTGCGCGCGTTGAAGGGCGTGATGGCGGAATCCATGGCCGCTATCTCGCGACGCACGGCGGCAATGGCGTCCACACCGGGCGCGGCGCGCAGCATCAGCGTTACGCCGCGCAGCGATGGCTGGGCGTAATCGGCCGGGTGCAGCGGAAAGTAGATGGCCGGATGCTTCTTGTTGACTACCAGGTCTTCGGTGACATCCTTGACCACTCCCACCACTTCATATAGCTTGCGGCCGCTGCCGAGAGCCCCGGTGCGATAGTCGACGGTGCCCGGCATGGCTCCGATTACGGCGGCTGCCTGACCGTTGCCAAGTTCGATCTGCCGTCCCAGTGGATCCTGCCCCTTCCAGAACTTGCGCACCAGATACTCGCTGACGATCACACTCCTCGCGCCGCCGGCTTCATCCTCCCTGCGGAAACCTCGCCCCGCAAGTATCGGAATGTCCGCCGTCTCGAAATAGCCGCGGCCGACCGTGTGCTTGCGCGCAAACTCCACAGCGTGCCCGGCTGAGCCGGCCGTAGAGAAAGTCACGCCCGCATTGCCATCCATTGCGACGGGTACCGTATCGGTGAGGCAGGCGGCGGCGACCGAGGGAAGCCGTTGCACGCGCTCCAGCATCTTCTCGAGGAAAGCGGCGGCGCGCTCGGCGGAATAACCATCGCGTACAGGATCGAGCGAGATCAGATACATGTTCCGGGGATTGAACCCCTCTTGAACTCCTAAGGTGCTTTGAATTCCGAGTCCCAAATATCCGGTGATCAACAACAAAGTGAGCGAAGCAGCCATCTGGCAAAGCACCAGCGCGTTGCGCAGGCTCAAGCGCCGGTGCTTGCGCAACTGAATATTGCCGCCTTCCTTCAGCGCGGGGGCCAGGCTGGGGCGCGTGGATTGCAACGCGGGCGCCAACCCGAAAGCCACGCCGGTTACCAGCGTCAAACCGAACGTGAACAATAGCGCCCGCCAGTCGGGATTCAGATCGTAGCTGACCGGGACCGGCAGCGGCAGGCGCAATTGAGAGAGCAGATGCATGCACCAGGCGCACAACAGGAAGCCCGGCACGGCAGCACCCATGGCGATCAACATGCTCTCGGTGAGCAACTGGCGGACGAGGCGGGCGCGGCCTGCGCCCAGCGCCAGACGCACCGCGATCTCCTTGCGCCGGTCGGCCGCGCGCGCCAGCATCATGTTTGCCACATTGGCGCAGGCAATCAGCAAGACCATGCCGCCCAGCACCAGGAAGAATTCGCGAAAGAACGGCAGATTCTGTTTGCGGACGGGTATCATC
>DATNMW010000355.1:0-17729 GCA_035602155.1 Bryobacteraceae bacterium | reverse complement strand
AGCCGCCGCTGCAAGGGCAGCTCCCGCCGCCGGTGCAGCCGGTCCCCGTGACGTTCGCGCCGGTGCTGTCCGTATAGCTTGTGGTGCCGGTAACTGCCGTCGGGCCGGCATTAAACTGGAGCGCCTTCAAAACCTCGTGGTACGGCCAAAGAAACAGGGTATTGTTGTAGAACGCGAGGCTGGTGACACGGTCGCAGTCAGCGGCTAGAGCGCCGCACGGGGAGTCCACCGCGATGAAAGGGAATATATTGCCAAGGTCGCCAGCTTGGTATCCGCCCATGTGGTCCTGCACCAGAAGGTAGCCATATCCGGCCTTGTCGGCAGTCACCGCGAGGTAGTTCGTGGAGGACTCAAAGAGCGCAATTCCAGACGTCGCCATGTCCCAGTCCTGCTCGTTAAGGAGCTCAAAGGTGTGATTGCAGGTGCCGTCAGTCTGTTTATCGTAGGCGCAGGAACTGAGGGCAAGCGGCGGTTGAATCACCGGCGAACAGGTGCTGGTCTCCCAGCAATCCCCGGGGCTGGGATGGCGCGATTTAGAGTCTTGCATTTGGAAAACCTCCGTTCGGCAGGTCGTTTGAGGCGAAGTGTTATTGAATCCCATTTGGGTATCCATCGTCCGCATCTGAGATAGAGTCTGCAATAAGTATAGTGCTTGCTGGCGGTAAGTCAAGAGAAAATTGCGGGCAATTTGCTCTAATGTCGACGCAAGAGGGCATAGATTGTAAAGAAGTTGTAAAGGATGGGAGGGCTTTGCTGCCGCATAACAGATACGGAATCATGCGGGCCGCACATCTCCCAACATGGCACCCACGCCGGCAAACCTCGCAGCGTACGGGCTAAATCCGCGGGTGCGATGGTGGGCAACTCCGCGCGGTGAGGAGCTTCGTGGCGGAACCGTACGGAGCGGAGGAGAAGGTGCGCCCAGGCATCAGTTACCCACCACAAACAAATGTCCGTCGTTTTGTGAATAGATCTTCCCATCGCCGCCGATCGAAGCGGGCGTATACGCCGCGCCCAAGGCGAGTTGCTGGAAGATCTCCTGTATCGCCGATCCGCCCTGCTGGATGGCGAACAGATTGCCGTCTTCGCTATTGGCGTACACTACGCCGTTGGCATCTATGGCCGGACTGTTCACGCACCATTCAAAGCCGGCCGGATGGTCCGATACGCAAGTCAAGGTGCCGTCCGGGTTGCGCGTGCAGCTATCGGTATTCGTGTTCTGAAAGCTCCACTCGATATTCAGGTTCGCGTCAAGCTGGGTCACGAAGTACTGTTCCGGCGAAGCCGGGTTGTTAGTCGTGCGATCCGTGGGACAAAACGTAGCGTCGTCGCAGTAAGAACCGAGGCCGCCGTAGTGGTTGTTCTTAGTCACCAGCGACCAGGTATCGCCGTGCGGGTAAATGGCCGGCGTAGTGTCCCAGCCGAATCCGAATGCGCCGAGGTAATTGCCGCCGGCATCGAAGTGCATCAAGTGACCCTGGGCATAGTTGTAGCGGTTCCAGGTACCGAAAAGGATCGTGCCATCGGGCGCGACCACGGGCGTGGCCGACGCGTCGTCCAGCACGCTGCCATCGCCGGGCTGATTGGTCAACGGATCGACGCCCTGCAAAGCCCCTGCTGCGCATCCGCCAGGAGCGCCATTGGGCGGAAGCCAGCCTCCGTCGGCCACAGAGACTCCGCAACCGTCGTGGAAGCGGTTGCGCAAAGAGGCAATCCACTTCAGGCTGAGATCGGGATTCAGCGCCACCAGGAAGGAAGAGCGATCGTTGAAGTGCGCACGGCTGACCGTGTAAATGGTTCCATCGGGAGCGACCGCAGGAGAGACGTTCAGCGCGGCACGCTGGCTGCCGCACGTGCTGGTCTCTGGAACCGCGGTGGTCGAAGGCGGCCACGGCAGCTGCGAGGTATCGAAAGAGGTGACGCACTGGCTGGTGGAGTTGGGCGCTTGAGACGATGTCAGGCTCTGATAGGTGGCCATCGTGACCGCGCCGGCCGAACTGATCTTCACCAGCCAGGAATTTGTGGCATCGTTGCCATAGAAACCGTTGGTAGTGACCACCTGGATCGCGTTGTAGTATAGATTGCCGCCGGAGTCCACAGTGATGGGGCCAGTCTCATAAGTGTTCGGATCGGTTCCAAAGGGAGCGAAGCGCTGAACCAAGGCGCCGCTCGCCTTGTTCAACTCGATCACGCTGCCACTGGCGCCCGGAAGATATACGACGCCGTTGCCCAGCGCGGCGTGAAACACCGGTTCCCAAAAATCGTTGCTCGATCCCGGCGCTTTCCAGTCGCTCGCCGTTTCCCACTGCTGAACGAGTTGGCCGCCCTGCCATGTAAACTTGTTCTCGCCCCAGATTTCAGTTGCGAACGTGCCGGCTTGGTAGCTGCCGGACTTATATTCCATATATACGTCGTTGCCATCGACCAGCGGGACCTGATAATGCGCGACCAGTTCGTCGTAGTTAGCGGATTGTTCCTCCGGCACCAGCGGGTCATACACGATGTTCGCCAGGATTTCGCTCAAGCTCTGCCCAGCCACGCTGGGGTTGCCGGTGTGTTGCGCGTTCTGGGCCCACTGGGGCCAACCCGTGCCGACGGCAATGGTGGTTTGGACCGCGCCGGTCACACCGCCGATTTCGATCTCGATCGACGCCGCATTCGCGGCAGGCTGGGTGGAGGGCATGGTGACGTTGATCTGATACACGCCCACGAATTGCGGCGACAATCCCGCGAAGGTAACCGGCGCGGCAACGCCGGCGATCATTACCGTAGGCGGAGACGCCAAGTTGCGCAGCGCGTCCATTGAGTTGTCGCCGGTAGTGGCGGGCGGGTTCACCGCGCCAAATCCGCTGCCCCAAAGAACCAGTGAGTCGCCGGGGACTGCCGGGTGGCTTGCGATGCCGGGAACCGCGCCGGCGGGCGCGGCCAGCGAGCCATCCGGATTGACGGCTACGGCATAGCCTCCGATGGTGAATAAGCCGGGGGAGAAGGCCGCCACCTCGACGTCTTGCGGCGGCGAGGCTGCCGTGCCGTTCGAGACCACTACGCTCACCGCACCGGTTGCGGAAATCTCCCAGGGGAGTTGCGCGTTAATCTGCCGCGGCGAGACGTAAAGTAATGGAGCGGCGATGCCGTTGAAGCTCACCGAGACGCCTCCCAGTGTAAACGGCAAGGGGATGACGCCGGCGGATGCGTTACCCGAGGCAAGGTTGGAGCCGAAAATGGACACCAGCGAACCGGGCGCCACCGGACCTTTGAAAGAGGCTGCGTCCACCACTCCCCCGGGCTCGACCATCGGCGCCTGGGCGGTCGCAGACACTACCTGCACCAGCAGAAGACTGCACAAAGCGAGTACCCTCATGCGCGGAATTCTACCACGCGCAGGCATCCAGCTTCACGTTCCCCCTGGACCGCGGTCTACCCCACAAATTCAACCCGGCTAGGCGCCCTCGCCACGCGCTGCTATAACGGGATGGTCGCGAGTTCCGCTCCGCGCGTGCGGAATTCGTAGCGTTCAATCTTGACGGCAGCCTCCCCATTCCCGCTATGCAATATCCAACCGAAGATCTCCAGTTTCATACGGCAGGTGTTGTGCAGCATGGCCGGCCAGTCCACCGACAGTCGCATTTTCTGGCCCCGCTTGAGCGGTTGCTGGATCGTTAACCGTACTTCGCGACTGCTGATTTCGAGCGTCTTGCCTACACCAACGGCAAAGATCCGGCTGCCCTTCACGCATTGGTAACGGACCGCCTGTTGAATGGGAAACCGGCGCCGCGAGTGCTGCGCATCGCCAGCCCCTAAAACGTTGTTCATCGTGGACATTGGAACCTTACTCCCACCGCCTCACGCAAGCATATCACAGCATAAAGATTCTGTAAAGTTTATTGCCTACGAGCAGCGGGCCGCCCGTCACAAGGTGATATATTATGACCCTGCCATGCGGAATCTTTCACTTGGGCTGCTTTCGGCCGGCTTGCTGTGCGCGCAGGTCGATTTCAACGCCCTCAAAGAATTGAAGTACCGGAATATCGGCCCATTCCGGGGTGGACGCGCGGTGGCGGTAGCCGGCGTCACCAGCCAACCCCCCACTTATTATTTCGGCGCCACCGGCGGCGGCATCTGGAAAACCATCGATAGCGGCGCGACGTGGGTCCCGGTCTCGGACGGCCAACTGAAGAGCGGATCGGTGGGCGCGCTGGCGGTGTCGGAATCGGACCCCAACGTGATCTATGCGGGCATGGGTGAAGCCTGCGTGCGCGGTAACGCGGCCAATGGCGACGGCGTTTACAAATCCATCGATAGCGGCAAGACCTGGAAACACCTGGGCCTCGCCGACAGTTATCACATTGGGCGCATTGCGATCCATCCGCGCAATCCCGACATCGTGTTCGTGGCGGCGCTGGGCCACCTGTTCGGCCCCAACGAGGAGAGGGGCGTGTATCGCTCAAAGGACGGCGGCAAGACCTGGCAGAAAGTGCTGTACCGCGACCAGGACACGGGCGCCGTGGATCTGGCCATGGACCCGTCGAATCCCAATCTGATCTATGCCACTCTCTGGCAGATCCGCCGCAAGCCGTGGACCTTCGAAAGCGGCGGCAAAGGCAGCGGACTGTTTCAATCCACCGACGGCGGCGATACCTGGAGCGAGATCACGCGCAACGACGGGTTGCCCAAAGGCTTGCTGGGACGCATCGGCGTGACCATTTCGCCGGCCGATCCGGAACGCGTGTGGGCCATTGTGGAAGCCGCCGAGGGCGGAGTTTTCCGCAGCGACGATGGCGGCAAGAAGTGGCACAAGACCAACTCGGAAAATAATCTGCGCCAGCGCGCCTGGTATTATTCGCACATCTTCGCGGACCCCAAGAGCGCCGAGACGGTCTACGTGCTGAACACATCCATGTGGAAGTCCGTGGATGGCGGCAACAAGTTTTCCATGATTCGCGCGCCGCACGGCGACAGGCATGCTTTGTGGATCGCGCCCAACGATCCGGACCGCATGATCGAAAGCGACGACGGCGGCGCCACGGTTTCCAGCAACGGCGGCCGCACCTGGTCGAGCGAGGACGATCAGCCCACCGCGCAGTTTTACCGCGTGGCGCTGGATAACGATTATCCCTATCACGTCTACGGCGCGCAGCAGGACAATACCACCGTGCGCATCGCCAGCCGCAGCGACGGGCGCGGCATCGGCGAGCGTGACTGGTATGACGTGGGCGGGGGAGAGAGCGGATGGATCGCCCCCGACCCGCGTAATTCGCAGATCGTCTACGCCGGTTCCTACGACGGCTACCTGACGCGCTACGACCACTCCACCGAACAGTTCCGCAACGTCAGCGTGTGGCCGGACAATCCCATGGGCTATGGCGCAGAGGGCATGAAGTACCGCTTCCAATGGGATTTTCCGCTGCTGTTTTCCCTGCACGATCCGGCCAAGCTGTGGGCTGGCGGCAACATCCTGTTCGAGACCACGGACGAAGGGCAAAGCTGGAAGCCCATTAGCACCGACCTGACGCGCAACGACCGCAGCAAGCAGGGGCCGGCGGGCGGCGAGATCACCAAGGACAACAGCGGCGTGGAATATTACGATACGATCTTCACCCTTGCGGAGTCGCCGCTGCAAGCAGGTTTGATCTGGGCCGGGTCGGACGACGGCTTGGTCCACGTTACGCGCGATGGCGGGCAGCACTGGATGAATGTCACGCCGAAAGAGATGCCCGAGTGGATCCAAATCAATTCCATCGAAGCTTCGCCGCACGATGCGCAGACCGCTTACATCGCCGCGACCATGTATAAGTGGGACGATTTCCGGCCGTACCTGTTTGTCACTCACGATACCGGCAAGAGTTGGACGCCCATCAATCGTGGCATCCCGGACCATTCGTTCACGCGCGTGGTGCGGGAAGATCCCAACCGCGCGGGGCTGCTGGTGGCGGGCACGGAAACCGGCATGTCCATTTCCTTCAACGGCGGTGGGGATTGGCAGTCCTTGCAGCTCAATCTGCCAGTGGTTCCGATTACGGACCTGGCGTTCCACAAGCGCGAACAGGAGTTGGTGGTGGGCACGCAAGGGCGGTCGTTCTGGATTCTGGACGATGTGCCGCTGCTGTATCGGTTGTCGGCGGCGGCGCTCAAGGAACCAGCGCACCTGTTCCAGCCGAAGGACGCTGTGCGCGGCGCGCGCGGCGGTTTTTCAATCCCGTCGGCCGCGCCGCTAGGCCAGAATCCCGCGGGCGGCGTGGCGATCTATTATTCGCTGGCCGCCAAGCCTAAGGAGAAGGAAGAGATCACCCTCGAAATCCTCGACGGCGACGGCAAGCCTGTGAAGAAGTATTCGAATGTGGAGAAGAAGGACGAGGGTCCCGGCGACCCTGAAGAAGAGGCCTTCGGGCCGCCCAGGGGTGCGGAGAAGCTGCCGGCCGAAGCCGGCTTGAACCGTTTTGTTTGGAATCTGCGCTACGAAGACTCGACCAAGTTTCCCGGTCTGATCATGTGGGCGGGCAGCGTGACGGGGCCCACCGCGGCGCCCGGCAAGTACACCGCGAAGCTCACGGCGGCCGGCCAGAGCCAGACGCAGTCTTTTACCGTTCGGCCGGATCCGCGCGTGAAGACGCGGCCGGAAGACCACGCCGCGCAGCTTGCGCTGGCGCTGCAGCTTCGCGACAAATTGAGCGCGGTCAACCAAGCCGTGATCGAGATCCGCGAGGCGAAGAAGCAGCTCGAGCGCTATGCGAAGGAAGATAAGGTCGCCGTCGCCGCCAAGGCTCTCGACAAGAAACTGGCCGATGTCGAAGAAGCGCTTTACCAGACGAAGCTGAAGGCGGGCGAAGACGCGCTGAACTTCCCCATCAAGTTGAACAACAAGCTGGCGGCGCTGAAGGATGACGTGGAGGAGAGCGACACCGCACCCACGCGGCAGGAGCAGATGGTTTACGAAGATCTCGCCACGCAATCGAACGCGGAGTTGGAGAAGCTGAAGGAGCTGATGGAGGGCGATCTGCCCGCGTTCAATAAACAGGTCCGCGACGCCAACATTCCGGCGGTCGAAGTGAAATAGCGAGGGCTGCCGGTGCGGGAACCCGCGTGGGCATTGTGGCGGCTACCCAGGTTTTCCGGAGATTTTTCAGCCAACCGGACACCAACAAGGTGGACCCATCGGGACCTCAGGTCTTCAAGAACTTGCCGATGGACCGTGTCGCCTGCCGGATGCGATGCTCGTTTTCCACCAGCGCGAAGCGTACGTGCCCCTCGCCCAGAGGGCCGAAGCCGATCCCAGGCGAGACGGCTACCAGCGCTTTCTCCATCAGCAGTTTGGCGAACTCCAGGGACCCCTCCGCGCGATAGCGCTCGGGCACCGGCGCCCACACGAACATGGTGCCGCGCGGCTTTTCCACCGGCCAGCCGGCCCGCGCCAGACCGCTCACCAGCACATCCCGGCGCTTCTGGTAAATGGCGCAGATCTTGCGTGTATCTTCGTGGCACTCCCGCAAAGCGATGATCGACGCAATTTGTATCGGTTGAAAAACGCCGTAATCCAGGTAGCTCTTGATGCGCGCCAGCGCCCCGATCATGCGCGGATTTCCCAGGCAGTAACCCACCCGCCAGCCCGCCATGTTGTAACTCTTGGACATCGAGAAGATCTCCACCGCCACTTCCTTGGCGCCCTCCACTTGCAGGATGCTGGGCGGCTTGTAGCCGTCGAAGCCCAGGTCCGCATACGCGAAGTCGTGCACCACCAGCGTGCCGTGGCGGCTGGCCATCGCCACGATTTCGCGGAAGAAATCGAGTTCCACGCAAGCCGTCGTGGGGTTATGCGGAAACGAGATCAGCAGCAGCTTGGGTTTGCGCGTGGAAGTGCGGTAGAGATCATCCAGCCGGTTCAGAAATTCCGCCGGGCTGGGCATGGGCAGCAGGCAGGCGTGGCCTTCCGCCATGATCACGCCGTATTGATGAATCGGATATGCAGGGTTCGGCGAGACCACCGCGTCGCCCGGCCCGACCACCGCGAACAGCAGATGCGCCAACGCGTCCTTGGCGCCGATGGTGACGATGGCTTCCGTCTCGGAATCCAGGTCCACTGCGTAATTCGTCTTGTAGCGCTGCGCGATTTCCTCGCGCAACCTGGGGATGCCCCGCGAAACCGAATAGCGATGGTTGCGCGCATTGCGGACGGCTTCCACCATCTTGCTCACCACCACGCGCGGCGTAGCGCCGTCCGGATTGCCCATGCCCAAGTCGATCACGTCCTGCTGCGCCGCGCGCGCCCGCGCCCGCATCTCGTTGATCACCGCGAACACGTAAGGAGGCAGTTTTTGGATTCGGTAGAACTCTTCGGAACTTTGAGCCATTTATTATATTTTACGCACGGCCTGGGTGCATATGCCTGAAACGCCATACGGCCAATACATCCTTACCACCGGTGACGGGATCGTGGGGCAGATTGAAATGGTCTGGGGCAGATTCTGGTATGAATCGAGATTCCAAGGCATCCAGCCCGTCGCCGACGTGGGACCCGGCCGTTGCTGGTTCACGCGCCAGAACCCCAGCGCCATCGTGGCCATCGATAATGCGCCGGACCTGGTCGAGCACTACGCCGCCCACCGGCTGCATATCACTCTGGGCAGCGCTTATGAGATCCCTTTCCCCGATGCTTATTTCCAGGGCGTATTCTGCTGCTGGCTGTTCGAGCATCTGCCCGATCCCGCGCGCGCCATCCTGGAGATTTATCGCGTGCTGAAGCCCGGTGGCCGGTGTTGCATCGTGGTTCCCACGCCGGCGGACATGGTGGCGTTCTACGCGGACTACACGCACATTCGTCCTTTCACCGTCACGTCGCTCGGCCAGTTGGCGGCCGCCGGCGGCTTCGCGCGGGCGCGCACGGAGAATCTTCCTTTCACGCGCGGCATGCGGTACATCTACCGCCATTTCGGCGCGGCGGCCAGCTACCGCTACATGCTTTTCGCCGACCGCTACTTGCGCCATCTTGGCATTTGCAACCGGGATCACCTGGTGCTGGACGCCTGGAAATAAAAGTGGGCGGGCATCCAAGCCCCACTTCCTAATTCCGGATTAATACGCAAAGGGTCGCCGCGGTCGTCATATTCCTATCCGCAAGCATCTGAATCACGCGTCCTGGATATGTAAGGCTATGCTCAAAAGTCTTTGTAGACGACTGGATCGACTTAATAACTTGCCCTGCGCCGAAAGCCGCCTTGTGGAATCCAGCCATCCCGATCAACACGGTTTGGGTGATGGCAAAGTATGCGGCCATCAACATGTATTGGGCGGCCATACTCGATGGCGCCCGATCGTTCGATAGCCGGCGGTTGCTTTCCGGCGTCCCCATCGGGAACAGAGTCCTTTGCACGTAATTGACCAGGTAATGTTCGAGTATGTGCTCGTGTCGGCTCATAAATGGAGCATAATACTGCGCATATACTTCGGCCTACCTGTACCCGATCTCGTCATGGTCGATTCCATCGTCCATTGGATGCCGGCCATAAACTCCTTGTAGCAGTCTGGCAAAGAGCGCGAGTTGAAGTCTGAGCCGATACGCGCGACAATCAACTCCAACACCACCTCAAGTTGAGCGGCCGGTTGTGCCGGACAGTTGGCCAAGGAATCGCCGTCTATACGATTCCGAATAACGTTCAAACATTCCGGTCCCTGGCTCGGCTTCCCGCTTCATCCAGCTCTTCGCAAAGACATCCAAGCATGAAGAGACGTCTCCAAATGGGATGCGAACGGTCCTGCAGCAGCGCGATCGCCAGTCGCCGAACGTCCCGAAAAAAAACGTATGGCTCGGGAGCATCCTTCAAGCTGGAGGTGTCGACCGAGGGAACGTTCGCAGGACGGATTAAGCCATCCTGGTACTCGCGTTCGTCGAACTCCATCGGCTTGGGGTCCAGAAGCGCCACTCTTGCCGCCTCGGGACAAGATAGGTCTAAAGACCGCCGCAACACATCGCCTACCTGATTCATCACGCGCGGATACGTCGCGCACGTGTTCGGCAGGTAATCCTCGCCCAGCCTCCCTTGTATCGAACAGAGACCCTCCCACAAGAACGGGCACCTTCCTCGATTGAAGGCGATCTTGGCGTAATCGTCGCCATTTGAACTCTTTTCACTGATGCTGACGAGAGTGCGCAGTGACGGCCCGCACTCCGCGTCGGAGCAGCTTTGGTATTTCTCGTAGGTTGGTTTGTCGACGTGCACAATCCACCCGACGCAGCACGTGTCCTCGCAATCGGCGCCGATGCAGCGGAAAGCGTCGAAATGACGCGGCTGAAACAGTTTCGCCGGCCTCATTGGTTTGAGCATAGCACCGGGCCTTGGGAGCAACGGCGGTTAATCGACTGAAAGGAACCCCGGCGGCGCGACATTTCCGTGGTGTGAAACCAATTCTCTGCCTCTCGCTGTTCTACGCCGCTGGACTATGGGCTGACCAGGATCGGGAGCGCGCGGCCATCGACAAGGCCATCGCCGCCCTCAACGACCCGGCCCGGCGCGCCAAGGTGCTAACTACGGACGCGGATTCCACCGTGGACTTTGACCGGCTCATCGATCTTCATCGACAACACCCTTGGTCTTTTCCCGTCGCGATTGGGATAAACGAGCCGTGGACCGAGTTGACCGTTCCGCGTGTGGTGAGCGGCAGCATCCGGTTCATCGCGAAGGATGTGGCCATCGTGGACGGCGCCAGCACGATCCGGGGAGCGGTGACGCTCGCGCCGCGTGTGCCGCTCCTGTTTGTGATGAAGAAGGAAGGAGATGAGTGGCGCATAAGTGCTTGTAGGGCAGGTCGGCAACATGCGGGCCGATTGTTAATCGGCCCTTTCGCGCCGATCCTCAATAGGCGCACGAAGCCAACTTATCCCTGACACTGCCTTCGCCAGTGCTGCCATCCGAGCGCCTGCGGCCCAGGTCGGATCGCTTCCCGCTGGGTCCTCACGTCGCGCAAGAGACTCACAACCCTTGCATCAGTTCCTCGACGCCGATCGAAAACCCCGGCATCAAATCCACAGTGATTGCATCCGCGCCCCGCAGGGTCAGCGTGCGGCGCGCGCCGTAGATGGCGAGTTCCCGAGTGGACAGCGAAAACAGCCAGACCTCGGCCGTTCCCGATTTCAAATAGCGCTCCTTCTTCGCGAGAAGTCCGTCGTATGTGTCCGATGGGGACGCAATCTCAATGGCAAGGTCAGGGACGAAGCGCTGCACGCGCCGGTCCAGGTCGAGTAGCGCTGCTTTGGCCGGTCCCATAACGCTCACATCCGGCCCATGCGCATTGCCCAGAAAATCGAATTCCTGTTCGGCAATAGCGGTCCCAAGACCGCGTTCCGTCATCCAAGGCAGCATCAGCGCAACGAGCCAGTCCCGAAGCTTGTTATGCCGGGGTGTGTTTCCGGACACGTCAACCAGTTCCCCCTCGACCAGCTCGTGGTTTTCGGCAGCTTCGGCCGGGAGCAGCTCAAAATCGTCGATCGTGAGCAGGGTGCTGGTCGCCATAGCTGTATTTTACACGACCTCGGTACCAATGGACGGCTCAGTAAGCCTCGCCGCGGTTATCAATGCCATGGACCCGTACGACATCCGGAGAATCGAGGTCAAAGAAGATCCGCCACTTGCCAACCCGGAGGCGGTATAGCCCTTCGCGATCAGTCAGCCGCTTGACATTTCCATCGCCGACGCTGCCATAGCGGGTCAAGGCAAGGAGAATGCGCATTGCAGTTTCGCGATCCAGCCGCCGCAGATCGGACCGCGCGGCTGGCTCCCAAACAAACCGTTTCACACACCAAACTCCCGCAGGATCTCCTCATGCGGGATGCCGGGTGACGGGTGGGCGCGCGCGGCATCGATGCGCGCCAGCATCTCCGAGTCGACCGGCTGTTCGTCATGCGCGATCAGGAACTCCAGGTATCGTGCCGCCGGCGTGACTTCCGACTCCGGCAGGCGATTGACCAGTTCGTGCAGTTGCTCTTTGCTCATTGGACGGCGCCTCCGCCGCTATAAGAATTCTACCGCGATGAGGTCGCACACCTCACTCCGCCATCCAACTCCACGCCCTTCGGTCACATCTGCTCACGTTGCGATAGCCACCTGCGAGATAACTGCTGAATGGCTGTTGAATCCCGTGAGACAGAGAGACAGGCGGCGAAGACGTAATAGCAGTCTGACGCTGAAAGCCTCCCCGAGGGCTGCGCACCAAGTCCCATGGATCCCAAGCTTATCCGATTGCGATTCAAGAACATTCGGGCTACTCCAATGCCGTCACGTCAGGATCGCCTCTGGAAGGCGAGCCCGGGAAGTTTCAAATGGGCGGGACCTGAAAAGTCACGGGAACGGAAAAAGCCGCTAGTGGTCACCCCACCTTTGGTGGGCGTCCTTCTGGATTTGATCAAGTTCGGCCTTGATTGCGCCAATTTCCGTGTCCAGCTCTTGCATGCCAGGGCAGCGCCTTGTCAATAACGGTCTCCCCTCACCGTCCAAGACCCATTCTCTAAGGCGTATGACGTATTGCGCTGGCACTGAAAGGCGAGCGTCAGGACGTTCGTCACGGATCAGCTCAAGCTTAGCCATGAATCAATTGTAGTCATTCTGGGAGGGGTCCTCCCGGGCGTCGAGAGCCACCTTTGGCTTCGCCGTTCTCGATTCTCTGCACATGCTCATTCCGCCGCTGTTTTCCAATCATCACGAAGGTCCCGATCGGCCACGGAAACAGAACCGCGTATTCTGTTCCACCGGCGCGCCAGAAAGCGGAAGCTCCGGATTGGCAGAAAAGAGCTACCCTGATTCTAATGCCGCCCGGCTGGACGAACCCATTTGCGCAATTCCTAAACGACGCTCATTCGGTGTTTCGCAAGATACCGCAACAACCTGAAGTGCGCACTGATGCCACCCTCCTACCCACCTTCGTAGAGGTATCGGAACACCGCCGATTCGTGTTTGACATCGTTGATCGAACCGAGGCGCTGGCCGCCACGTTCGACCGCCTGCGAGCGCTTTCTGAGGCGTACATTCACAGCCGACAAAAGACGAACCAGGTCATAGCAGGGCAACGTGCGGGCGATCCGGACCTCACCTATTTTGACGTTTCGGATGAACATGGTAGAGAACGCGATCAGTACACGAGGGAGGCACGCGCCCTTGTCGCATTCGCCTACTATGAGATGAGCACAGTCGTAGCGCTATTGGGCAAACGGTTCAAACCTCTGCCCTCCCATCTCGAATATTTAGGCGGAGTCCGCAACAAGATTTTGGCTCACCCGCGCCGCAACGCTTTTGTCAAAAACTCCAGCTCAGCGCTGACGGTGGGTCCAATCCTTCATGCCCATTTGGTGGGGGCGGAGTCCTGGGTGCCCCTCATCAGGGGCTGGTACCTCCAGAAGCTGATGGATGCTGGCGGGTGGCTGGAAGATAATGATGGAGTTGCATCAAACATTGCTTTGCTCCGCAGCGAAGCTCGGGTCGAGGATTTCACTTTGATAGACCGTCTGCGACTCAAGAGCTATATAATCCGAGAGCCTGACCTACTCAAAAGCGCAAGTGAAATGGCCGACCTGCTAAAAGCGAGATTCCTCCAAGAGATACGGGGTGCCTGCCGTCCCGCAAGACTGAGGGTCGGGACCGCGCGCAAATTTAGACAGGTGCCTTGACGTAGTGTTCAAATCCCGAATCGCCCGCCAATATTTCAGAGCGGATCCCTTGTTGAGACGCATGGCGAGGCCGGTTGAGGGGGCTTGCCCGGCAACAACGGTACGCGGCGCTTATGTGGGAAGCGCCTACAAGCAAAAGCAGCCAAGCAACACAGGACGGCCCCCAATGCAGTGCAGGTAGGCGGGAACGCCATGAAGACTAGTGGGGCGTCACGCCAGCGCCCACTACCGCTGGCTCAACCCGCCATCCACCGCCATAATCTGACCCGTAATAAAGTTACTAGCCCCCAAAAAATAAACCACCGCGCCCGCCACCTCATCCGGAGTGCCCCCACGCAAGGCTGGCGTAGCTTGAATCATCCTCGTAGCCTCCGAGTCCAATTCCCCGAACGGAATCACTCCCGGCGCCACCGAATTCACCGTAATCTCCGGCGCGAACGCCTTGGCCAACGCCCGCGTCAACATGATCACGCCGGCCTTCGACGCGCAGTAATGCGCGTGGTCCGCCCAGGGCCGCAGCCCGCCCAGCGAGCTGATATTCACGATCCGCCCGCCGCCCGACTTGCGCATCAAACGCGCGCCGCTCTGGCAACAGAAGAACACCCCCTTCAGGTTGACGGAGTGGATGAAATCCCAGTCGGCTTCGGTGACCTCCAGCGGATCGCGCCGCGTGAAGCGTGCCGCATTATTCACTAAGCCGTCCAGCCGGCCGAACGCGCCGTCAATCTCGCCGAACATGCGCTCGATCTCCGCCACGCTTTCCAGATTCGCCCGAAAAACCGGCGCTCCCCCGCATTCGGCCGCAGTCGCCCGCGCTTCCGCTTCCGACTTCCCATAGTGAATCGCCACGCGCGCGCCTTCGCGCGCCAGCCGCAACGCGATCCCGCGCCCGATACGCTTGGCCGCGCCGGTAACCAATACGACTTTGTCCTGCAAGCTAGACGGCAAATTAGATGGTGGGTTCTCCATGCACTTCCACTCCCTCCGGATCTACACCCTCGCACGCGGGCTCGGGCAGCCGCCCCCTCCAGTTCGCCCAGCCCCAGAAGATCGCGGTCGTCGAGCTGAGCACGCCCGCAATCGCGCCAATCGCGCGCGGATCGTAATACTGCGATGCAATCCCCGCGAGCATCATCGAAACCATCATGGTAGACCAGACCATCGATTCCATGGTGGCAAACACCCGTCCGCGGAATTCGTTGGCCACGTGCCGCAGTAGCTGCGAATAATTCAGCACCGAGCTCACCGCCACGGCCGCGCGCGATAGCGCAATGAAAACCAGCGCCGCATGAAAATTCCGCATCTGGCTGAACAGCACATATGCGCCGCCGTGAATCGCGTAGCACACCACCACCGCCCGCTTGTAGCCATCGAAGCTCAGGCGCTCGCCCAGGCGGTGCCCCACCAGGCCGCCAATCATCAGCCCGATGCCCGCGCAGCCCCACACGATGCCGATGCCGGCCGGTCCGCGATTGAAGACGATCTCGCCGAAGATGCTGAACAGAATCTGCGCCGCGCCGCCGCCGGTGGCCCAGCCCACGCCAATCAGCGCGATGCCGAAGATCAGCGGATGCGCGCGCATGTAGCGCAGACCCTCGGTATATTCGTGCCAAGGCCGCACCACGTCGCTTTCCGTGAGCGACTCGCGCTTCGGCCGGAAACCATCACCCGCCAGAAACAGCCGCGAAATGCAGATCGCCGAAACCACGAACGACAGGGCGTTGCCCACAAAGGCCCACTGATAGCCGAAACTCGCCACGCTGGCGCCCCCCAGAAAAGTGCCGATGGTCAGCGTCATCCAGCCGGTGGTTTGCGTCAGCGAATTGGCCGTGTGCAACTCGTCCTTGGTGGCGATGCTGGGCAGAATCGCCGACCGCCCGCTGGTGAAAAACGGCGAGGCGAACATCAGGAGGGCGCTCAGGAAGTACAGCAGCCAGGTGTCGTGACGGTGAATCGTCAGGATGAAGCCCAGGGCCAGCACCGCGCGGATCACATCGCTCGCGATCATCACATGTTTGCGGTTCAGCCGGTCGAGCAGTACACCCGCGATAGGTCCCGCCAGCACCGCCGGAATTGCGCGCGATAGCATCACGCCGCTCACCACCAGCCCGGAGCGCGTGTTCGCAAGCGCCAGGCTGAACACCGCGATGTTGTTGAAGTGATCGCCGATCTCGCTGACCACTTGCCCGATCCAGGTGTAGCGGTAGTTGCGATTGCCGCGCAGTAACTCGAGAAACGAAGCCATCAGCCGCGCTCCGCGAGATATACGCCGCCGAGGATCGCCACACCGCCGGCGATCACTGGCGTTCCCAGGGTCTCGCCTAAAATGGCGACGCCCATGATCGATGCGAACACCGGCTGTAAGTAGGAGAATGCCGACACGCGCGAAGCCGTCATGTGGGCTAGGGCGTGATAGTAAATCAGGTACGCGATCACCGACGGAAACAGCGCCATGTAAATCGCGGCGAGCCATGCCCCTGCGCTGACGTTCGCCAGCGGCTGGTGCGCGGCTTCCCAAAGCGTCAATGGCAGCAGCGCCACCGCGCCGCCCACGTAGGCGTACGTGTTCATGGTGATGGTGCTGTATTGCGCCGTCACCTCTTTGCCGAACACGGTGAAAAGGGCGAAACACAGTCCCGCAAGCAGCACCACGGCATCGCCGATCCAGGTTGCGCCGGCGCCGGTAGCCGGCTCAAAAGCCTTCAGCATTGCCACGCCTCCGAGTGCGATCGCCATCCCGAAGGCCTTGCGTGCCGTGATGCGTTCCTGGCCCCGCAGCCCCGCAATAATCAGTACCTGTATCGGAGTAAGTCCGATGAGGATCGCCGCGTGCGCCACGCTGGTGCGGCTAAGGCCCACAACGAACAGGACCTGATTGAGCGTCACGCCGAACAGCCCCAACATTAGAGGCCGCACTGCGTCGCGGGGACCGCTCCCTGACGGTCGTGGCTCAGTGAGTCGCGGCTCGGTAAGCCGCTCCCACAAATACACCGGCAATATCGTCACGCCCGCAAACACAATCCGCAACCCAGCGAGTAACATCGGCGAAAATTCGCGCAGCGCGATCTTCCCCGCAATATAATTGCCCGACCAGAACACCACCATCAGGAGGATGAGGGCGTAGAGTACAGCGGCGCCGTTCAACCGGCGGACTCCTCCCGGACCGTAATCGACCGGATGTAATCGTGGTCCAGCGCGTAGCCGAATCCCGGCTCGCCTGAAACCCGAATAGTTCCCTGGGGCGTGGTCTCGACCGGCGGCACGATAATATCGCGCGCCCAATAGCGCTTGCTGGCCGACACATCGCCCGGCAGCACGAAATTAGGCAGCGTGGACAGCGCGATGTTGTGCGCGCGGCCCACGCCCGCTTCGAGCATCCCGCCGCACCATACCGGCACTCCCGCCGCCTGCGCCACATCGTGAACGCGCTTGGCCTCGCGGAAACCACCCACGCGCCCCAACTTTATATTGATGATGCCGCAAGCGTGCAGCCGGATGGCTTGCTCGGCATGATGCGCGGACCGAATGCACTCGTCCAGGCAAATTGGCGTATCCAGCTTAGCCTGCAGCACGGCATGATCGATGATGTCGTCGTGCGCCAGCGGCTGCTCGATCATCATCAGGTAAAACTCGTCGAGTTGCTTCAAATGGGCGGTGTCATCCAGCGTGTAGGCCGAATTTGCGTCGGCCATCAGCTTGATCGCGGGAAAACGCGCGCGCACTTGCCGGACCGCATCCACATCCCAGCCCGGCTTGATCTTCATCTTGATGCGCTGATAGCCCGCGGCCAGCTCGCGCTCGATTTTCTCCAGAAGCTGGTCCACCGAATCCTGGATGCCGATGGAAACGCCGCACGGAATCTCCCGCCGCGCGCCGCCGCCGATGGTTTGCCACAACGGCTGGCCCGCGAGGCGCGCCGCCAGGTCCCACACCGCCGCCTCCAAGCCGCCGCGCGCCATCTTGTGGCCGCGGATATGCGCGGTCAGCGGCGCGACATCTTCCGCACCGGCCAAGTCCCGGCCCAGCACGCGCGGAATCCCATAGTCGCGCAGGATCAGCCACGCCGAATCGGTCCACTCCT
>DATNMW010000354.1:0-5337 GCA_035602155.1 Bryobacteraceae bacterium | reverse complement strand
CCCGCCGCAAACGAAATGGGATCTTGCAGTCCCGGTGCCGTACGGGTATCAGGATCTTCTGCTCTTCCAGGGCGAAGGAGACTTCATCCATTACATTGGTGGAAGCCACCGACGACGGGGACAAAATCACCAGCATCATGGGGCAACTGGCGAGCCCATCTTCCACACCCTTGTCCCACCACTGGCCTGGACGAATATCCAGTTGGTCCAGCCACACGGGAAAGCCCGATGACTTCAGATCCTTCGCCAACCGCAGCGCGAATTGCGCGTCGTCTCTGGCATAGCTGAAAAACGCGAATGGTGTCTCACCCGCCATCGTGCCATACAGTATACACCTGTGTTAAATGCTAAAAGACGGTACGATTCCGGGTCTCCAGCTTGGACGCCAGAGTGTAGCGCGGGTCCACCGGACCCCCATTGAGGATACGCGCGGCGGCATACTCTCCCACCGCGGGACCGTGTTTGAAGCCGTGCCCTGAGCCGCCTCCGACCAGCCAAACGTTGGCGAAGTCCGGGTGCCGGTCAATCAGAAAATCGCCGTTAGGGGTGTTCTCGTACTGGCAGACGCGCGCCTCCACGAGCGGCGCATGCCGTAGCGCGGGAAAACGCTGTCCGAGGAAATCGCGCGCGGCGGCGACGCCTGCGGCGGATGGAATCCGGTCGGCGGTATCCGGGTCGAGGCGCGGGCCGTGCTGGTCGAGGGCGATTTTCACGCCGCGGGTTCCCAGATCGGGAAATCCGTATGGGCCGCGCGGATCGCTGAAGTCGATCCACACAGGCATGGCTGGCGGAGAGAAGCGCGGGTCGCCGGGCGGTGTACCAAAGAAAAACGCTTCCTGGCGCGTCGGCACGATGCGGTTGGCAAGCAAATCGGGAAACGTTTTGGGCAGCCAGGGACCGCAGGCGAATACAAACACGCCCGCCCGTACCGTGGCGCCGCCGGTCGTGGCAAGCGCCTCGATCGAAGCCGTGCCGCGTGGCGCGCCGGCCGCTTCATGCAGAAACTCGACTCCCAGGCGGACGGCATCCTGCACCACGGCCTCGACGGCGCGGCGGGCCATCAACGCGCCACTCTCCGGCTCGAAGATACCCCATGTGGCGGCGGCGAACTCCATTTGCGGATAGCGCGATTTCAGATCCGCCGGACCGATCAGTTCAAAGTGCGCGCCGCATTTGGCCAATGTCTGGCGGGTTTTTTCGGTGTAAGGATCGCCTTCCGATGCGGTCCACAGCACGCCAGTCTGAAGAAACAGCGTCTGGCCAGTCCGATGGCAGAAGTCTTGCCACAGCGTGAGCGAACGCATCGCCGAGCGGGTGTAGATTTCGTCGGCGCCGTAGCCCATACGAATGATGCGCGATTCGCCCCCGGAACTGGACCGCGAGTTGGCAACGCCATATGCGTCCAGCAGCACTACGCGCAGACCGGCCTGGCAAAGATGGTGCGCCGTCCAAGCGCCAAATACACCGGCACCGATCACCGCTACGTCGTAAAGCATTGGTTTATGGATATTCTAATCGAGTGGGGCGGACTTGGGCGGCAGCAGCACCCTGAAGCAGCCAAGCACCGCCAGCATCAGCACCAGGCAGGCGACGATGCCGGGATTGAAGGTCAGATCCGTTTCCAACTCACGCAGCAGATTGCCCCAGGACGGCAACGGGTCGGATACGCCCAGCCCGAGCAATCCCAGGTTGGCTTCGCTCAGGATGAAGAGTGGGATGGAAGTCCAGAATTGCGCGAGCAGAACTGGCTTCAGGTTGGGCGCCAGTTGGCGGAGCAGCAGACGGTAGCCGTGGCACCCGCAGGCGCGCGCCTGCAACAGGAAATCCGAGTCGCGCATATCGCGCACACCGGCGCGAATCACGCGCGCCGAGGCGGCCCAGCCAAGCGCGCCCAGCAGAGCGAATGTGACGGCCACGGAAGCGGCGGGTGAAACATTCAGGGGTAGCAAGGCACGGACCGCGATCAACAGAAAGATCCAGGGCAGGGAAAGCATTAGGTCGATCCCGCGCGTGACGATTCGATCCGGGAGGCCTCCGCGGTAACCGGCCAGTCCGCCGATCAGAGTCGCTAGAGCCGTCGAAAAAACGGCTGCGGCGGGCGCCAGCAGCAGAGAGATGCGGGTGGCGGACAGCAGACGCGCGAGCCGGTCGCGGCCCAGGGCATCCGTGCCCAATGGGAATCGCCAGGAAATGTGGGCGCCGGGAAAATCCCGGAACTGGTGCGCGTAGGATGCGCCGGCAAAGCGTTCCGAGAACAACGCGGCCAGAAACAGCAGAGCGAGAAAAATCAAGGCGAGCCGGCGCAGCGAGAAAGAAGACAGGAGACAGGAGCCAGAAGACAGAAGGCTGGCGCTCTGCCGACTCCTGACTTCCGACTTCTGACTTCTGCCTTCCGACTGCTGTCTTCCGCTCACCCTCATGCCCCCGCCTCACTGCGCCTTGAAGCCAGCGTCCCGGCCACGGCGTTCGCCATTTGGGTAGCCATGGTTACCAGCATGGTAAGGGTGACCAGCAATGGCAGATCGCGCGCCAGTGCGGCTTTCCAGGCGAGCTGGCCGATGCCGGGGAAATCGCAGACGACTTCGACGGCCACGGCCGCGCCGAAAGCCATGCTCACGGACACGCCGGCCAGTGCCAGAACTTGCGGCGCGGCTACCGGGACGATGTGCCGCAAGATAATTCGTGCCGGGCCGATTCCGCGCGCCCGGGCCGCCATCACATGGGGTTGCGCGGCGGCGTGCGTCAACACATTCCGCAGATACTCGAACACTCTCGGGAACACAGCCAGCGCCACGACCGCACGCACCGGCCCGGCGCAGACGAACAGCAGCAGCGCCAGGGCGGCGGATGGCACGCACAACAGCAAGCCGCTAAGACCGCCGGCCAGCGCATTCCAAATCCGGGCGGGATAGACAAGGCCTGGCAATGCGAAGACCAGCGCCAGCGCCCATCCGCCCAGGAGTCCGGCAGCCATCAATTGGGCTGTCACGGGCCAGCGTTCGCGGAGCAGGCCGGCCACCGGGCGATTCCAGTTGCGCGATATCCCAAAATCACCACGGAACATGGCGGCCGTGTGGCGCACCGAATAGGCGAGGAAGTCGCCCTGCTCGGGACGCGCGGCTTGGATCGCGCGCAGGGCCGCTGCGTCGCGCGCGGGATCGAGTGCGTGCTCGTCCACGCCAAAGCCCGGACTAACGCGCACCAATACGGCCGTCAGAAAACCCCCTAACAAAGCGGTAGCCGCGAGCGAGAGCGCCAGTTGCGCGAAATGTTTCACGGTGCGCATCAGTTCACCGCGGCGGGCCTGTCCGCAACCGCACCTGCCTCGTGGGTTAGCAGGTGGATCCCGTTGGCGCGTCCCGCCTTGCTCAATTGTTTCGATTTATACATCCGCCGGTCGGCTTCGGCGAGTAACTGCTCGGCATCCGAACCGTCGTCGGGATAGAACGCTTCACCCACGCTCAAGGCGATTACGCCGACGCCCGACACCGTCCCGGCGGCGTCGCAGGCGATGCTTTTGAATTCCGAGATGCGCTGGTTGACGGCTTCGCGGTCGCTGCCCGCCAGCAGAATGACGAATTCGTCGCCGCCCATGCGCGCCACGTAGTCGTACTCGCGGCAATTTTCGCGCAACACGTCCGCCACATAACGCAGCACTTTATTCCCTTCCAGATGGCCGAAGCGGTCGTTGACCTGTTTGAACCCGTCCACGTCGCAGACCAGCACCGTAAGCGGTTCCAGGGTCCTGCGGCAGCGCGCCAATTCGCTGTCCAGGCGGAGGAACAAGGAGCGGGCGTTGGGGAGCATGGTGAGGTAGTCGGTGGTCGCGGAGTCTTCCGCAAGCTGGAAGCGTAGCGCGTTCTCGATGGCCAGCGAGACTTTGGAACTGATAGCCAGCAGGATGCGCAGGTGATCGCGCGAAAAGGCGTCCTTGTCCGCGCGGTAGAGTGTAAGCGCGCCGATTACGCCATTGACGCCTTCGAGCGGCACCGACAGCGCCGACCGCAACGTGCTGAATTTGGCTGGATCGTTCAGATAGCCGGACTCGACCGAAGGGTTGCCGTTGAGGATGCTCTTGCGGTTCTCGGCTACCCAACCGGAGAGTCCTTCGCCCATGGGGATTTCGAGCGAAGAGAATAGACGGTAGTTTTCGCCGTTTACGAAGTGGGGGATCAGGGCCTTGCCGCGGCAGATATATACGGCGATGGCATTGTAGGGAACCATCTTCTTCAGGCGCATCGATACCACCGACAGAGTCTCATCGAGACTCAGCGAATTGCCTAAGTCCTGAGTCAACTCGAAGAGAAGCTGCACTTCCTGACGGGCCGCCGCGATGGATGCCAGGAAATCGCCTTCCCGGTTCGCGCCGTTCGAATGCGAGACTTCGAAGCCGGCGGCCGGCTCATTTCCATTGGATATTTTGAGGTTTGTGGATAGCTTGGTCTCCCGCGCAGGCTGCGCCTGGGCCATCTGTTCGAGCTCCCTGTAGCGGTGTGCGAGCAGGTCTACGACGGCTGGATCGAGGCCTTTACCGGACATGCCGACGACCCGTTGCATGGCTTCATCGAGAGGCAGGGCGCGGCGGTACTGTCTATCCGCAGCCAGGGCGTCCAGACAATCCACGGCGGCCAGAATGCGGGCGCCCAGGGGAATCGCCTCGCCTTTCAATCCGTCCGGATAGCCGGACCCGTCCCACCTCTCGTGATGCGCACGCACCAACGGCACGACCGGGTACGGGAACGAGACGCGCTCCAATATCTCCGCTCCCACCACCGGGTGGATCTTCATTTTCTCGAATTCTTCGGGAGTCAAGCGCCCAGGTTTGGAAATGATGTGCTCCGGTATAGCCAGTTTGCCGATGTCGTGCAGCAGCGCCGCCGCGCGCAGCGCCTCCAGGTCCGGCTCCGAGAGCCCCATGTCCTTCCCGATTTCGACGGCGTAAACGCGCACGCGGCGCAGGTGCTCATGGGTAGTGTGGTCCTTGGCTTCAATGGCCAGAGCCAGCGCTTCAATGGTGCGCAGATGCAGACCAGCCATCTCTTCGACATGGCGCTTTTCGTCGCCCAGGCGGTCCAGGTACATACGATAGGAACGGTGGATGAAGTAAATGATCGGCAACAACAGCACAGACCCCTGCCAGTGTACCTGCCGGCTGAAGAGATTGATCATCCAGGCGACCGACGCACCCATTATGTAGAAAGGGAAGGTCCAGAAGTGCGTGTCGCGCCATGTCTTTCCCAGCGGTTTGCCTTGCGACAGTGCGCTGGCCACCGCGAGGGGAACCGTATTCAGCGCGAAGTACAGCAGCGCCGCCACCACCAGCATGAACGGGCCGCT
>DATNMW010000353.1:0-58416 GCA_035602155.1 Bryobacteraceae bacterium | reverse complement strand
CGCGGCGCCCGCCAGCACAGCCGTCTTAACGCTCTCCGTCATGCGGCCTCCTTGTCCACAAGGCGATCCACCGGCACGCCGATGCGCTCGCGGCGCAAGCGCCGCACGGAGACAATCAGGAAAACGATGAAGGCCGGAATGGGCGGCAGGGCCACAGCCATCAGTTTGATGGTGTTCTGAATGCCGCGTATGGAATTCTCCATCTCGGCGCGGCTGTCTTCGATCTGCCGCTGCTTCTCGTCGTCGATGTTGGCCCGCGCCACTTCCAGGCGCCGGTTCTCGGCCGATTTTAGATTGGCGATCATGACTTCTTTAGTCTGCTCGTCCAGGTCGCCACGCTGCTCCACTTCCCGCACGGAACGGTCCAGGCGCGCCTGGGCTTCCTTCAGCCGCTGGTCGGCGAGGGCTTCAGCCTGCTCGGATTCGTGCAGCCGCTGGGTTTCGTATGTGTGTGTGCGCGCCTCCACGGCTTCCAGCGTACGCTGCTTCGGCCGGCGCTTGCGTAACGCGATGAAGGACGGATCGCCGGCCAGTTGGTCGACGCAGTTCAGCAGGAACGTGACGTTATCGAAGTTGAGATTCTCTACCCCGCGCCGCCGTAACTCGAAGAATTGCTCGCTCATCAGATCGGCGTCGGCGATCACGATGGCGTTCAGCGGTCCCGCGTTTCCCCTCCCCTGTATGCGGGCGGCCAGCACGTGGTTGCCTTCATCCGGATCGTGCCGCGCATCCTGATTGATGGCCACGCCGAAGATGCTGCGTTCCACCAGATCGTCCCAGCGGACCAAGCCGGAATCGCCGCTGGTCTTGAGCAGCGGCACGAAGGGCGCGCCGCCTGCTTTCTTCAGCACGCCGGCGTAGAGCAGCACCACTTCCTGTAATCCGGCGGTGATGGGATCTTTCTGATTGAAGCCCTTGCCCACGAAGATCACTTCCTTAGGGAGGCTCCGGAGCTGCGGATGCGGATTGTAGTTATCCCAGGCGATGCGGTTGGCTTGCCAGGCGACGCCCAACAGGTCCATCAGCGGATGTAAATTGGCTTTCGATTCCTGCGGCGCAAGTTCCAAGTCGAAGGCCGGCATGGGATCCACCAGCAGCAGCGTAGGTTTGCCGCGCCCGACATAAGCCGTCAGGCGGTCCACTTGCGGCTGCGTCAGCGCGGATGGCAGCGCCACCACCAGGGCATCCAGATCCGCGGGATAATCGGCATCCGGCGCAACCTGGGCGACGTCATATTGCTTGCGCAGTTCGGCAACGATGGACCACTCCTGGGATTGCGCCCGGCTCTGAAAATCGAGGCCGCCGAACAGCTTCGCGGGCGTATTGAGAATCCCAACTTTCTTGCGCCTGGCGCGCGAAACCACCCGGATCGAACGCATTAGCTCGTATTCGGCCGGCAGTCCGCGGTCGAAGAACGGAATCACGAACTCCTCGGAGCCGCGCGTGAAGGCCAGACCCAGGAAAATCTCGTTCACCGCGCGCGCGCTTTCCTCGCTGGCGGGCACGCGAAACGGCTTGATGCCGAAGCGTTCCTGCGCCTCGCGGGCTTGCGGCGAGTACTTCACGGTCTCCACGATTTTGGCGTTGACGCCGCCATGCGAGACCGCCTGAAACTCGCTCAGCATGGCCACCAATCCGCTGCGCGCTTCCACGTAGCTGCGCGGCACATCCGGGCTGAAATAGGCCTGGATAAAGACCGGCTGGCGCTTATCGATGGAGCGCAACAGCGTCTTGGTCTCAGCCGATAGCGAATGGATCTGTTCGGAAGTGGCGTCCAGACGCAGGCGGGAGTTGGATGCCAGCACCGTCAGGCTGGCGACGATGGCGCCCAAAGCCAGTGCGCGTACGGCCACGTGCGCGCGCATCGAGGGCGTCTTGGGTCCCGTACGCCAGCGGCGGTGCCCCAGGATCACGACGTTCAGATACAGCGTCGCCGCGGCGAAGGAGGCAAAGTAGACCAGCGGCTCCAGGGTGATGACGCCGGTCGACAGGTCCCGGAACTGTTCCACGACCGATAGCTTCTCGGCCAGCCGCTGGGGAGCGCCGGTCACGATGGATCCAGCGTAATTCAGGAAGACCGGGACCGAACAGAAGACCGCGCCCAGGATGAAGGCGACCGTCAGGTTGTCTGTGAGGGCCGACGCCAACATGCCCACCGTGAGCAGCGCGGCGCCCATCAGCCAGTAACCCAGATAGGTGCAAAACATTAGGCCGGGATCCGGGCTCCCCAGCCACCAAAGCACCACTACGTGACTTAGGGAGAATAACAATGCCACCGAGTAAATTGCCAATGCGGCGAAATATTTTCCGAGTACGATTTGCAGGTCGGTGGCCGGCAAAGTCAGCAGTAACTCTTCCGTGCCCTGCTTCTTTTCTTCGGCCCACAGGCTCATGCTGATGGCGGGTACCAGGAAGATGAGCAGATAAGGGAAAAAACGGTTGAGTTGATCCAGGTTGGCCAGGTTGGTGGCGAAGAACCGCTCCTGCCAGAAGGCGGCCATGGCGCTCAGGAAGACGAACAGCGTGATGAAGACGTATCCCGTGGGCGTGGCGAAATAGGAGGCCAGTTCGCGCCGCAGTATCGCCTGGATCACACGCTTGTGGGGGTGCATGCGCCTCCTTCCGTAAGTGCGTGGAATGCGTCGTCGAGGGATGCGTATCCGCCCTGCATTTCGGCCGGCGTGCCATCGAAGACTACGCGTCCGCGGTTGATGAAGATAACGCGGCCGGCCATGGCTTCGACCTCCTGCAGGATGTGCGTGGAGAGCAGGATGGTCTTGTTTTGCCCCAGCTCACGGATGGTTTGGCGGACCTCACGCGTCTGGTTGGGATCCAGGCCGCTGGTGGGCTCGTCCATGATCAGGACATCGGGCTCGTGCAGCAGCACCTGCGCCATGCCGGCGCGCTGGCGGTAGCCCTTCGAGAGCTTTTGAATAGGCTTTTCGATGACCGCTCCCAGAGCGCAGCGGGCCACCACGTCGTCAATGCGCTGTTGCAAGTAAGCGCCGGTCAGGCCGCGCGCGCGTCCGAAGAATTTCAGCAGGCCCAGCGGAGTCATATCGGGGTACAGCGGACCGTTTTCTGGCAGATAGCCGAGCCGCTCGGCGGCCGCGATACGGTCGGTGGATACGTCCAGGCCGGCGATGCGCGCGGTCCCGGAACTGGGCGCAAGATAGCCGGTGAGAATCTTCATGGTAGTGGACTTGCCCGCGCCGTTCGGACCCAAAAAAGCAGCAACCTGGCCTTGCGGGATGGAGAAGGTGACGTCGCGAATGGCGGCGAAATCTCCATAAAACTTGCTGAGGCCGGCGGCCTCGATCATTGGCGCACTACTGTATTCCGGCATGCTTCGGGGAGACCTGCAAGACGTTCATTACTCAGATTTACCACAACGGCGCGGCGCACGCATCCCGCGGCCATTCCCGCCGTCCTCCCGGATCGGATGCCGGAGGCGGTCGAAAAAAATAGGTGGAAAAGGATTGCGGCGAGGCAGATGGATGTAATATGTAATACTGACGGCCGATCGGATGCAAGAAATTTAACTTCCGATTTTCCGGGTTAATTGTGGAGGAACTCAATGAGCAGCCGTTACGGTTACGCTATCTTTGTCCTTCTAGCCGGGGCATCGTCGCTCGCCGCCCAGCCGGCCGTTACCCCGGGATTCACCTTCCCGACCAGTTTGCAGGCCGGGCAAAACGCCACGGTGACGGGCACTGGGCTGGACGCTGTAACGGCCGTCGCTCTTCAATTGGCGGGTAAACCGTCCATATCCGTCGCCAATTTTACGAAAACCAGCGCGACCTTGAGCTTTACCATCCCCGCGGCGACCGCTGCCGGAAGCTATACCGTGGTGCTCACTCCCGGCGGGCAGATCGCTGCCGTACTTACTGTTGCCGCCTCTGCGGCGCCCGTCCCGCCTCCAGCCCCAGTGGCCGCCGCTGCGCCCGCTTCGTCTTTGCCGGTCGTCGATTCCGTCTTCCCAACCGCACCATCCCCCGTCCAGGACCGCTTCGATTTCGAGATCAACGGCAGCAACTTCAACCCCCCGCCCGCGACCAACATCGTCAACGTCAAAGGTCAGGGCGATATCGCGTTCCGCCACAGCGAAGCGCCCGACGGCTGTAAGCAGTACCTGACGAATCCGGATGAATTGCCCTGCCTGGAGGCCTCCATCGACGGCCGCCGCCTGTCCATTTTCGGCTTCCAACGGCGCTATGCCTATCAGGGGCCGATCGAAGTGCGGGTCTTGGTGAATAGCGCGGCCTCCGGGTTCATGTCCTTCACGCTTTCTCGCGTCAATCACCGCATTATCGTCTGGCTGACATTTGTCGTATTCGTGGTGTTAATGTACATCGTTTATCGCTTAGTGGCGCGCGGAATCCAGCCCTACGTCATCGCCGGCCACAAGTGCAGCCCGCTCGAAGCATTCGTGCTCGATAAGGAGACCAATTCTTATAGCTTGTCGAAATTCCAGTCGCTGGCCTTCAGCCTGGTGTTTTTCTTCGCCTACATCTACATCTTTCTCTGCCGCGCGCTGGTGCAGTGGAAATTCGATTTGCCCGACGTTCCCGATAACTACCCCACTTTACTGGCTATCAGCGCCGGCACCACGGCAGCCGCTATCGGCCTGGGCAGCGTGCGCGGTACGAAAGGCGCGGGTCCGGTACAGCCGTCGGCGGCCGACTTCGTCTCGAATGGCGGCATGGTAGCGGCCGACCGCTTCCAATTCTTCGTCTGGACGTTGATCGCCTGCTCCGGGTTTATCGCCCTGATCCTCATGCAGGATCCTGCCACCGTAAACACCTTCCCCACTTTCCCGACCGGACTCCTATACGTGATGGGAGTCAGCGCTGGAGGCTACCTTGGCGGTAAGGCGGCGCGCAATCCCGGCCCGGTCTTGAAGGAGGTCCAGGCGACCGCCAGCGGCGACGACCTGCACGTGAAGCTTATTGGCGCCAACCTGGATAAGATGGCCAAATTCCGCATCGATACGGCGGAGCAGACTCCGAAGGCCGCCGCGACCGGCTCATTCCAGCCGGGAGATCCACAGGGCTACTGTACTGATTTGACTTTCGACTTGGTCAGGGCGGCAAGCTTCGCCCAGGGCGACCACACCTTCGAGATCGTGAATGCCGATGGCTTGGGCGCGCAGTTGCCGTTCACGGGCAAACCCATGAGCATCGCCAAGCCGGCTGCGATAAGTGCCGGCAATGCAGCCGTGGATGTGACGCTCACGATCCAAAACTACCGTCCCGGGTCCACCGCACGCTGGCAGGCTCCCGGCGCGGCGACGGCGCAAGATCTGGAGAAACCGGAATTCACAGCGCCAGACCAGGTCAAAGTCAGCCTGGCACCTGGAATTCAAAAAGGCACGGGCACCTTGACATTCCTTACGCCCGGAGGCGCCACCGAAGCAACTCCGGTTGTCATCCAATAGCCAGGAATGGAGGCCAGCCTCCTACAGCGCGTCCTCTTTGGCGATGATTTCCTTCATAATCTCCGAAGTGCCCGCGCCGATGGTATAAAGGCGCAGGTCGCGCCAGTAGCGGCTGACTGGGTATTCGGTGGTGTAACCGAAGCCGCCAAAGATCTGCATGCAATCATAACTCAGCCGTTGCGCCAACTCGGAGGTGTATAACTTGGCCATGGTGATCTCGCGCACAGCCTTCTGGCCGCGATTAGTCAAATCTAGTGCGCGATAAACCAGCCAGCGGGCGGCTTCGACATTGGTGCGATGCTCGGCGAATTTATGCCGCCATACCTGATAGCTGCCCACCGGATTGCCGAAAGCGCTGCGCTCCTTGCCATATTGAATGGCTAAGTCCAGGCAGCGCGCCATGGATGCAACCATCATAATCGCGGAAGCCAGGCGCTCGCCCTGAAAGTTGTGCATGATGTAATAAAAGCCGCGGTTCTTTTCGCCCAGGATATAGCGCGCCGGTATGCGGCAATCGTCGAAGAACAACTCGGCTGTGTCGGAGCAGAGATTGCCCACCTTCTTCAGCTTCTTGCCGACCGAGAAGCCGGGTGTGCGGGTGGGAAACAGAACCAGAGAGACGCCTTTTCGTCCCGGTTCGCCGGTGCGCACGGCCAGCACGATGAAGTCGGCGCGCGAGCCGTTGGTGATCCACAATTTCTGGCCGGAGATTACCAGGTCGCCGCCGTCGGCGCGCGCGTATGTGCGCAAAGCCGCTACGTCGGACCCCCCACCGGGCTCGCTGATTCCCAGCGCTCCAATCCACTCGCCGGCCATGGCGGGTCGCATGAAGACTTCCTTGTGCTCGGCCGTGCCCAGTTCATTGACGATGGGAATGGTGAGCTCGCCCTGTACCATAAGGCCCATGCCGGTGCCGGGGCTGTCGCCCCACGCCAGAGATTCCATGGCTGCGGCGGTGGCCCACCAGTCCAGGCCGCTGCCGCCCAGTTCGGTGGGAATGCGAATGCCGAACAGGCCCAGATCGGCGGCCTTGCGAAAAATCTCGCGCGGGAAAATTCCGGCTTCGTCCCATTCCTGGGCGAAAGGCGCTATTTCCTCGCGGCAAAAGCGCTTGACGGTTTGGCGGATCAGGTCGTGTTCCGAAGTGAAGGGCGGGTAGACGGCCTGGGCTTCCGCAACCAGTTCGGGTATCATGCCGCATATTGTACCCCTATCTTCCGTCCCCTGTCTTCCGGCTTTTTCTCCCTGCCTCCGTCACTGCACGTTCTGAACCATGGATGCGGAACTCCCGGCCACGTTCGCGCTTCCGGCATAGGTAGCTGTGACATTAGTCGCCCCCACCGGCAACGTCGTGACTGCCAAGGTCGCCGAGCCGTTATAAATGGTCGCGGTGCCCAGAACGGTGGACCCCGCGGTGAACGTCACCGATCCGGTTGCGATCGTGGTGGCGGACCTCACGAGCGCCGTGAAGCCGACCGACTCGCCGGGCGCCGAAGGGTTGACCGATGAAACGATCTGTGTGGTGGTCGCGGCCGTGGTTACAGTCTGGTTCAAAGCCGCGGACGTGCTCTTCGCCGACGACGTGTCTCCGCTATACGCAACCGTAATCGAATAGACTCCGGCGCCGAGAGTCAGTGTCGTAAACGTCGCCGATCCCTGCGCGTTGAGCGTGGCCACACCCAGCGACGTCGTGCCATTCTTGAATGTCACGGTGCCGGTAGGCGCGGGTCCGCCGGAAGTTACTGTGGCGGTAAAGGCGGCCGGCTGGCCGTAAGCGGAAGGATTCGCGTTGGAGGCCAGCAGCGTGGTGGTGGTGTTGAGGCTGATGGTCTGGCTGATCGCCCGCGAAGTGCTTGACTCGAATGAAGCGTCGCCGGCATAGGTGGCCGTGATACTGTGCGTACCGGATGTCAACGAGGATATTGTCATGCTGGCTATGCCGCCATTGGTGCTGCCCGTGCCGATGGCCGCGCCGGAACTATAGAATGTGACCAACTCGCCGTTGGGTATCGCGCCATAGGAGGATGTCACCGTGGCTGTAAACGTTACGGGCTGTCCGACGAACGCGGGCGAGCCTGAGGAGGCGACCGTGATGGTCGTGGGAGCGTTGGTCACCACCTGGCTCAGCGCCTGGGAAGTGTTGGTCTGGTTGTTCGCATCGCCGATATAAACCGCGGTGATCGAGTCCGTTCCGGCGGTCGAGAAAGCGTTGGTGAAAGTAGCCTTGTTCTTCGCGATCGGCGCGCTTCCCAGGGTCGTGGATCCGTTCATGAACGACACCGATCCGGTGATGGCCCCCTGATACTGGGCGGCGACGGTGGCGGTGAACGTGACGGTTTGGCTCAACGACGCCGGGTTCGGATTGGAAGTAAGCGTGGTTGTGGTTATAGACTGGCTCACGACTTGAGTCAATGCCGCGGAACTGCCCGAAAAGCTGGCGTCGCCGCCATAGGACGCGGTCAGCGGCAAAGATCCGGCGGCCAGGGCCGAGATCGTGAGAGCCGCGACGCCGTTGACCAGCGCCACCGAGCCGATCGCCGTTGAGCCGTTCTTGAATGAAACATTGCCGGTGGGCGTCCCCGAACCGGACGCGGGCGCGACTGTGGCGGTCAGTGTCAAAGCCTGGCCGTATACCGATGGATTGGCGCTTGGAACAACCGTGGTTACGCTGGCGTTGTGACTGACCACTTGCAGGAATGTCTTCGATGTGCTGGTCTGGTAAGTGGCGTCGCCCGCATAGACCGCGGTGATGGAGTGCGTACCCGCGGCCAGTGCGGCGGTGGCCAGGGTGGCTGCGCCGCTCTTCGTGAGGCCCACTCCGATGGGGATCGCCGAATCGTTGAATGTCACTATTTCGCCGTCCGGTATCGCACCGGATACAGGAGTTACGGTAGCCGTGAACGTAACTGTTTGTCCGGCAAACGAGGGCGTGCCGGATGAAGTCACGCTGGTCGTGGTGGAAATGTTGTTCACCACCTGGTTCAGCGCCGCGGAGGCGCTGGGGCCATCGCTTACGTCGCCGGAGTAGGTTGCAACGACCGGGTATGTGCCCGTGGCTGAGAATGCGGTTGTTATAATAGCCTTGCCGTAGGTTGGCGCTGCGCTTCCCAGGGTGGTGGATCCCTGTGTGAACGTCACGGTTCCGCCCGGCGTTCCGCCGTATTGTCCGGTCACTGTCGCCGTGAAAGTAACTATTTGATTCAGCCCCGATGGATTGGGCGTGGAAGTCAATGCCGTGGTGGTGGAGGCTACATTTACCGTCTGCGTTACAGTGGCGGAACTGGTGGCGAAGCTCGTGTCGCCGGTGTACGAGGCGCTAATCGATAGCGAGCCGGCGGGCAGCGCCGGCGTGGTCAGAGTCCCGGCGCCGTTGTTAAGCGTCACGGAGCCAATCGGAGTAGCGCCGTTCTTGATGGTGACATTGCCGGTGGGCGTACCCGTTCCCGATTGAGGCGCTACCGCGACGGTGAAGGTCACAGCTTGGCCGTAGGTGGACGGGTTCAGACTGGATGCCAGCGTCGTGTTAGTTGGATCGAGCTGAACGGACTGGTAGAACACGTGCGATGTGCTGCTCTGATATGTCCCGTCGCCTGAGTAAGCTGCGGTGATGGAGTGGGATCCCGCGGAGAGGGCCGCAGCAGTGATAGCCGCTATCGCGCCGGAGGTCGCGGCTGAACCCAAACTGGTGGTTCCGTCGTAGAAAGTAACGGTCTCGCCATCGGGTATGGCGCCGGAGGCCGGACTGATCGTGGCTGTGAATTTGACCGGCTGGCCCACGAAGGACGGTGTGCCGGACGACGCTAGCGCAGTGGTGGTGGTCACGCTCTGGTTGGCATTCACTACTTGGTTCAGTACCGCCGAGGTGCTGGTCTGGTAATCGGGACTGCCCAGATAAACCGCGGTGACGGGATAAGTGTTGGCGCTGCTGAAGGTGTTTGCAATGCTGGCTTGGCCGTTCACCAGGGGCGCCGTCCCCCAGATCGCGGGCGGACTGCCTTGCAGGAAAGCGACCGCGCCGGGGGCCGCGCTGCCGTCTTGTCCGGTGACAGTCGCGGTAAACGCGATGGATTGGTTGACGTTGGCCGGATTGGCGCTCGATGCCAGGGCGGTAGTGGTGGCCTGGCTCACCGCTTGCGTGAGCGTCGCGAGGCCTGGTTGGAAGTTCGCGTCGCCGCTGTAGGAGGCGGTTATGGCATGGTTGCCGGCAGCCAGCGCCGATTGACTTAGGGGCACGCTGCCATTCACCAGGCTAAGAGTTCCCAGCGAATTAGCTCCATCCATGAAAGTGACGGAACCTGTCGGTGTGCCCCCGGATCCCGCAACGGTCGCCGTGAAGGTGACCGCTTGATTCAACGGGGACGGGTTCAGGGACGAGGTTAACGTCATCGGAGTTCCCACGGTTTCGCTCAAGACGGCCGAGGAACTGGCCGCATAATTCGTATCGCCGGAATAGACGGCCTGGAGCGCCTGCCGGCCGGGCGCCGCGAATGCAGCGGTGTACGCAGCCTGCCCGTTGGAAATGGCCACGGTGGAAAGGGCGGTGGGTCCGTCGTAGAACGTAATGCTGCCAGTGGGCGCTCCATTATTGAAGGCAGGAGTTACCGTGGCGGTCAAACTTACGGACTGGCCGGGCGCGGCGGGATTTACAGACGAAATCAGCACTGTGGAACTGGCAGTCGACTGGAACGGTGAGGCAGTGTTCAGCAGCACGCCGACTACGCTATTCGTACAGCTCCCGGATGCGGGGCACTGGTTGACTACGGCCAAGCCGGGTTGGCCGGCGCCGTTGAAATAACCCGCCGAAACCGATACGGCCAGGCTTCCCCCGGAGCCGAAAGTGGCTGCCGGCTGAAAAGTGCCGTCGCCGTTGCCCAGCAACAGGCCCAGCACGCCCGCGCCGCCGCCAGCCGACTGGGCGAGGTTGCTGACGGCCAAATCGAGATTGCCGTCGCCATCGAAATCCGCCAACGTCACGAAGTTGGCGCTATTTCCGCCGGACCCATACGCGACGGGCAGTTGAAAAGTGCCGTCGCCATTCCCCAATAGCACTGCGACGGAACCGCTCTGCGAGCAACCCGCGGCAGTAGTATCGCTCGCGCAGCCGTTGACTACCGCCAGGTCGGGTGCGCCGTCGCCATTGAAATCGCCTACGGCGACGGAGTTGGCGAAGGTTCCGCCGGACGCATAGATTAGCGCTGTCTGAAACGTGCCATCGCCATTGCCCAACAGGATGCTCACTGAGTCGGCGGCGCCGTTGGCTACCGCCAGGTCGGGCACGCCGTCTCGATTGAAATCGCCTAGCGCGAGGGACGCGGCGGAGGTGGCGCCCGTTGAATAACCGGCAGGCGCCTGGAAGGTGCCGTTGCCATTGCCCAATAGAATTACCACGTCGCTGCTCGCGCCGGTCTGTTCGGCCACAGCCAGATCCAGGTTGCCGTCCCCGTTAAAATCGCCGGTCGCCACGAAGTAGCTGCTGCCGGTCCCGGCCGGGAAAGGAACGGCCGCCTGGAAAGTGCCGTCGCCATTGCCCAATAGGATGCTCACTTGCCCGCTTCCGCAAGTGAAGGTGCACTGAGACGCCACCACCAGATCCGGCACGCCGTCTCCGTTGAAGTCCCCTGCCGCCAGCGACATGGGTTCGTACGAGCCGGTGGGGTAGATCGCCGGCGCCTGAAAGCTGCCATCGCCGTTACCCATCAGGATTGCCACGGAAGCGTAGCCGCTGCCGCAGTTGGACGAACTGCACGGATTTACGACCGCGATATCCGGTATGCCATCGCCGTTGAAGTCCGCCGCAACCGATTGGGAAGCTCCTCCGAAACCCGCGGCATAGCTCTGCGCCGCGCCGAATACCGGCCCCGCCGCATTCGCGCGGGCCTTGCGCGACGCGTTGGCTTGCGCGCGGGACACCCGCTTCTGGGCCGAGGCGCTTGTAATCGCACTTAGAAGGATAAGGAACAGAGATAGCGCGCTAAGAACGCGTGGGGTGTGTTTCATAGGTTGCCGCTCGAATAGTCATCGTAGTTAACCAGCGTCTATTTTGCAATTCTCACTGAAGTTAGTACTAATGAACCAAAAGTTAACTGGCGCAGTTAACTTGCGCAGTTCGGTTTCGGGCCGGAGCCGGTCGGGGAGGCAATCCCCGCACGCGATTTATAATTGCGCTATGGATCCTTTCCGCGTGGTCAAGCAATCGTGGACGCCGGGGGATACGCGCGAGGCGGAAGTCTCCCGCATCGACCGGCAGATCGGCGTGGAGTACGATTCCTACCGGCGCGTATATCTGGCGGACGGCCATGAATGGATCGTGGCCGGCAAGATCGCCCGCGAGGATGGCAAGACCTACTACATCCTCGAGTGCATCTCATGAACCGTGCTACGGGGCTGTTCCTGAAGGCGCTGGGGGCGATTTACCTTATCGCCTTCGTGTCGTTCGGGGTGCAAGCCGGCGGCCTGATCGGCTCGCGGGGCATCCTGCCGGTGGCGGACTACCTGCGCGGCATGCGCCAAGCGTTGGGCGTAGCCGCGTTCTGGTATGCACCCACGGTGTTTTGGGCCAGTTCCAGCGATCTGGCGTTGCGCGCCGTATGGATCGCCGGCGCGGCGCTGGCCATCCTCCTCATGCTCGGCTTTTTCCAGCGGGCGTGCCTGATAGCGATGCTGATTCTGTATATTTCGATCTCGACGGCCGGCCAGGATTTCTGGTCCTTCCAGTGGGACATCCTGCTGACGGAGGCGGGCTTCCTGGCGATTTTCGCGGACGGGTCGCCGGGGCGCACCTGGCTGTTTCGATGGCTGTTGTTCCGCTTGATGTTTATGTCGGGCCTAGTCAAGCTGTTGAGCGGCGATCCGGCCTGGCGCGATCTGACGGCGCTCGAGTATCACTATGAAACGCAGCCCCTGCCCACGCCGCTGGCCTGGTACATGTATCAACTGCCTGGGTGGTGTCAGAAATCCTCAGCGGCCTTCGTCTTTCTGGTGGAACTAGCCGTTCCCTTTCCGATCTTCGCGCCGCTCAAGCTGCGGCGCATTGCGGGCGGCTTGCTGATCGGGTTCCAGACGCTGATCCTGCTGACCGGGAATTATACGTTCTTCAATCTGCTGGCCATCGCTCTGTGCGCGTTCCTGTTCGCGGACCGGATCCCGTCCTCAAGCAAGCCGGAGGCTCGCTCCCATTTGGGGGTCACGATCGGCCTGATGGCCTTCGTGCTGACCACCAGCGGGCTGCAGTTCCTGGAGGTGCTTCGCGTGCCGCTGCCCGCGCCAGCGAGGAGCTACCTGATGTGGATCTCACCGCTGCGATTGGTCAACTCATACGGCCTGTTCGCGGTGATGACTACGACGCGCCCGGAAATCGTGGTGGAGGGTTCCAACGACGGGACTACCTGGGCGCCATACGAATTCCGTTACAAGCCGGGTGATGTGCGGCGCGCGCCGCCCTGGGTGGCGCCGTATCAGCCGCGGCTGGACTGGCAGATGTGGTTTGCCGCGTTGGGTAATGCGGACGAGAATCGCTGGTTCTACAACTTTGCGGCGCGGCTGATGCAAGGGTCGCCGCCGGTGCTGGCATTGCTGGAGCGCAACCCTTTTCCAGCAAGTCCGCCGCGGTATATCCGCGCGGTGGTCTACGACTATCAGTTCACGGATTTAGCGGAACGGCGGCGTAGCGGCGCGTGGTGGCGGCGGGAGCAGAAAGGCGTATATCTGCCGGCGATCTCCCTGCGGCATTAAGTCTGATAGACCCCTACCAATCCGCGTAAGGCGTGCCGTCCAGGCCCGTTTTATCCGATCCGCTTTTCACGTCGAAGATGCCTGGCTCGGTTTGGTCGACGGCCTGCAGCGCATCTTCCATGATTACGTGCCAGGTATCGTTCGAGCCGGTGATAGGATCTAGGGGGATCTCGCGCAGGTAACCGGCGGACACCAGATCCGCCAACGCTTGGGGAGCCTTCTTCTTATCGTAAGTATACTCGTCGATCACCTGCCGCATAGTAGTCAGGTTGTTGTGCAGCACGCTCTCTTTGGCCCGGATGATCGCCTTTTGATATGCCGGAATGGCGAGCGACACCAGGATCACGATGATCGCCATCACGATCATCATCTCGATCAGGGTGAACCCGAGCTCGCGGCGCCGCAACCGGCGGCCCTTACCAGTCTGAGTAATTGGTTCCATCGGGCGACTTTTCCGTAGTCTTGGTATAAACATCGAAGACGTTCTGCCCTCCCCAACTGTTGGAGGTCGGGTCGTCCTTGGTGCTGCGCATTCCCCAGTCGGTGGAATTGGTGAAGGGGTCCTTGGGAATCCGCCTGAGGAACCGGATCTTCTTATCCACCTGGCCTTGCAGCTTCACACCTTCCACCAGCGTCTCCAGCTTGTCGGGGTAGTTATCGGAATCCAGCTTTTGCTGGCCCAGATAGCCCGCATCGGCGTAATCCTTGTACTTGTCGATGGCATGGCGGATTTCGTCCTCGGCGCGGCGCAACTCCTTCTCGCGCTCGATGCGCACCCTGGAACGGGCCAGCGGCACGGCCATGGTGGTCAGGATCAGCATGATGGTGACGGCCACCACGAGTTCCACCAGAGTCAGTCCCCTCTGATTCCTGCGTCGCATGCTTTACCTCACGGTCACCGTCAGAAGCGGCGAAGAGTTGGATAGGGGTTGGCCTTGCGAGTTGGTGGGACTGAAGGCCGGAACCGAAACGCTGGTCGCCCCTCGCGCCAGCGTGGTAAATGAAAGTGTCAACAGCATGCCCGAACCGGTGACGCCGGGAGTGCCTGGGAGGCGGTTCAGGGTAATGTCGGCTTCGCCGGTGTCGTTGAGGATATTCTTGGTGAAGGTCGGCTGCTGGCCATCGCTGGCCATCAGATTTCCGTTGCCCGGCGCCACGTCGGTGAGCTTCAGAACGGCGGGATCGTACTTAATCTGAATGGGGGCGGAAAACAGATCGGAGGCGTTCGTCATCACCAGGTTCACGCTGATCGATTGGCCCATTATAGTCTCCATGTGGCCAGGTACGAAGTTGACCGTCGTGTTGGCCGGGGGCGCGGCCGGCGCAGCTTGCGGCGCGGTTGGCACGGCTTGCGGCACATTCGGAGACGTGGCCGGCGGCGCGGCCGGAGGATTACCCGAAGCAGCCGGCGGCGCGACCACCGACGCGCCGGGATTAGGCGGAACGCCGGCCTTCGGCGCCGGCTCCCCATCCGTCTGCGGCGGATGCGCGTAGTTCAGTTTCACCACCGTGGCATTGCCGACGGCGATGCCGCGCATCTCTTCTTCGGTGTAATCCGGCCGCCGCACGATATGCGGAATCAGCGCAATCACCAGTTCCTGCGAGCTCTTGCTGACCGTCTTGCTGCTGAACAGATAACTGATAATCGGGATGCTTGATAGTCCCGGAATCCCGCTCAGCGTAGTGCTGTCCTGCACCTGCTTTAGGCCGGCCAGCAGATTCACTTCGCCATCCTTCATGCGGATATCGTGAATCACTTTCTGCTGCGCGATAATCGGCTGTGAGATACCTCCCAAATTCACGTAGCTCTGCACGCTGGAGATCTCCACCTCCACATGCATCGAGATTTCGCCGTTGTCGTGCACCTTGGGGGTCAGGTCCACATTCACGCCTACATCGATGAAAGTGAACTGCGTATTCACCAGCGGGTTGACGCCCACGCCGGCCACGCCCGACTGGAAGCTGCCGGAAGCGATAGGCTCCTTCTCGCCGATCTTGAGCGTGGCCTTCTGGTTGTCCACGGATCGGAGTTGCGGAGATTGCAAGACGTGCGTGCCGCTGTCGCTGAGCACCGCCTGCAACGTGCCGGACGGCAAAACCGTTGAAAAATCCTCCGTGTTGATCTTGCCGATGTAGGCCAGCGGAATAGAAGCCGCGGTGGAAGTCGTTCCGGTGGTCGTCCCGGTAGTCGTGGCGGCTGTATTGGTAGTAGAAGTGGAAGTGGCAGCGGTGGTGGTCGACGTACCCGGCGTGCTAATGCTGCTGCGCGGCGCAAAGTTAACCGGAATGTTCAGGCTGCTCAAGGCCGCGCCCAACGTCCGGGTCATATCGCTCGACACCTGCAAGACCAGCACATCCACCACCACTTCCGACTTGGGCTTATCCAGGTCGTGGATGATCTTCTCGGCCAAGGCGACGCGATCCGCCTCGCCGCGCGCGATGATGGCGTTCTGCGCGTTATATACGAACAGCCGCTGAATGTCCGCCACCGAGCGCACCGCAGTCACAATCTCCTGCAGTTCCTGGGGGGTGGTCACGTTGGTCAGATAGAAGACCTTCATCACCTGTTCTTCGTAGTCGCGGCGCTTGGTGGTGCTGTCCTGCGTGACGAAGATGGTGTTGGCGGAGAGCGGCTTCCAAAACGTCTTGGTAACGATCGCCAAGTAGTCCAAAGCTTCATTCAGAGTGGCTCCCGCAAGTTCGATCGACTGCTTGTTGTTCTCCTTGAATTCGGCGTCGAATAAGACATTGATGCCGGCCAATTTGCCCGCCGTCTCGAAGAGCACCTTGGCGGACTGGTTGTTCATCTTCAGGTTGATGGGCTGCTGGTTGAGCGCGCGCAACTCCGGCACGGGCAACATTGAATCCAGTTTTTCTTCCGAGTTCCGTTTAGCCAGTTGGGACGGCGTCAGGCCGCGGGTGTCCGAGTCCGCGCCCTTTTTTTTCTCCCGCTCGATCATCTGAACGGTGGTCTTGATCTCCTGCTCCGCAATGCTCGAAGAGGGATCGATGCCATAGGCCTTCTGGAACTCGACCAATGCCTGCCCCAGCGATCCTTCTTTGCGCAGTTTCAGGCCCAGCATGACGTGCGCCTGCGACGCCTGGAAACGTGTTTCGTGCACTACAAGCTGGTAGCCGGGATCGCTGGGGTCCTCGGCGAGGGCTTTATTGTAGAAATCCAGAGCCCCATCCCAATCTTTTTTCGCCTCCCGCTCCTTGCCCTGGACCAGGAATTTGTCGCCCTTGCGGGTGCGCGCCTCAGCCGGAATCGCCAAACACCCAACCAGCGCCGTTAGCCCGAGCAGAATCGCTAAACCTCTGAAAATAGGAAGGCTTAAATGGGTTCCGGGGAGGTAAGAAGGCATATGGTAAGATTAAAAGGCAACCGGGTCCTCCTGGCTGCTTCATCTGGATGACGCTGCGGGGCTTCCCGGCGTGGAGAGCAAATGTGGCCGGAAAAGAAGCCGATTTCAAGATCCTGAGCGATAACCGTTCGGCCAGCCATAACTACTTTCTAATGGAGCGCTTCGAGGCCGGCCTGGTGCTGTCGGGCACCGAAGTTAAGGCTGCCCGCGCAGGCAAGATCCAGCTCAAAGAGGCGTATGCCGCGATCGAGAAGAACGAGGCTTGGCTGGTGAACGCACACATCAGCCAATACGATTATGGCAACCGCGAGAATCATCCCCCTGTGCGCAACCGCAAGCTGCTTTTGCACCGGCAGGAAATCGACAAACTGCTGGGCAAGACGCGCGAAAAAGGCCTGTCGCTGATTCCGACCAAGGTCTATTTGAAGAAGGGCCGCATCAAATGCGAGGTTGCCTTGGCGCGGGGCAAGAAATTGCACGATAAGCGGGAGACCGAACGCGCCAAGACGGCGGAAACCGAAGCGCGCGCCGCGGTTCGCGCCAGCAAAGCAAGACAGTGACGAAGAAGCCGGAAGACAGGAGACAGAAGTCAGAATATGCAAGTCAGCGTGCAACGCCAGTCAATTCATGAAGTGCAGACCGACGCTTTAGTCGTGCTTGTTTTTCAGGACCGCCGCCCGGACCGCTTGGGCTTGGGCGAGCTGTTCGACGCCGGTGAGATCGCGGGCAAGCCGTTCGAAGTCAACCTGCTGCACAACGTGCCGGGCATGCGCGCGAAGCGCGTGCTGGCCGTGGGCGCGGGCAAGCCCGGGAAGTTCAACGCGGCGGATCTGCGCAGAGCCGTAGGCGCCGCCGTGCGGCACTTGAAATCGAAGTCCATCGTGGAGGCCGCGGTCTGGCTGGACACGGCGCACGCCGGCGGCGACTACGTCGCTGCCGCGGTCGAGGGGGCCATCCTGGGCGATTTCGAAACCGATCGCTACAAGACGGATAAGAAAGATACCAAGATGTTGGAGCGCTTCACCGTGGCGGTGGCCGAGGGCGGTCCGCACCTGGACGCCGCCGCCGAGCGCGGTCGCATCGTCGCGGAATCCCAGAATTTCGCGCGGGAACTGGCGAATGAGCCGGCTAACCGGCTGACTCCCCTGGGGCTCGCGGAGCATGCCCGCGGTATGGCCGAAACGTTCGGCCTGGAGTACGAGGCGCTCGACCGCGACCGCATGGCGCAACTTGGAATGGGCAGCCTGTTGGGCGTGGCCATCGGCAGCGCCGAACCGCCCGCCCTGATTCTGCTGCGTTACCGGCCTGCTGTCGAGGTCGCCAATTCCGTGCATCTGGGCCTGGTAGGCAAAGGCGTCACCTTCGACACGGGCGGCATCTCCATCAAGTCGGCCGATGGCATGGAAAAGATGAAATACGACATGGCCGGCGGCGCGGCCATGATCGGGGCCATGCGCGCCCTCGCGCAACTCAAGCCCACCATCCCGGTCACCGCGTTGATACCCGCAGTCGAAAACATGCCGGGCAGCCGCGCGCAGCGTCCCGGCGATATCGTGACCTCGATGTCCGGCAAGACCATCGAAGTGATCAACACCGACGCGGAAGGGCGCTTGATTCTGGCGGATGCCATTACCTACGCGCAGAAGCTGGGTTGCACGCATTTGGTGGATGCGGCCACCCTCACCGGAGCCATCGTGGTGGCGCTGGGGCACATCAACGTGGGACTGTTCGCCAACGACGATGCGTTGCGCGAGCGGGTCATGCTGGCGGCGCGCGCGGAAGGCGAAAAAATGTGGCATATGCCGCTGGAGGACGATTACAAGGATTATCTGAAAAGCGCCTTCGCCGACCTGCCCAATGTGGGCGGCCGTTACGGAGGCGCGGTTACCGCCGCCATGTTCATCAAGGAGTTCGCCGACCCGACGCCGTGGGTTCACCTGGATATCGCCGGCACCGCGTGGCTGGACGACGCCAAACCGTTTCTGGCCAAGGGTCCCACCGGCGTGCCCTTGCGCACCATGGTGCGGCTGGCCATGGACTGGCAAGCGTAAACCTTGTAACTTCTGCTGTAACATTAGTGTCCCTTAGCACGCCGCTGACCATAGCCGATTGCAGTCCTGTGGATTCTGGAGTCTAATGAGGGAAATGGGCTATGCCCGACTCTCTACGGAGAGGAGACACGACTGTGCGACTACCTAAGCTAAGAACTTGCGGAACGCTTTTAGCAGCGCTCCTGGCTTTTGGTGCTGCCCTCGCGGCTCAGGCGCCGCCCCCGACACTGACCACGATTTACAATTTCGCCGGTGGCGGCGACGGCTCGGGTCCCAACACTGGAGTGGTCGTTGGCCCTGGCGGCGTACTCTACGGCGACACTGGCAGCGCCGGAACCGCGGATTCCGGGACAGCGTTCTCGTTGACACCGCCATCGTCTCCAGGCGCCCTTTGGACGGCGAGCGTTTACAGCTTCCCCGGCGGCAAGGCCGGAAGTCCTTCCTCAGGACCCTTGGCCTTAGCCAATGGAGGCGGCGAGCTATTCGGCGCCGGCGCCGGTAACAACGCTGTACCGGCGGCGAAGTGGCTGGGCGCTGTATATCTGCTGCATCCGTCCACCTCCCCCGGCGGCGCCTGGACCAATGCGTTGCTCCACGAATTCAGCGGCGCCCCTGGCGACGGGCAAGCTCCCAACTCCGTGGTGGTCGGCAGCGGGGGCGTACTCTATGGGACTACCCAGTATGGCGGAAGCGGTCCTTGCAATGACGTCCATCCGGGCTGCGGCACAGTGTTTTCGCTCGCCCCGCCGTCAACTCCCGGTGGCCCCTGGACCGAGACCGTGCTCTACAACTTCGCCGGCGCTCCCAACGACGGCAGCGGTCCCACAGCGAATCTGGTCGTCGGCAGCGGGGGAGTGCTCTACGGAACCACAGCTTCGGGAGGGTCGAATTATAACAGCGGCACGGCATTTTCGTTGACGCCACCCAGCTCTCCTGGAGACGCTTGGACCGAGAACGTGCTTTACAATTTCCCCCCAACGTTTTACGGCTGCCAACCCGGCCAGCTCATAGCCGGCAGAGGCGGAATACTCTACGGCGTAGCCCCAACGTGTGGGCCAGGTACTAACGATGGCACGGTATTCTCACTCACTCCGCTTCCCAGCGGGGAATCGAAACACGCCACGCTCTACGCTTTTACCGGCGGCTCCACCGATGGGGCCGGTCCCAATTCTCTGGTCGAAGTAGACGGAGTGCTGTATGGGACCACGGCGATCGGAGGGCCTGGGAACCTCCGGAGCGGTGGCGGAAATGGCACGCTGTTCTCCCTCACGCCACCCGAAACGGAAGGCGGTACCTGGACCGAAGCCGTGCTGTACTTCTTCACGGGCGGCAGCGACGGAGCCACTCCGGAGGGTATCGCGGCCGGCCCCGATGGGGTGCTCTATGGCGCCACCCATGGCGGCGGAATGTCGGGATTCGGCACTGTCTTCTCTTTTACGCCATGGCGCCAGTCACCAGTCACATTGTGTCGGGAAACAGAAACGTGGTTCTAGCAAGCTCCGACGATAGCGTTTCGGCGCGGTAGTATTTCTTCAAGACGTTGTCTCTCCAGTTCAGCAGGTCCGGGTTGCAGGCGGCGAATTCAGCCCAGTTCTGTTCAGGTCCGGCCCGGGCCAGCCGCTCGCGAATCAAAAGCAGGAAAGCCCAGGTGATGGTCTCGTGGTAAAGCTGGGGCTTGCCGTTCGCCCCGGCGAACCTGGCCAGCGCCGCGGAAAACCGTTGCAGAGCTACCAAGACCGGGTACCGCGCCAAATACAGGAAAGCCATTCTGACGTGGTCGGCGTGGTGAAAGGATCCATTGGCAAGGCTGCAGTTCTCGAAGCCGGCGATGAACTCGTCATCGGTCATGCCGCGCCTCCACCCATTCGCCGTTTCGGTGGGCCATGCAAGCGATCACGGCCATGCCGTAGACAATTAGGGCGCCGACCTCATACCGACCGTGAAGAAAATGAACACACACGGCGATTGCGAAGATAACCAGCAGCGCGTAACCGCCCACCAAACTTACGGCAGGCGCCAGAAATAGGATTGCGGCCACCGCTTCGCTTCCGCCGAGCGCCGGACGTATCCATTGCGGAAGACCGGTCTCGGCGAATTGGTGCGCGCCGGCGGCGGAAAGCGCAAAGTGAACGGACTCCCACAAGACGACCAAGCCCAGCGCCCATCGCAATCCTGAGATGGCCAATGCTTTGACGCGTGGATTCATCGCGAATTCTTCTCCTTCTTCTTGCCGGTCTTCACAGAGCCGCCGCCGGCTTCGGTAAGGCGATGGCTCGCACTGGCATCCAAATCCAGGCCATAGAACCTCTTCAATTCCTTGATGCGTTCGAGACTGTCCCGCCCGAAAGGGGTTTTGCCGTCGAAAGCGTGCAGCACGATACCTTCCAGCAGATCGCCGAGCGTCAAATCGTGATAGTCGGCAAACGCCTTCAGGACCTTCAACATGCGCTTCTCCATGCGAACGCCGGTTTGAACGCGCTCCACGACGTGTTTCTCATCCGGTACCATATTACTAATTTACCAAACTACCGTGGTACCGTGTCAAGCGACAAGGCCCGCTTCGAAGCTCGATCCCATGGAAACCATCCGGTCCGAATAACCCGCCCCAGGCGGGCGCTTAACCGAAATGGGGGGGCGTGTGTCAGTCTTGCAAAGGATGGCTTGTGGGGCAGGCGTCCACGCCTGCAGCGGGTCTCCACGCCCCGCTCTTGGCGCCGTTCGCAAGCGAAAAGCGGGTCCTGCAAGACCCGCGCAGACCTGGAGGTCCGCCCCACTGCGATCCGCCCCAGGCAGGTACCGTGGAACCACGTACAATAGGAATATGTACCGCTCACCCGCGAATGCTACGGCTGCGGTCGAGCGATTCTTTCAGTTCGCCTTGTGGGGCTTGGTGGTCAGCGGCTATCTGGCCGTGGCCGGCTCGGGTTATCTGGATGCGCCCACCGTAATCCTGACAGGCGCCGGACTGCTGGCGCGAGCCCTGCTGATCTCCGGCGCGTTGCGTTTCGATGTCTCGCCGAAGGTGGTGGTGGCGTTCACATTGGCCTATGTGGGCTTCTTTCCGCTGGATTACTTTTTCCTATCGCGGGCGTTCATCCAATCCACCGTCCACCTGGTGTTCTTCCTGGCGGTGATTCAGATCCTGACCTCGCGCACCAATCGCGACTATTTCTTCATGGCCGCCATCGCGTTCTTGGAATTGCTGGCCGCCGCCATCCTTTCCACCAACTCGAACTTCTTCCTCTTCCTGGCGCTGTATCTGCTCTTCGCCATGGCCGCCTTCACCAGCGCTGAGATTCGCCGCTCGATGCAGAAGCGGCTGACAGTTGCGCGCAGCGGATTGCGCAGATTCCACCCACGCCTGGCGACGCTGACAGCCGTAATCACTATCGGCATTTTGGGTCTCACAGGGGGACTCTTTTTCATGCTGCCGCGCACGGCCGACGCGGCGCTGCGGCGGCTGGTGTCCAGACGCTTCTACCTGCCCGGATTCTCGAACCAGATCACGCTGGGCGAGATCGGGGAAATCAAGACCACTTCCCGCCCCGTGATGCACGTGCAGTTCACGGATGCCCAACCCACGCGGAACCTGAAATGGCGCGGGGCGACTCTAAGCGATTTCAACGGCCGTGCGTGGTTCGAACCTTCCACCGATCCGCGTTGGATTCCGGCCATCGCGAAAAGCGTCTTTCAGCTTGCCGACGACCGGCAGCGGCGGCGTTTGGGGCGAAGCGTGCATTACCGCATCACTTTGAACAACATCGATTCGGACGTGCTGTTCTTCGCCGGGCGGCCGGAGATCGTCTACCTGAAGCAACTCACCATCATGGCGCGCGGCGATGGCACCTATAGGCTGGGACACCCGCCGGCGGAGGGGTTCTTCTACGATGTCTACGGCTGGCTGGGAGATGCGGGCGCCGATGAGGACTTTCTGGGCACGCGCGAAAGAAGGCAGTATCTCAACCTGCCATCATCACTCGATCCGCGGATTCCGGAACTGGCGCGCAACGTCGCGCGCGGTCTGGATAACGATATGGATCGCGCCATAGCGGTGGCCCGGTACTTGCACGGCAGCTACGGCTACACGCTGGATCTGCCTTCGCATGAGGTCTCCGACCCGCTGGCCTATTTTCTGTTCACGCGCAAAAAGGGGCACTGCGAGTACTTCGCTTCGGCGATGGCGGTGATGCTGCGTACGCTAGGCATTCCGTCGCGCCTGGTGACCGGCTTCCAGAGCGGCATCTTCAATCCGTTGACGGATCTCTATGTGATCCGCGCGTCCGACGCCCACAGTTGGGTGGAGGCATGGCTGCCCGGCCGCGGCTGGGTAACCTTCGATCCCACGCCCCCGGACCCGTCGCACGGCGCCAACGCGCTGCTCCTCAAGCTGTCTCTCTATGCGGACGCGGTGGAGACGTTCTGGCAGGAATGGGTTGTCAGCTATGACTTGGGACATCAGGCCACGCTGGCCGATAGCATGGAACGGGCCAGCCGGCGCCTCAGCCTGCGATGGCTCGACCGCATCTTCGGGGCGGGCGACGACTGGACGTTGGCGCGGCAGTGGCTGGTCCACACCGGACTGTGGTGGCTGCTGGCGCTGGCTTGCGGAGTGCTCGGCGCGTGGTCCGCCCCCAAACTCTGGCGAATGTGGCGCATGCGGCTGGGAGTGCGGCGGCTGCGCCGCGGACAGGTGAGCGTAGCCGATGCCACCTTGCTTTATGAGCGCATGCTGAAGCTGCTGAAGCGGCGCGGCTACGAGAAGCCGGACTGGTTCACGCCTTACGAATTTGCCCGCTCACTGCCGCCCTCGGAGATGGGGATGCTGGTGCTGCAATTCACCTCCGCTTATAACGCGCTGCGCTTTGGGGGACAGGCGAACGCCGCGCCGCGGCTTTCGGAGTTGCTGGGGGAGTTGGAAGAGAGGAGGCGGTGAGGTCTTCGGCGACGCAACAGATCGGCCCGTCTTCAATCCGCCCGTATCCGCGCTCATGAATGCGGGTAAATATGCGGATATTGAGCGGGGGGCCGCGGGCATCGATTAGGGGATCAATTCGAGTGCCGACCAACACCGGGCCTTAAGACGCGGCCGCTAGTGGGGCATGGAATTCCCGGACGTGAGATATGATTGATACCGATGCGTTCGTTCTCCGGTTCGATTCTCACGCTGGCCTTCGCTGCGGCTGCTTCTGGCCAGCCCTACAGGGTAACTGCTCACACGGGCGTATCCGTTGCCATGCGGGACGGCGTCAAGCTGACCGCCGATGTTTACCGGCCGGAGGCGGAAGGCAAGTTTCCCGTGCTGCTGGAGCGCACGCCTTACAATCGCGCGGGCGGGGCTGGTTCGGCGTCGGCTATGGCCGCACATGGGTACGTAGTCGTCATCCAGGACACGCGCGGACGCTTTGACTCGCAGGGCGACTTCTATCCTTTCCGCTATGAAAGCCAGGACGGCTACGACACTATCGAGTGGGCCGCCAAGCTGCCCTACGCCGATGGCAAGGTTGGCATGTTCGGCGGTTCCTATGTGGGTGCCACACAGATGCTGGCGGCCATGGCTTCGCCGCCCCACCTGGTGGCCATCCAGCCTTACGTGACCGCATCGGAGTATTACGATGGCTGGACCTATCAGAACGGCGCGCTGATGCAGTGGTTCGCCAGCTCGTGGTCGAGCGGTTTGGCGGTAGATACTTTACGCCGCAAAGCGGGTGGGCTGGAAGATCCCAAAGCATGGGTTATGCAATTGCCCGTGGACGCTTATCGCATGCTGGAACTGCCGCCGGTTTCGGCGCTGGCGCCTTACTTCCGCGATTGGGTGGCGCATGAGCGCGACGACGATTACTGGCGGGCGTGGAAAGTTTCCGATCATTACGGTGAGATGAAGGTGAAAGCTTTGCATTCGGGCGGCTGGCACGACATCTTCTTAAAAGGCACGATTCAGAACTACGCCGGGATGCGCCGCGCTTCGCCCGCGGGCGACGATCAGCGGCTGCTGCTGGGTCCTTGGGCGCATGCCGAGACTTCACCCGAAGGCAAGGTTGGCGATGTGACTTTCGGCGAGAGCGCGGTGCTGGATACTGACGCCACCATCCTGCGCTGGTACGACTACGCGTTGAAGGGCGTGCGCAATGAGTACGCCACGGGGGCGCCGGTGCGCATCTTCATCATGGGCGAAAACGCGTGGCGCGACGAGCGCGAGTTTCCATTGGCGCGCACGCAGTACACCAATTATTATCTGCGGCAGGGCGCGCTCTCGACCGATACGCCGAGCGCAGGGGAACCGGAGCAATATGAATACGACCCGGCGAAGCCAGTTCCCACCATCGGCGGGCGGCTGTGCTGCGGCAATAATCAGTTTCCACCAGGCCCCGCGGATCAGCGCCCCAACGAGGGCCGCCCGGATGTGCTGATTTTCTCCACGCCGCCGCTGGCCAACGACGTGGAGGCGACCGGCTGGGTGAAGGCCACCATCTACGCGTCCAGTTCGGCGGTGGACACCGATTTCACGGCCCTGCTGGCGGACGTGGAGCCATCCGGCTACGCCCGCTTCCTGACCGACGGCATCGTGCGCGCGCGGTATCGCAATTCGACGGAGCGGGCCGAACCGATCGAGCCGGGCAAGATCTATGCATACTCGATCGACCTCTGGGCCACTAGCAACTTGTTCAAGGCCGGCCACCGTATCCGGCTGTATGTATCGAGCAGCAACTTCCCGCGCTTCGACCGCAATTTGAATACGGGCGAGCCGATCGCGGGGTCGGCGCGCATGGTGAAGGCCCAGCAGCGGATTTACCACGACGCGCAGCACCCGTCGGCGCTGGTGCTGCCGGTGATTCCGCGGTGAGTCCCTGCGTGGCAGTCAGGGCGTCTTTGCGTGGTCCAGAGGAAACCCGGACGGCTACCGCTGCCTCGGATGAGCAGTAGTCTGGCTCTACGCGCCTAAGAACGGAGGGCCGCTCGGACCGTCCGCAGGTCGAGGAACATCCTTTCCGGCCCGCCTTCAGCGGCACCCTCAATGGGCACAAAACCATATCGCGCATACCAGCCGATCCGGTCTCGATACGCGTCCGTGACGATGCAACGGCATCCAACTTCATCGGCCGCTCGCAGGCTTACGCGCAGCGCTTCCGAGATTAGCGCGTGGCCCAGCCCGCGGCCTGCGAAGCGCCGCTCCACCGCGAGCCGTGCCCGCAAGACCAGCGGCAAGTCGTAGTGAGGCAAACCGCGGACGTACTTCTTTGGGAATGTCTCGCGAGGTACGCTAGCCATCGCCAAGGTAAAGTAGCCGAGCACGGCTCGCGGAACGCCCTCATCGATGGCCACATAAGTCACGCCGATCGAGATCTTCGCCTGATTCGTCCAGACGTGGCGCTTGAGGTGCGATTGAGGGGATCGTCTCCGCAGTCGAAATTCTCCACCTCGTCGTGTTCTTCGAGGCGGCGAATGAGAATGGCCATTCAAGCCCGCATAGCGCGAATGAGGGCATCGGTGGGACCGTCCGCCTCTCTTGCAGATGCAAGTTCAGCCAGGCTTTCCAGTTCGCGCTTCGTCCATTTAATTTCGACACGCGGCAGGGCAAGATCCGGCGCTACTCGCTCCAGCCGCGGAAAGAGCAGGATCTTGCGTTCCCCGCCGGCGCTTTCGCTAACGATCCGGTGCCCCAGTTTTCGCTCCGATACGGCCCATCTGAACAGAGCTACGGCATCGGACAAGAAATCGGTGTTGCTGGCGATCTGCAATTCTTCCTTGAGCAGACGCACCGCGCGATCCTCGGCGGAGGCGAGGTCCGCCTGGAACTTGGCCTTGCGCGGCCGTCCGATCGCGGGGGCCCCAATTCGTTTTGTCCCGGTCTTCAGCGCCATTTGCCCGCCCCGTATCTGCAAAATGCCTGCTAACTCCGATTGTACTTCCGAATTAGCGCCTGAATCGAGTCGCGCCGGCCAGATTCCGCGGCGAAAGGCTCGACGGATTGCGGCATAATGGATAACGCCGAGCAAATGTGAGGTTGTTCCAGCGAAAGGAGCCAAATGCCGAAATTGCAGCCATGCGCTGGCGCCTTGATGGCGGCGAGCGTGGTGTTGATCGCAGCGGGTCTCAAGGCGCAGGAACTTGGGAGCATCGATTTTCCGACTTCCGGCGCGGCGGCTGCGCAGCCGAAGTTTATTGAGGGAGTCAAGGACCTGCACAGCTTCGAGTTCGACGAGGCGGCGGCGGCCTTCCATCAGGCGCAGCAGATCGATCCGAACTTCGCGCTGCCTTACTGGGGCGAAGCCATGAGTTATAACCATCCGCTGTGGGCGCAAGTCGACCTGACGGCGGCCAGGAAGGCGCTGGAGCGCCTGGAGCCCACGCGCGAAGGCCGCCTCGCGAAGGCGCATACGGAGAAGGAGAAGGCTTATCTGGAAGCGGTAGACCGGCTCTTCTACGCACCTGGAGACAAGCTGGCGAGGGACAACGCATACTGCGAAGCCATGGCGCGGATGTACGAGCGGTGGCCGGACGATCGGGAGATCGCAATTTTCTATGCGGTCTCGCTGCTCGGCACCGTGCGGCCCGCGGACAAAGGGTTTCGGCGTCAGGCGCTGGCGGCTTCCATCGCCCTGAAGGTATTCCAGGAGAACCCGAGCCATCCCGGCGCCGCGCACTTCATCATCCATGCGTTCGACGATCCGGATCATGCGATTCTAGCGCTGCCGGCAGCGCGTATGTATGCCAGGATCGCGCCAGCGGCGCCGCACGCCCTGCATATGCCGTCGCACATCTTCGTTCAACTCGGGATGTGGCAGGATGTGGTGGCATCCAACGTCGTAGCCTATAAAGCAGCGGTCGACTTGATCGCGCGCATGCATCTGCCGGAAGGACGGGAGGATTTTCATACGCTCTCCTGGCTGGAGTATGGGAACTTGATGCTCGGGAAGTTTGACGAGGCGCGAGAGAACGTGGATCTTGCCAGGAAAGCCGCCGATCGAAATCCTCAGAACCCGAATATCGCGCAGCAATACCACACCATGCTGGCGCGTTATATCCTGGAGACCGGAAGGTGGGAAAAGATCCCGCTGGAGGGAGCGATGGAAGCCCCGGCCGGTCACGCGGCGATGCCTGGTATGCCTGGCATGCCAGCCGGAGGTCCGGGGTACACCGGAAGCGGAGCGTGGATCTTCATCGCCGGCCTGAGCGCCGCAAAACTTGGCGACCCGGACCGGGCCGACCAGGCGCGCACCAGGCTTTCCGCCCTACGCCAAAAAATGGAAACGGAAGGCGACGCATACGGCGCAAAGCCGCTCGCCATCATGGAAAATGAGGTCGCGGCGGCCGTCGATCTGGCGCGTGGACAGAAGTCCGCGGCGGTGCGCCTGGCGAAGCAGGCGGCCGATATCGAAGCGACTTTGGCTGCGCCGTCTGGGCCGCCGGATCCGATCAAACCGGCACTCGAGTTCTACGGAGAGATGTTGCTGGACGCGGGCAGGCCGGCGGAGGCTGCTGCGGCGTTCGAGCAGGAGTTGCTCCGAACGCCCAAACGAACGCCCTCGGTGCAAGGACTCGCGCGAGCTGCTGAGAAGGGTGGGCAGGCGACCGCCGCAAAATAGTCACCGGCCGGGGCGGTCTGCCGACCGTTTCCAGGCTTGTGTGCCTTGCCGGTTCTGGCTCAACGTTCGAGGCGTTCGATGCGCTGCTCGTGGTCGTGGGAGATGGCGGTCGGCTTGTCGATGCCTTCTGCCATCTTCTCGACGACATCGAGGATGCGGCTGATGCGCCGGTCGGTCTTGGCGTCGCGTTCGGCGGCCCGCTTCTCTTCGGCCTGCTGCATGGCTGCGATAAGTTCCAGGCTTTGAGCCAGGGCTTCGTGCCGTTCGGCGAGGCGTTCCATGCGTTCTTCGAAGGTCATGATTTTCTCTAAGTATAACGTCTTGGGCAATTCCTGATATTTCGGCCCGATACTGCTACAATTTGAATTGGGAGGCGCCCGCCACCATGTTTCGATTCGACGAATTAATCCGCCACAACATGATCGTCCGCGACGTGAAACAGTCGCATCCGGAGACTGTTCCGGTCTTCGAAGAACTGGGCTTCCGTCCCAGTTGCGACGACTGCGATATCCAGACCGTGGCGCGTAAGAACGGCATCTCCAGCCTGGACGTGGTGGCCGCCCTCAACCGGGCCGTATTCGGATCCGACGCCGGTCGATAAATGACCACCAAGGAAGGCACCCAGCCGCTTGACGTATTCTTCGCTCCCAAGACGGTCGCGGTCATCGGCGCCACGGAGACCGTCGGCACCGTGGGACGCACGATTCTGTGGAACCTGGTCGGCAGTCCGTTCGGCGGTACGGTCTTCCCCGTGAATCCCAAGCGCCCCAGCGTGCTTGGCATCAAGGCCTACAAGCACATCTCGGAGGCGCCCGAGCCGGTGGACCTGGCCGTAATCGTCACCCCGGCCGTCACCGTGCCAGGCATCGTCCACGATTGCGCGGAGGAAGGCGTGAAGGCCGCCATCGTCATTTCGGCGGGCTTCAAGGAGATTGGCCCAGCCGGACTTGAGCTGGAGCGCCAGACCCTGATGGAGGCGCGCCGCGGCAACATGCGCATCATTGGCCCGAATTGTCTGGGAGTGATGAGCCCGCTCACCGGGCTGAATGCGACCTTCGCCTCCGCCATCGCGCGCCCCGGCAATGTAGGCTTCATCAGCCAAAGCGGCGCGCTGTGTACGGCCGTCCTCGATTGGAGCCTGCGTGAGATGGTGGGCTTCAGCGCGTTTGTCTCTGTCGGCTCCATGCTGGACGTGGGCTGGGGCGACCTGATCTATTACCTGGGCAACGATCCGCGCACCCGCTCAATCGTCATCTACATGGAAAGCATCGGCGACGCCCGCGGGTTTCTCTCCGCCGCGCGCGAGGTGGCGCTGAACAAGCCCATCATCGTGATCAAGGCCGGCCGCAGCGAAGCCGCCGCTAAGGCCGCCGCTTCCCACACAGGCTCCCTGGCCGGCAGCGACGAAGTGCTGGAAGCCGCCTTCCGGCGCAGTGGCGTGTTGCGGGTGAACAGTATCGCCGACCTGTTCTACATGGCGGAAGTGCTCTCCAAGCAACCCAGCCCCAAGGGTCCGCGGCTGACGATTCTGACCAACGCCGGCGGTCCGGGCGTGCTGGCCACCGACGCGCTGGTCGCCTCCGGGGGCGAGCTTACCGAGCTGTCGCCGGAAGCGCTGGAAGCGCTGAACCAGGTCCTGCCGGCTGCCTGGAGCCACAACAATCCCATCGACGTGCTGGGCGACGCCAGTCCGGAACGCTACGCAAGAGCGGTCGAGATCGCCGCCACGGATCCCAACAGCGACGGGCTGCTGGTGGTGCTGACGCCGCAGTCCATGACCGATCCGACACAGATCGCCGAGCATCTGACACGCTACGCCAAGCTGGGGGGCAAACCCATTCTGGCAAGTTGGATGGGCGGCGCCGATGTGGCCGCCGGCATCGGTATCTTGAATCAAGCCAGGATTCCCACCTTCCAGTTCCCCGACACCGCGGTACGCGCGTTCTGTTATATGTGGCGCTGGGCGTACAACCTGAAGGGCCTCTACGAAACGCCCTCTCTGCCCGAGGACTCCGCCGATTATGCGCCAAACAAGACGCTGACGGACGAAATCATCCAAAATGCGCGCAACGCCGGCCGGACGATTCTTACCGAAGCCGAATCGAAGCAGGTGCTGGACGCTTATTGCATCCCCACCGTGCGCACGGTGGTCGCGCGCACATTAGAAGAGGCCGGCGATCAGGCCGAGCGAATCGGCTACCCCGTGGTGCTCAAGCTGTTCTCCGAAACCATCACGCATAAGACCGATGTGGGCGGCGTGCAATTGAACCTGGCGGACCGCGACGCCGTGCAGCGCGCTTGGCGCCGCGTCCAAACGTCCGTGACCGAAAAGGTGGGCGCGGAGCATTTCCAGGGCGTCACCGTGCAACCCATGATCCAGAGCGGCGACGGTTACGAGCTGATCGTGGGCAGCAGCCTGGACTCGCAGTTCGGACCGGTGCTGCTGTTCGGCACGGGCGGCCAGTTGGTGGAGGTGTTCAAGGATCGCGCGCTGGGCCTGCCGCCGCTCAACACCACGCTGGCGCGGCGCATGATGGAGCAGACGAGGATCTATAAGGCGCTGAAGGGCGTGCGCGGGCGCAAGCCCGTGAACCTGGCGGAGCTGGAGCAAGTGATGGTGCGCTTCAGCCGCCTGGTGGTCGAGCAGCCATGGATCAAAGAGATCGACATCAACCCGCTGCTGGCGACTCCGGAACGCCTGGTGGCGTTGGACGCGCGCATCGTGGTGCACGGTCCGGAAGTCGGCAGAGAGCAATTGCCCAAGCTTGCCATCCGGCCCTATCCCAACCGCTACGTTTCATCGTGGACCATGAAGGATGGGACCGATGTCCTCATCCGGCCGATCCGCCCGGAGGACGAGCCTATGATGGTCAAGTTCCATGCAACCCTTTCCGAGCGCAGCGTCTACCTGCGCTATTTCCACTTGATGCATCTCTCGCAGCGGGTGGCGCACGAGCGGCTGACGCGCATCTGCTTCATCGACTACGACCGCGAGATGGCGCTGGTCGCCGAGCGGCGAGGCGAGATTCTGGCGGTCGCCCGCCTGACACGCATCCCCGGCAGTAACGACGCGGAAGTGGCGGTTCTGGTCAGCGACCAGTTCCACGGCCGCGGGCTGGGGAAGGAGTTGCTGGCGCGCCTGGTGATCGTGGGCGGCGACGAGAAACTGCGCGTTTTGAAAGCGGACATCCTGCCGGACAACCGGGATGTGATGCGTATCTGCGAGAAGCTCGGCTTCACCCTGCGGCACTCCGTGGAAGACGAAGTGATCAAGGCCGAGTTCCGCTATTAGCGTACACGTCCGGCCACTCTAACCCTTGCCGTTCTTCAGAATCTCGATGCTTCCGTTATTGTCGTTCAGCCGCATGGGACAGCCCCCACCGCCGATGTTGCCGTTCAGCGAATCGCTGCTGATGTCGCCCGAAATAGTCATCGGGAAATCGGAATGGATCTTGCCGAACGATGTCTTGGCGGCCACCGCGTAACTGGCGTTGTCCGGCACGCGCACGCGTACCGCGGAAAAGCTGGTGCGAATGCCAACTGGCCGGCATGCCTGACCCTGCAGCGACACTTCCACACCACCGTTCTGGTTATCGACATCCACCGAACCGGCCACGCCGTCGAGCAACACGACTCCGAAGCTGGTCTTGACATTGGCGCTGTTGCGAATGCCGGAGGCTTTCACCGCGCCATTGCTATCCTCCACGGTCAGCATTCCGCCGACACGGTCCACGGTAACCAGCCCAAAGCTGGTCTTCAGCGAGGCTTCTTCGCCCACGTCGGCCACGGTGATGGGGCTGTTGCCGCCCACGATCCGAATCCCTTTGTGCACGTCGCTGACATCCACGCGGCCGAAGGAATTCTCGATGGTCGCGGATTCGCCCACCTTCCGGCCAATCACGGCTGAATTTGTTGCGCGCACGGACAGGACCTTGCCGATATCTCCGAAGCGGACGGTGCCGAAGCTGGTGTTCAGTTCGGCCGAACCCGTGACGCCATTCGCCTCCACCTCGCCGTTCCCGTTGCCCACCACCAGGTTCCCCTTGACGTTGCTGACGGTCACCTTGCCGAACGAATTGGTAATGCGCACATCACCGCCCGCGCCGGTAACCTGCACGGCGCCGTTGCCATTGACGATGGTTCCGCCGCGCCCCGGATTGGTTATCGTGACATTCGCAAAACGGTCTTTGACATTCACGATGCCGGTGACATCGGAAACATCCACGCTGCCGTTGCCGTTGCGAATCTCCACATCGCCCTTATTGCCGGTGACCTCGACGGCCGCAAACTGGTTCTCCAGACGCTGTGTGCCGCTCCCGTTGCGGAAGGTCAGCTTGCCATGCGCATTCGTAATATCGCCATTGGCCTTCAGGTCTTCAATGCTCACGTTGCCGAAACTGTTGCGCAGTTCGAGTGGCGCGGCCTCCGGCATGCTTACGTCCAAGTTGACCGAATAGGAAAGATAAGAAAGGCGGTGGAAGCCCAAGAAACCGTCGTGCTCCTCCTTGGGATATTCGGTGCGAATGACCAGCGCCGAGCCGGCCGGCGCGACTTCGATTTGAATCTGATCCGCGAGGCGCTTGGCGTCGGCGTCGTTGGAGGCGGAAACGCGGATGGAAGCGTGCACCACGACCTCCCGGCCGGCGTGCGTGCGGAGGTTGACGTTGCCCATGCGATGCTCCACGCGCACGCTTTGGCCGTTGGCCAGGGTCACGGTTTTGTCGAAGTTGCGGGAGTATTCTTCCCGCGCGAACGCCTGCGCCGCCAGTAACAGGGTCATTCCAACAATCAGGACGGATACGATATTATTGCGACGATTGCGCATGCGGCAAAATCTCCTTTAATGTGTCTTGCTTATCGCGGTACAACATCGCCAGGTCCGTTTGTAATTGCGCGTTGAACTTGTTATGAGCGACCGTCGATCGGACATTGGTAATCTCGGAATCGAGCACTAACAGCTTCTCGCGCGCGGCGATGGCGACGGGATTTTCCGAAGCGTTCAGTTTGGCTTCGGCGAGGCGCGAGAGCTTGTCGATGGAGGCGCGATAAGCCGCTTCGCTCTGTTCGACTTCCTTCAATGTCTGCTCGGTCAGGAAATCGCTATCCCGCGGCGCGGCGGGTGTGTGCCCAGAGGGCGAGTACATGAAGATGAAAACCGAAACCGCGATCACCAGGGCAGCGGCGATGCCAGCCAGCATGCGCCAGTCGAAGCGAACATTGTTCCGCTTGGCCGCCTTCTGTTGCGCGGCCAGGGTCTGGTGGATTTTGGGCCACAAATCCGGCGTTTCCCACTCCTCGCGCAGACCCGGCGCCACGGACGACATCTCGCTCCAAAGCCACAACTCGCGCCGGCAAGCGTCGCAGACCTTGGCATGCTCGCGCGCGTCGGGAAGCAGCTCCGGCACAGCCAGGGCGCGCTCCAGATCTTTGCAATCGAACGTCATGCGCGGCTCTCCGTCAACAATCGCTTCAACTCCCGTTTGGCTTCGAACAGCCATTTCTTGGAGGTGCCTTCCGGGATTTCCAGAATGGCGGCCACTTCGGAATGGCGGAAACCTTCCACTTCAAACAGCCAGAACACCATCCGGTACTGCGGATGGATGCGGTCGAGCGCATGCCGGATCGCCAGTTGCAGCGGCACGTTGTTCGGTATGGCCGGCGGCTCAGCCGCGAGCGGCGACTCGGCCTGCCGCTTGCGCTTGCGGCCCGTGTCGTAACAGCAATTCAGCAGGATGCGATAGATCCAGGGCGCCAGGCCGGAATCGAACTGGATGGCGCCCGCCGCCTTATAAATTTTCAAGAACGCTTCCTGCACCGCATCCTCGGCATCCGCGCGATCCGTAAGCAAATGAAACGCAATGCTCTTCATGCGCCCGGCATGCGCGGCGTAGATCTCCTCAAACGCAGATAGATCGCCGCGTTTGGATGCCTGAATCAGGTCGGCGTCGCTACGCGCAGTAAGCCGGCCGGCGGCCATTGCCAGGGGCATTCTGATTGGTATAACGCTGGGGAAGGGGGAAACGTTCTAAAGATTTTCAGGAGCTGCTGGTTGGTGCTGTCGGGAAGGAAAGATCTCCTGGAAGAGCCCCATGTAGGCTTCGTAGAGTGGCGAGGCCTCCCTTACTACTTCCGATGCGTCCAAACCATCGTGTGGTAGCGCGAAAATCTTCTCATCGATTTCCCGAACGTGTACGTACGCGATTTGGTACCCGGCGGGGTCAGCCTCAGTCGCTCGGGACAAAACAGGCACTAACCGGAGCGGCTTCTGGTTAGCGAGCCGTGGCGCGATCTTGAGCGCTTGGGCCACCTTTAGCGTTCCGTCGACGGATTCCTGGTTTGTTGCAGACATGCATACGACGATGTCGGCAAGGATGGTCGTGGCGAGTCCGCCAAGATATGTCACCCCAGCGCGTGCGTCGATGAGCAAATGGTCCGGTCTCAGTTCATCCTCGATACGCGCCTTAAGATCAAGCAGGGCCATGAGGCCCTGACCGCTTGGGTCGCCCTGGCAAAGTCTGTCGCCGAACTTTTTGACGTCGGCCCAGTACTTCTGGTGTGGCGCCGGACCCGCGGGCATCAGCCGGAGCCACCCAGCCGATGCCGTCGCGACCGGTACGGAGATCATGTGGTCCTCCAGATTGGGCGGCGATGAAGCTCCCTCGGCCGTGGCGAGCAGGTAAGGCACCACGCCACCGGCGAAAGATGGGTCTGTTTCAAGCTTGTAGTGCAGCCCCGGAGCGTCGAAATCAAAATCGAGTGCAACTACCCCTTTGCCGAGCTTAGCCAGGAATCGCGCGGCATAGGCGAGGAGCAGTGAACGGCCCACGCCGCCCTTGTAGGAATAAAAGGCAACCGTCTCCACGTCGCTCAGGCCGCCAGACCGAACGGTCCCGCCTCGCGAGATCGACGTTCGATGTCTCTCGCCTCACGCGGAGTAACGTGCTTCGCCGCGTGTTTAAAACGGCCTACAAGCGCTTGATCGGCCTCCTCCAGGATCTCATGCAATCCGGTCTTGAGAGAGTCGGGGGCTTCTTGTTCAGCTATGTATGCGTCGACTAGCGCCTGCGCGCGATCATAGTCTCCAGCTTTGAGGGCCGCGCTTACCGCGCCGCGCCGCGCGATCCGGCCCTGTCCATCCGACACCGGGATGACCTTCGCCAACTCCTCTTCGATCGCGGAAACCTCTCTCCACGCCGGTGCCGGAGGAATGCCGAGGGCTTCGAGCTCTTCGGCCCGCCAGATGGCTTCAGTCACAAGCGTATTCAAGGCGTCAGTATCCACTCTATTAGCTCCCTATGGAACGGATAGCCGCGGTGGGCTCTTCGAAGCCCACTACGCTGGCCCATCGCTGGTCAACGTCCGGACTCTTGCCAACTTGTTTCAGCTTCTGAGAAAGCCGCGTTGCTATGGCGCCGCGGTCGACTCCACTCACCTCCAGTGCAACTGTTCCTCCTCGCGCGTCCTCAAGAAGCCAGTCCGCGCGTCCGCCGCGCTGCATCCTGCGAATGATGCGCCATGCCCGGTGCCGATGGGCGAGGACTAACGCCACAGTTTCGGCGCCGAGCTCCGTAATTCGGTGGCGGTCATGCTGATCAACCTTGCCCAGATCGACGCGCGGCCACGAAAGGGAGCCGTTGCTCAACACTTGTTCCACGTCCAGGGATACCCGCACGCCTGGCGCGTGGCCATTCCTCTCCAAAGCCATCGCAGCCTGCCCGACCATGCTCAGAGCAAGGTCGGTCGGCAGCTTCGTGTGCATCTCCCCCAGTTGCGCTAGATCAATGTCCACACTCGCGATTCTATCGGAGTGAATAGGCACAAAGCAAGGCAACCCTACTCCGCAATAGCGAACAAATGCTTCGCCCCGCGCACCAATAGCAAATCCCCCGCCAGCGCCGGAGTCGCCAGAATCGGCTCGCCGATCGGGTTCTTCGACAGCAGTTCGTATTGTGCGCCAGCCTTCACCACATACACGTCGCCATCTTCGCTGCTGATGTAGAGCTTGCCGCCTGCCAGCACGGGCGAGGCCACGAAGGAGCCGCCATCGCCGACGCGCTGCTGATAGATGCGCGTCCCGGATTTAGCGTCGTACACGCTCAAGATGCCGTTGTTACTCACTGTATAAAGATGCCCGTCATAGACCAGCGGCGAGGGCAGATACACCCCGCCGCGCTGCTTGCTCCAGGCGATGGCGTCGCTCGATTCCTTGCCATCCTTCAGGGTCAGATCGCCGCTCGATCCCACCTTGATCGCATAGATCGGCTGCACCGGCGGATAGCCCGCGGTCACATAAATTAAGCCCTGCGCGGAGACCGGCGTAGTGCAAACCACCTCGGAGTTCGGCCCCATGGACCACAGTTGTTTGCCGGTATCGGCGTCGTAACCGCGAATGGCTTTGGGTCCGTTGGTGGCCACCTCGGTGTGATCGCTGGCCGATACAACGGTGGGCGTGCCCCACGACGGGATCTCGGCGCGCGCGGTGCGCCACAATTCGCGGCCGTCCTTCAGATCGAATGCGGCAATGAAGGAGTCCTTTTGCCGATCGCACTGCAAAATCACCATGTTCTTATAAATGACCGGGGAACTTGCCGCTCCCCATTCCGAATCCGGATCGAAAAACCAGCCGGCGTTTTGCAAGCCGAGGTCTTTCTTCCACAGCAACTCGCCGGCGGTGGTATAGGCGTAAAGACCTTCCGAGCCGAAGTAAGCTACAACTACTTTTCCGTTAGTCACAGGCGAGGGCGAAGCTTGCGACGATTTCGGGTGCCGCTTCGTCTTTGGTACGCCTTCGTGGGCGGTCTGTTGCCACAGGATCTTGCCGGTCTTCTTGTCGATGGCAAAGACCTCCCACTTATGCGGCGAACTGTCGTTGACCGGGTCGGTATCGCCATACAGTCCCGTGCGGAAGGTTTGCTTCGGATCGCTGGAGACGGCCGTGGTGACGTAGACCGTGTCACGCCAGACGATGGGCGACGAGTCGGCGAGACCGGGAATTTCGACGCTCCAGACAATGTTAGTGCCCTTTGTTGCATCCCATTTCACCGGCGGTTTCGTTCCGTCGCCCACTCCGGAAGCCGACGGACCGCGGAACTGCGGCCAGTCGCCCGCGAAAGCCGCGCCTGTGGCGGCCACCATCATGCACAGCCAAATGCCAGCCCGTCTCATTGCGTCACCGCCTTTTTGAATTTGAATGTCTGACCGCCCTGCTTCAGCGTAAAAGTGTTTGCCGAATCAAACTCGACCTCCAGATTGTATGCGGCCATCACGAATTGGGTGGGGCTTTTGGGCTTGGGTGCGAACTCGGACTGACCGGTGGCCTGCAAATACAGCTTGCCCTCTTTGACGAATACCTTGATATCCAGCGGAATCGCGTCGGTTTTAAAGGTACCCACGTAGGATTCGAGCACCTTCGCATCTACGACTATGGGAGGCGCCGGTTCGTGCGCGCCCGCCTTCTTCAGCAGGTCGGCGACATCCTTCTTATTGTCCGAAAGTGCGCCTTCGTAGACGCTGTCCAAGGTGGCCTGGCTGGGCTTGCCTTTTTCCAGGACAAGTTGCACCAAATCCGCCTGGTCCGCTACCTCTTTCAATAGCTTATCGGGATTGCCGTTTCCCTTGGCAATGATCATCTTGGCCACGGCGTAGTGCTTCCGTTCCAGGACGAAGTCGAGCATGGAGGCCTTATAAAACGTATCGGTCACATCGGTGTTGGCGCCCTTATCGAGCAGGAACCGGACCACAGGTTCGTGGCCGCTCATGGCCGCCAGGTACAGGGGCGTCTGGCCGTACGGCGTTTTTGCCTCCAGAGGCGCGCCTTTTTCGATCAGCGCTTTAACGGTGTCGAGGTTCCCTTGGCGCGCCGCGTTGAGCAGGTCTTCGTTAACGTCCCAGGCAAGCAGCGCCGCGGCTATCGCGAGAAACAGGCAGGCTAGTCGATGCATAAAGATCCCTTGGTTTAGTGTACGACAGACGCCGGAATTGGTTAGGGCGATTTCTTGGGCAAGGTCTGCTCGCCGGAAGGGTCCCGTTCCTTCAGGCCGGTCACGCGGCCGTTTTCCATGACGAACTCGATGACCAAGTCGGAGAACTGTGGCGTGCTGAACTTGAGCCCTTTAGTCAGATTCAGCTTGAAAGGAGGCGCGCCGGGCGCCACCAGCGACAGGCCTGTGGCCTCGTTGAACACCACTTGCAGTTTGATCCCGTCGGGCGTTTCATAGGTGCCTGCCATTTGCGAAAGCAGCTTGGGGTCCGCCGTTTCGGGTTTGCGCGTGAAGACCGCTTCGGCTTCGTCGAGCGACATTACGGCCTGATCCACATCGCCCTGCGGATTGGTGCGGAAGTTGACGGACCACTTGCCATAGCGTTCGTCGTCGGGCGTGTCGAAGCGGTCGTAGTGGAATTGCGTCAGCGCAAATTGCATTTGGTGAAAGTTGAAGCGCAGTTGATTGTCGTTCAGCCCGATTTGCAGAATGCCATAGGCCGGATTTTCGTACGCTCCCGCGTAATCGGCTAGCGTGTGCGACGGCTTGGTGCCTTTCACTTGATCCGCGCCGGCCTTGGAGCGGGACTCCTTGGCGGCCGCCTTGTCTTTCAGACGCATTTCGAGGCGGCGCTCGCTCCAGGGTGTGGGTTGCATGCCCAACAGACGCTCATACACGTTGTAACTGACGATGTTATACAGGGGCGCGCAATGGTCCCCGATGACAAAGACAATCACACCGATGTGGTCGTTGGGAAGGAACGACACCTGCGAGTGGAAGCCGTCGATATCGCCGCCGTGGAAAGTAATCAAATGCCCGCGATAAGCCGCGGTTTCGCGCGCCATGCCATAGGCCGCGTTCAGGATCTCCCAATAACCTTTCGATTCGCCCAGCGTGTTGGGCAGGGAGATGGAGGGCTCCAAGGTGGCCTTAAGCACAGCAGCCGGCAGCACCTGGCGGCCCTTGTACTTTCCGTCGTTCATTAAGGCGGTCAGCCAGTGCGACATCTCTTCGATATTCGAAATAATGGCGCCGGCAGGACCGATACCCTGTTGCTCTTCATAGTAAGGAATGCGGTAGATCTCGAATGAGTCGCGCTTCTCTGTGAAGGGCACGCCGTGATCGGGACCCTTAACCATGTCCGGGATTGAGTATACCGCGGAGTCCATGCCGAGCGGAGTCAAGATCCGTTCGCGCACGAACTGTTCCCACGGCTTGCCGGACTGCAGCTCGATGACGTATCCGGCGGCCATGTACATCATGTTGTTATAGAGGAACATTTGCCGGATGGGCTGCTGCGGTTCCAGGTACTTGAGGCGGTCGAACAATTCCTTGCGCGTGAACTCGGACTTATACCATATGGTGTCGTGCCGGGTGATTCCGGTGCGGTGGGAAAGCATGTCGTGCAGGGTGACGGTGTTGTTTAGTTCGTCGTTATAGAACTGAATGGACGGCACTGACTGGCGGATGGGCTTATCCCAGGTGAGTTTGCCTTCCTCGACGAGCATGCCCGCGGAGACGGCGGTGAAAAGCTTCGTGTTGGAGGCGATGGGGCAGAGGGTGGTGGGAGTGAAGGGCAGCTTCTTCTCGTAATCCCGGAAGCCGTAGCCTTTGGCGAATACAAGCTGGTCGTTGACCACGATGCCCACGCCGATGCCGGGCGCGTTCCAATCCTTCAGCGTCTTCTCCATGTAGGCATCGAAGCCGCTCAGCTTTTGGGCGATTTCGGGGTTTTGAGCGGGAAGGCCGTGGGCCAAGCCCACGGCGAACAGCGCGATTGTTGCGGCGATCCTACACATGCGGCGTCCTCCTGGAACTGAACCAGTATACTGCTAGGCTCCCGTCCGCGGCGGCCGGCGGTTGGCGGCTAGGCCTTGGCTAGGCCTCGCTAGGCCAAACCCGACGCTTGGCCCGGGCGACGGCGCCACTAGATCGCCAGCTTTCGTTGAAAATAAAGGACCAATTGGCTTCCTTTCGTCTTAATTTGGGTTCGACGCGGTCGATCACTACTGATTTTCGATTGCATTCGGGAGCCACGATGTGGCATTTGCGATTTAAGCCACTCTCCGCAGCCGGGCAAAAGCGATCCCACAGCGCCTGTTAGTGCGCTAAATGAATTTAATCTCAAGAATTAGTGCTTACCCCTTGACAATGAGGTCGCTTTAATGGAAACTATAAGGCGATTTGGAAAACGACTTTGCCCGGCGATCCACACCGATGCGCGCGCGGCGCGCGTCAACACGCTAGCGGCGCACCCGGATCTTGAAAGCATAGCGTCGCGTCTCACTGAGCCGCGCGCGTAAGCGACCGTCCAGGGACGGACACCGAAACTGATAAAGAGGAGTTTTCAGAATATGCCACACGTAGATACGATCATTCCGCATACGGATACCAAGCCGCATAGCGACACCCCGCATGCCGACACGCCCCATAGCGACACCAAGCCCCATGACGACGTGGCGAAGCGCCATGAGGATGTGTTCCTCCCGCCCATTCATGTCGACACACCGGGCCACCACGACCTTCCCCAAGTTCCCAAAAAATAGCACGGGGCGGGGATCGTCGATACGCCGGTTTAGGAAAACAGGTTCTCAATGAGCGTCGAACTGCGTCCGCTGGGTGTTGCATGCAATCTGGCCTGTCATTACTGCTACCAGAATCCGCAACGCGACGCCGGAAACCAGCGGATGACCTACGATCTGGAGAAAATGAAGAAAGAGGCCGCCCGCATCGGCGGCTCCTTCACTCTGTTCGGCGGCGAGCCGCTCCTGATGCGGTTTGAGGACCTGGAGGATCTGTTTGCGTGGGGGCTGCAGACCACCGGGAGCAACGCGATCCAAACCAATGGCGTCCTGATCGAAGACCGGCATATCGATCTGTTTCGCCGTTATAAGGTTTCCGTCGGGATTTCGATAGACGGGCCAGGCGAGCTGAACGATGCGCGCTGGCACAGGGGCCTCGAAAAGACCCGGCAATCCACGTCGGCGGTGGAAGCCGTAATCGAGCGCTTGTGCCGCGAATATCAGGCACCCGGCCTGATCGTCACCTTACACAAGGGGAATGCGACCGCGGAGAAACTGCCGACCATGGCGGACTGGATACGAAGGTTGTACGCGATCGGGATCAAGACCGTGCGCCTGCATTTGCTGGAAGTCGACGACGACTCCGTGCGCGACAGCCTGGCACTGTCCGCCCGCGAAAATATCCAGGCGCTGCTGGCCTTTGCCGAGATCCAGAAGAGCGTGGCGGGGATGCATCTCGACCTGTTCGAAGAGATGGAGGCGTTGCTCGGCGGGCAGGATGGGAATGTCGGCTGCACGTGGCGGGCATGCGACCCCTACACCACGGAAGCGGTGCAGGGTGTGGAGGGCAACGGGCAGTCGAGCAATTGCGGGCGCACGAACAAGGAAGGCATCGGGTTCATCAAGGCCGGCGCAGCCGGCTTTGAACGCTACTTGGCTCTGTATCGAACTCCGCAGGCGGACAACGGTTGCGCAGGATGCCGCTTTTTTCTGATGTGCAAAGGACAGTGCCCGGGGACTTCCATCGACGGCGACTGGCGGAATCGCACCGAGCACTGCGAGGAATGGAAGCATCTGTTCGGCTTGATCGAGCGGCGCATGATTTTGGCGGGCAAAATTCCGTTGACGATTCAACCGCTTCGTATTGAAATGGAGCGACGTCAGATCGAGGCTTGGGAGCTCGGGGAAAATCCGTCGATCAGCCGGAGTATCGGAGCGTGGTACAAAGAACAAGCCAGTGCCGGCGATTCCGCGGCGACGTCTACGGCTCCCCGGGTGGTGCACCGTCCGCAGCCCAAAGCGCGGATCAGTTGGGTTGGCGAACCGGCGCGCGAGAAATGGCAGGGGCGCCTGGAGCGGCTTTCGTCCGCGATTGAAGAATTGACCGTGCACGCCGCCCGCGTGAGCGGCGAGCGTTGCGCCGTAAGACTGGTTCCCGAATCGAGCTTTCAACGTCTGCGAGGGCTCGCGGCGGAACATGGGCTGGGTGCGGCGATTCTGCCCGCGGAGGCATTGCCCGGAGGCATCTGCACAAGGCCCGCGGAAGGGGTTGCCGGGGTTTTTCTGGCTGGCGCGCCGGACGCCGTAGCCATGGCGCAGGCTGCTTGGGCGAGCGGAGATCTGCCCGCGTTTCAGGCGCTTATCGATCTGCCGGCTTGCTGCCTCAGGCACGGCTGGGGCGCGGCTGGCGGGGATCTGCTCCATGCGCATCAGGGGACCGTTTACTTGCCGGAAACCATTGCGGCGCATCCGTTGCTGGCCCCCTTGGGAATCTCCGCGTTGCCCGTCGCGCCCTGCCGCCTGGATTGCCCGTCGGCCCTGGAGGCGGCCAGGAAATGGCTGGAACTGGCGGCCGCGGAGGGTTATGCGGCCGAGGCCGGCTGGCTGCGAGAATGCTTTTCCTGGGCTATTTCGTGGTCTGAACTCCATGGCGTTACGGAGGTTAAGACACCGCTGTTCAAGATGTGTCTGGAGACGGGATACACCTCTCGCGCGCGAACGATTTGGCGCGCCGGAACCTCGGAAGTGGAAGGCAGCGCCGCAGGCCTGAGTTTTCCGTATGCCGCACCGGTGCCGCAGCCGCGCATGGTTCAAATCGGGGTAGCGTGACGGAATTCGACGAGATTCTGGGGAGCGTGGACTGGCGCCGCATGGCCGCGCCGCAGAAAGACGGCTACGACACAGACATGACGCTGCGGCTGGCCGAGCATGGCGGTTCGCCATTGCGGCCTCTGCCATACCGGCGGCCGCCGATGGATGGAGCCGCGACATTTTGCGACGGCATGGTTGCGGTCCGGCAAGCGCCGGAGCTAGGCCTGATGACGGACAGGATTTTACCCGCAGAACTCGATCATCCTAATCTTGCCATCGGGGCGGCTTTCTTGGCGCGGTGGCCCGAAGGGTATGCGCAGTTCGGACGCCTGGTGGACACGGTTTACCCTTACACGGACCCCGCGCAGGCCCGTCAGGGCGAATGGGCGTTGGGGTCGTCCAGCCATTCTTACGAGGAGGATTTCGGCAGTGTCCACGCGACTGTGGATAATGCGCTGGGATTCGCGCAGGCGCTAATCCACGAAATGGCGCATCAGAAGCTGCGCGCGCTGGGGGTTTCCATCGAGACGGCAGAGCGGCTGATCGCAAACGATCCATCTGAGCGCTTTGACAGCCCTATCCGCAAAGATCAGACGCGGCCGATGACGGCGGTGTTCCATGCGCAGTATTCCTTCATCCATGTGACTGCCCTCGATCTCCGGATGCTGGCCAAGGCGAAAGTGGAACGGGAGCGGCAATGTATTCTGATGCTGCTGGCGCGCAACGTGCCGCGCATGCAAGCTGGTTATGAAGAAGTCGCCCGGCATATCAGCACCGATGCGGCCGGCCGTTCCTTTTTGGACGCCTTTATGGACTGGTCCAGGGACGTTCTTCAGCGGGGGCAGGCAGAACTGGATGCCAATGGTTATGGGGCCGGTTAGCACCGCGCCGTGACGCAACTCCCGCAAGAATCGCAGGCCGGCAAAACGTCCAAATTTCTAAGGTTTCACACGACCGCTAACAACCTTCTTGAGGGCAACGGCGTTCATGCAGTAGCGCAGGCCGCTGGGCGGGGGACCGTCGGGGAATACGTGGCCGAGGTGCGCGTCGCACGTGTTGCAGATGGTTTCAACCCGTTTCAGGAAGGCGGGTCCGTCAAAGCGATACGCGATGGCACTGGGCGCCACTGGCTGGGTAAACGACGGCCAACCCGTTCCGGACTCGAATTTATCCGAGGCATCGAAGAGCACGGTTTCGCAGCAGAGGCAGGAATAGATGCCCGGCTCGAAGAGACTGCACATCTGCGAGCTGAACGGGCGCTCGGTCCCTGCTTGGCGGGTTACATGATATTCCTCCGGGCTGAGTTGCTGGCGCCACTCCGCTTCGGTCTTGATAACCTTTCGATCCGGTGGAGGATTGCCTTCTTTAGCGAGGCGCAAGACGTCGGGCCATTTCTGCATCACGATCCATGGTAGCGAATTCGCCGGCGGGGCTGTGGCGCAGATCTGACTGTCGCCGATAAGCTCCCATACGGGCGATATCGGATACAGTAGAGAGGCAAGCCGCAAACCCGATGAACGCCGCCGCGGAATTCCTAGAAGCTCGCGATTTCCTGCTCCGTCATCGCACCGGCTACGAGTTCGCTTACCGGCACTTCGAATGGCCGCAACTTCTTGAGTTCAACTGGGCGCTGGACTACTTCGATGTAATGGCCGCGGGCAACACACAGCCCGCGTTGTGGGTGGTGGATGAATCCGGCGCCGAACTCAAAATTAGCTTTTCCGAAATGTCGGAGCGTTCCAATCGGGTTGCTCAATTCTTGCAGGAACTGGGCGTGCGCCGCGGCGACCGGATTCTGCTGATGCTGGGCAACGCAGTGCCGCTGTGGGACATGCTGCTTGCGGCATGCAAGCTCGGCGCAGTGGTGATTCCCGCCGCCACTTTGCTCGCTTCCGAAGATCTGCAAGATCGCTATGATCGCGGTGCGGTGCGGCACGTAGTCGCGGGGGCCGCGCATACCGACAAGTTTGCGACACTGTCCGGTAAATATACGCGCATCTGCGCCGGCGGACGCGCCGCGGGCTGGCACTCGCTCGAAGACGCGTCTCGCCACAACGGCGCATTCACCCCGGAAGGAGTCACGCACGCCTCCGATCCGTTGCTGCTCTACTTCACCTCGGGGACCACCGCCAAACCGAAGCTGGTACACCATTCGCACCAGAGCTATCCGGTAGGACACTTGTCCACTATGTATTGGATCGGGATCCGGCCGGGCGACGTGCATTGGAACATCAGCTCTCCAGGCTGGGCGAAACATGCCTGGAGCTGCTGGTTCGCGCCCTGGAATGCGGCGGCAACCGTGTTCACTTACAATTATTCCCGCTTCAACGCCAAGGCCGTGCTCGGTATGCTGGCGCGCATGCCCATTACCACGTTGTGCGCACCGCCCACGGTTTGGCGCATGCTGGTGCAGGAAAAGCTGGGCGAATACCGGGTGCACCTGCGCGAAGCCGTTTCGGCGGGCGAACCGTTGAATCCTGAAGTCATCGATCGCGTACAGGCTGCCTGGGACATTACGATTCGCGATGGCTTCGGCCAGACCGAGACCACCGCGGTCTGCGGTAACCCGCCCGGGCAGGCGGTAAAGCCGGGCTCGATGGGTCGTCCGCTTCCCGGCTATCGGATCGAACTGCTGGACGCCGAGGGACGGGCCGCATCGGAAGGCGAGATCTGCCTGGACCTTTCCCCGCCGCCTGTGGGGCTGATGCTCGGCTACGGTGAGGCAGCCGCTCAGCCTGCCGGGACGCAAGATAGGTACTATCACACCGGCGACCTTGCGTCCCGCGACGAAGACGGTTACATCACTTATATCGGGCGTGTGGACGACGTATTCAAGTCGTCGGACTATCGCATCAGCCCCTTCGAACTTGAGAGTGTGTTGGTACGGCACGCCGCCGTAGCCGAGGCGGCTGTAGTAGCATGTCCCGATCCGGTGCGGCACACCGTCCCGAAAGCGTTTGTGCTGTTGGCGCCTGGCCACGTCGCGGGGGCGGATCTGGCGCGCAGCATCTTTCAATTCGTGCGCCGGAACGTGGCCCCGTATAAACGCATTCGCCGCCTGGAATTCGCGGACTTGCCGAAAACCATTTCGGGCAAGATCCGCCGCGTGCAGTTGCGCACCGGGGGAGCGCAACAGGGCACGCCCGAGTTCCGCGAAGAGGATTTCCCGGACTCCGGGCCGCCTTAAGCCGTGGCAGCCCGTCCCGCCCCTGTAGCGCGCCGCACCGTGACCTGTACCTCCACGCGCGACCCAAGCCGGTTCAGGATCGATATCAAGCGATCGATGGTGAACCGCCCCAGGTCCGCGTTGCGGATGCGCGAGAAGTCTGCCGCCGCAATGCCCGTGCGCGCATGCGCGGCCCGCACGCTCAGACCGTCCCGGTCCAGCGCCTTGATAATATCGGCCGCGAGGATCGCCTTGAGCTGCTCGCAATCCGCGTTCTTGTGTCCCAGATCGCGGAAGACATTTCCGCTTCCGCGTAGATCGAGTTCGTGTTTGGGGGTCTTGATCCCTTGGGTCGATTTCCTCTGAAACGCATGCACGGCCCAGATTTCGTCCCCTAACTGCACCGCGTAGACCACTCGGAACGCATCACCCCGAAATGGCAGCGCGATCTCGAACACGCCCGACCCCATGCCGTGCATGAGCTTCGCAACGTCGGCTTTGCTCCCTCTGCGGCGATACTCAGGGCCGCAAGACAGATCGATTTGGCGTCCTCCGGGAATTTCTCGAGGTCCTTCAGTGCTCCTTTGATCCATGAGATGGGCCGTGTTTTCCGGGCCTCCCGTTCCGGATGCATCGTCAATGTCCATGTTGTCATATTTGACAACGAGTGTCGAGGCCCCCGGGCCGTAGCCCCGGCGCGCCACCTAACCGACATCCCACTGCCGCGTCTCAAGTACATGAAAAACTGGAAGCTGGCACTGCGTTCGCTCATTCGCCGCAAGGGATTCGCGGTAGCCGTAGTGGTCATTCTGGCGCTTGGCATCGGCGCCAACACGGCGGTCTTTTCGGTGGTGGACACCGTCCTTTTGAAACCCCTTCCATTTCCCGACTCCGAGCGCCTGGTAACGGTGCTCGAAGCCAGCCCTTCCAAGAGTGAGCCGGAAAGCCTGATCGCACCCGCGCGGCTCGCAGACTGGAACCGCATGAACCACACCTTCGATGGTATCGTCGCCAGCTACACCGAAAACGTGACCGACACCAGCGGCAACGAGCCCGAGCGGCTGGCGGGACGGCGCGTTTCACCGGGCTACTTCCGTGTCTTCGGAACCAAGCCTGCTTACGGCCGCACCTTCACGCCCGAAGAAGATCTGGCCGGCGGACCGACGGCGGCGGTGATCGGTTACGCTCTCTGGACCCGGCGCTACAGTCAGTCGCCCGGCGCGGTCGGGCGGCGGCTGATCCTTGGAGGGAAGGGTTACACCATCGTGGGAGTCATGCCCAAGGACTTCCAGACCGCCAACGTCGACGTATGGATTCCAGCGCAAACTCCGGCGTTCCTGATGCGCATCCGCGAAGCCCGATTCTATGCCGGTGTAGGGCGCATGAAAGCCGGCGTCAGCATCGCCCAGGCGCACGACGACCTGGCGCGGGTCCAGCGCCAACTGGGCGAACAGTTTCCGCAAACGGATAAGGGTTGGTCGGCCATGGTGCGCAGCCTGAAGGAAGCGCGCGTCGGGGAATACCGCAAGACCCTGTTATTTATTTTTGGCGCGGTCGCCATGCTGCTGCTGATCGCGGTAGCCAACATCGCGGGGTTGACGCTGACGCAACTCCAGCAGCGCGAGCGCGAGATGGCTATCCGCAGCTCCATTGGCGCGACGCGGACGCAGATCCTGGGCGCCTTGATGCGCGAGATCCTGCTAATGGCCGGCTTGGGAGTCGCCCTGGGTTGCGCGGTGGCGGCCTGGCTGGTCGAGGCAGCAGGGAAGGTATTCACCACGTTGCCGGCGCCCGGCGGATTTCAATTGGGCTGGCGCGCACTGACCTTCGCGGCGCTGGCGGGTGTTGGAGCGGCCATATTGTGCGGCTTGTTGCCGGCGCTACAGGCCACGCGCGTAAATCTATCCGCCATCCTGGCGCAGGCTGGGCGCGGCAACTCGGGCGGTCGTCACCAGTTGCAGCGCGGGTTGGTCACCGGGCAGGTGGCGCTGACCGTGCTGCTCCTCGCCAGCGCCGGCTTGATGTTGCGCAGCTTTTACAATCTTGCGCACGTGGACTTGGGTTTCGACCCCAGCCGAACAATCACGTTTCACATCGGTGCGGCGTGGGACGAAGACCGCACCCGCATCGGGCAGATACAGGAGGCGCTCCTGGACCAGCTTGATCGCACGTCCGGCGTGGAGGCCGCCGGGTTCGCCAACTTTCTGCCGGCCTCCGGCGCCACGCTCCGTTATCAGATCGCGCTGGTGGAGACGGCGCGCACCGAGGAAACCGGCAAGATCACTACCGGCGAGCGCAGTATCAGCAGGGGGTATCTGAAAGCCATGGGCGCGCCGATCCTGGCCGGGACGGATTGCCCAGACCTGCGTACGCTCGCCGCGCCGCCGCCCAAGGCCCTGGTGAACCGGCGCTTCGTGGAGTTGTTTGCCAAGGGACGCAACCTGGTGGGGCAACACATCCAATTCCTTGCAAATCTGGTCACACCCGGCGCGCAGCCCATCGAAATCGTTGGCGTCGCCGGCGACTTGCGCGAAGATGCTGTGAACGTAGCGCCGGGGCCTTATCTCTACGTTTGCCTCTCACCGGGCGGCTGGCCCGATCCGGAATACGTGGTGCGGGCACTCGGAAGTCCCACGGCGCTGGCGCAGGCCATCCGGCCGATCGCCCGCCAGATCGATCCTGCGCGCGCGGTTTTCGGAGTCAAGACCGTGCCGGAAGTGATGAACGAATCGTTGGACGAGCCGCGCCTGAAGAGCCGCGTGGTGACTATGTTTGCGCTGGCAGGCATGCTGCTGGCGTCCGTTGGTTTATACAGCCTGGTGACGCTGGTGGTGGCGGCGCGCACGCGGGAGATTGGCGTGCGCATGACGCTGGGCGCGGAGCCGCGCCAGATCGTGGGGCAACTGATGGCCGGTGTGGCTCGCCTGCTGGCGATCGGCGCGGCAGCCGGGCTCCTGTTGACCTGGATGGCCGATCGCGCGTTGCGCTCGCTCTTGTTCGGCGTGAACGCCATGGACTCGCTGACGCTGGCGGGCGCGATTCTTATGCTGACGCTGGTGGCCGCCGGGGCGACGTTTGTACCGGCGCGGCGCGCGGCGCGAATCGATCCGTTGGCCGCCATCCGCGGGGAGTAGATGGCCCGTCAGGCGCTTTCCTGGTTGACCATCTGAATCAAGGCCTGGATATAACCGTACGCATACGCGAAGGCCTGCTTTCCTCCCGCGTCGCCGTCGATGACGGGCACGTGGTCCGGCATCAGCATGCCGTCGTAACCCACTTCCTTGTAGACCCGCATGGCGCGAATCATGTTCACGTCGCCATCGTCCGGAAAGGCTTCCTGAAAGTTCAGGAAGCCGCCTTTGATATTGCGGAAGTGCACGTTGAAGATCTTGCCCCGCGTGCCGAAGTAGCGGATGACATCGAATATCTCATTCGCCGGCTTGGCCAGCATCTCGGAGATGGTGCCCTGGCAGAAGTTCAAGCCATGATACGGGCTGGGCGCGATCTCGATGAAGCGCTTGAGACCACTTACGCTGCCGAGTACGCGATCCACGCCGCGAAAGCCCTTACCCGGCGGCATACCGGGATCGTGAGGGTGGCAAGCCATCCTGACTTTGTACTCTTCCGCCACGGGAATCACGCGCTGCAGGAAATACGAGATGCGCTCCCAGGCGACGTCCGCCGCAACCGGACCAGCCTCGGTGAGTGGCGGATTCTGCGCGGCTTTCTCGTAGACGAACGTGCTGTAATGCGCACCACCGCGGCCGCGCGTAGGCTCCGACCGCACTACGCCCAGGATGGTCAGATTGTATTTCAGCGCGGGGATGCCGGCGCGCGCGGTATTCCGGATCATCTGGCGGATGGTGTCGATTTCGCGGTCCCGCTCAGGGCTTTTGCCCAGCATGATGCCGGGGTTTTCCGAGCGCGCGATGTAACTGGAACTGAGCGGGAGCGGGACCATCTCAAGGCGAATTCCGAATGACTCGACACGCTCGCGCAGGCGCGTAAGCCCTTCGACGGACCAGTTCGCATCCATGTGCGCCGAAGGTAAAGTGCTGCAGACATGATTCACGCCCAGCGCCGCTAAGACGCCCAGCGCCTGGTCGGACGAATCGTTCTGCGTACCCAGTTTCAAGGTGTGGGGGGGCAGGCGATTTCGCCCGTCTTCCTGACCGTCGATCGGCTGTCCCGCGGCCGCCAAGGCGATGGCGGCGGCCTCCAGAAAATTGCGTCGATGCATAAGCGGTTTCCCTTGGGTATTTCACCACAAAGCGCGGGCGTAATTTTCGTGAATCCGCTCGTCTCTGGTAATCAGCGGAGCGCCGGCCGCCTTGGCGTTCGCCACGATCAGCCGGTCGAAAGGATCGCACGCCCATCTCTCGGCCCGGGCATAGTCTACGATAGTACGGAATGGCAAGTCGCAAACGCGCAAGCCGATGTCGCCGGCCAGCAGGGCCATCAGCTTCGACGCAGTGGGCTTCAGCCGTCCGAACAAGTCATGCCCATCAATGGCCTTGCGGGCTGCCGCGCCGAGTCTGTTCACGCCGCCGGCTGAGAGGAACACAAGAACATGCGTATCCAGGTAGATCACTTCAGTTCCGACCATTCGCTGGACCAATCCATGCCGATGATATCGTCCGGGTCTCCCACGAATATGTCCCGCTTCTTCAGCCGGGCCAGCTTGCTGGGCGGCTTCTCCAGCACGATGCGCAGCACCACCCCTTTTCGGATAATCTCCACCGGCACGCCAGTCTCGATGGCCTCGTCCAGGATCCGGTAAATATTCTCTCGCAACTTCGAAGCCGTAACACGCATACCGATCCTCCACGGAAGTATCATATTACACTTACGTATCCATCTATCCCGTACGTACGAGATGCGGGTGATGTGCTTTTCCTTTCCTTGTGTGCAGCTCTTTACTTTGGTTCCGGTGAACGGCGCCAACGAATGGTGACCGCCACGTCAGCCAATCTGTGATACAGTCGGGCCTTGCCATGACACTGAATGCCTACCTGGTGAAAGGCTCCATCGTGGCGGCTCTGGGCGGCCTGCTGTTTGGATTCGACACCGCAGTGATCGCGGGCGCCACCCACGCCCTGACGGAAACCTACCACCTCACACCCGACTCCCTGGGACGGACGGTAGCCGCGGCCTTGGTGGGAACGATTTTCGGCGCCATGTTCGCCGGCATCCCAGGCGACCGGGTCGGGCGGCGCGACAGCCTGCGCGGGATGGCGGTCTTGTATCTGATCTCCGCCCTGGGATGCGCATTCGCCTGGGACTGGTATTCACTGATCTTCTTCCGCTTCATCGGCGGCCTGGGCATCGGCGGCTCCTCCGTCTTGGGACCCATGTACATTGCCGAGATTGCGCCGGCGAAATGGCGCGGCCGCCTGGTGGGCCTGTTCCAGTTCAATGTGGTCTTCGGAATTCTGCTGGCGTACTTTTCCAACTACACGATCGGCCTCGCCGGGTTCGGCGCCGCCGAATGGCGCTGGAAGCTGGGCGTGTCGGGTGTCCCCGCCGCGCTATTCCTGTCGATGCTCTTCAGCATTCCGCGCAGCCCGCGCTGGCTGGTGAAGAAACGGCGCGTGGCCGAGGCCAGAGAGGTTCTCCGCCTCACCGGTGAGGTGAGTTACGAAGAAGAGTTGCAGGACATCGTCACATCCATTGACGCCGAGCACGGCCACGGCGACGAGAAGCTGTTCAGCCGCAAGTACCGCTTTCCGATCTTTCTGGCCATAACCATCGCCATGTTCAACCAGCTTTCCGGAATCAACGCGGTGCTTTACTACCTGAACGACATATTCATGCGCGCCGGCTTCAGCAAGATCTCCGGCGACCGGCAGGCGGTAGCCATCGGCGCCACCAACCTGCTATTCACCATGCTGGCCATGTCCGTAATCGACCGCATCGGCCGCAAGACCTTGCTGCTGATCGGATCGGTGGGGTTGGCGGCGTCGCTGGGGGGCGTGGCGATTGTCTTTGCCATGCACCGGCACGAAGATCTGCTGGTCTGGCTGCTGGTGGGCTTCATTGCCTCGTTCGCATTTTCGCAGGGCGCAGTGATCTGGGTCTACCTGAGCGAAGTCTTCCCCAACCGCGTGCGCGCCAAGGGCCAAAGCCTCGGCAGCCTGACGCATTGGTTCATGAATGCGGTAATTTCCTGGAATTTCCCGCGCGTGGCGGAGGCTTCCCACTCTGCGCCGTTTGTATTCTTCGCCGCCATGATGGCGCTCCAATTCTTTGTGGTGTGGTTCTGGTTTCCCGAAACCAAGGGAGTTACTCTCGAACAAATGCAGAAGAAGATGGGGATCGCGTAATGAAGAAACTAATGCTGGGTTTTGTTCTCGGACTGGCCGTTGTGCTGTTGGGCGTGCTCGCCTATTTTGGGCTGGGGCTGGCGTCGGTGGCGGCGTCCGCTCCCGCCATGCCGATGGAGCGGCTCCTGGCGGGCATGGCGCTGCATGCGCGGATATCGAAAGAAGCGCCGTCGCAAGCGCCAATTCCGGCGGACGAACCAAACCTGCTGGCGGGCGCACGGATCTATCGGGAACAGTGCGCCGTTTGCCACGGTCTGAGCGGCCAGCCCGAAACGGCCATCGCCAAGGGCATGTTCCCGCATCCGCCGCAACTATGGACAGGACACGGGGTGACCGACGATCCGGCCGGCGAGACTTACTGGAAGGCCGCCAACGGCATTCGACTGACTGGCATGCCGGGTTATAAGGGATCGCTGAACGAAACGCAACTTTGGCAGGTCAGCCTGATGCTGGCCAATGCGGATAAGTTGCCGCCCAGTGCGAAGGCCGCTGTCGGCCAAGCGGCTCCTTGATACCTATGATCGACTCAGCGCAGGAAGCGGAATGTACGCCACTCACTCGGATTGCCTCGCTGGCCGTTGCCGTTCACCGGCCAAACGCGCCAGCGGCCGGGCTGGGCTCCGACAAAGTCGAAGGTTGTTTCCGTGGCAGTGACTTCGTGGGCGGTGCCTGGAATGCCTTGGGACTCGGCGTGCCAGGCATCCCCCGCCATGTAGTCCCACTCCAGTAAGTACGACACGGCGCCGGGACTGGCTCCCCATCGGCAGGTCAGATGGCGCGGATAGGCATCGAATGTGGCGCGGTCTGGCGGCGAAATCGGCTTTGGCGAGGGCAGCGACGAGTCCTGCGGCACCGGCGGCGAGATAGGAGCCAGACCACGCCGGAGGGACGGATGATTCTCCGGGGCATTCGGAGCGTGGGGCTGGCTGACCGTCAATTCGAAAATGCCATTGACCTCTTCCGGCTGGCTTGCGCGCGTGGCGGGGCGGAAGCGCCAGCCGGCCATTTCGTGTACCGCGCGATCGGTCCACTCAAGGTTATCGGTATCGAAAGTTTGAAAGTTCTTGGGCCGGCCGTCGGAGCCGACGGTGAACCGAATGCGCAGAGTCGCGTGCCCGGGCGGGTCCGGGTTCGATGGGATTTTGCCTTTGATCAGCTCGGGCCGTTCGACGTCCGGCGGGAGATTGAAGTTGAGCCGCGCGGTCTGGCCTGCGCGGGTCCCGTCGAGCTGCCTAAAGCCGACCTCGACATGAACGGCCGCCGCGAAGGGTTTGCCCTCCTTTGTGCCAGGCTCGAAACGCCAGGTTTCGATCGCGCGGATGGCCATCTCATCGAGGCCGAAGCCGGCGCCTTGGACGACTTTGATATCCTGCGGCACGCCATTTTCGTTTACCACCAGGCTCACGACGATAGTTGTGTTCACACTCGCGCGGCGGGCTTCTTCGCTGTACTCCGGTTCGGATCGAGAGACCACGCGGGGCGGACGCGCGCTCCAGCTTTGGGCCAGCAACAGAGCCGCAAGTGCGAAGACGGCGATGGGACGGCAGGCCGGCATCAGTATAAGGCGCGCGGCTGTGGCGCTCCTCCATTTCTTCCGAGCGCTTCCAGATAGCGGCGTCCGCCCGCGGCCATGAGGCCCAGATCGGTGGGTCCTTGAAACAGCAGGAAACCCTGCTCCATATAACGTTTGGCAATCTCCGGCGTGGCCGCGGGGCGTCCCAAAAACTTGCCGTGGCGCTTTCCCGCTTCCACGACGCGAGCGATGGCCGAGTGCAGCTTGGGATCGTCCTGGTTGCCCCTCAGCCCGAGCGAAAACGAAAGATCGCTGGTGCCGATGAAAAGAACGTCCACTCCCGGCGTGGCGGCAATTTCGTCGATGCGGTCCACGGCGCGCTCCTCTTCGATGATGATGATCGTCATCACATTCGCGTCGGCGGAATCCTGATAGCCGGCTTCACCTCCGGGCCAGGTGGTGCGCGCCAGAACCGCGCCCGAGCCGCGCCGTCCGGCAGGCGGATAACGGCAGGCGGCGGCGGCCTGGGCGGCCAGTTCGGGCGTGCTGGTGAACGGAAACATCACGCCGCTGACGCCCGCATCGAGCACCCGCTTGGCAGTCCAGATCTCGTTCACGGGCACGCGCGCAAACGTGAGCGCGGGCAGGCCGCGGGTGGCCAGCACGATGTTCCGCAGCGTTTCCAGGGTGATGGGCGAGTGTTCCATCTCGACCCACAGAAAATCGAAACCCAGCGTGGCGGCGTGCGCGGCGAGGTCCGGGTTTGCAACGGTAATGGTGGCCGCGACGACCGGCAGGCCATCGCGCAGGCGCTTCTTGACGGGATTTTCCCAAGGTGTATTCATTTCTTGATCAACCAGATTTCGGCCACTTCGCAGCCGCGGCCGTTGCCGCCCAAGCCCGCTTCACGATACCACGAAAGATTCAATTCGCCCTGCGCGGTGGCGGCGCGCGGGATGTCGAATTCGATGGGGCGGACCGGTTGGGGCTTGAGCATGAGCGGGTGGACTTCCAAAGCACCGGCCATTAGCCGGATCTTGCGGCCTGGACTGTCGCCGGCGTACACCACGCGGATGCGATACTGTGCCGTGGGATCGAGACCTGTGTAGCGCATCTGCAAAGGCTCGTCGTAAAACGATTCCGCATAAGTCCACCACGACCTGGGCCACTGCGGATGATATTCCAGGCTGACGCCGCCGCGCACCAGATGCGGCTGGCGCGTTGGGTCGCCCAGATCGTCGTAGAAGCCGCCGGGGCCGGGATCGGTCCAGTTCAGGATGCTCTCGATTTCCGTGGGGTCCGTGCGCGTCTCGGCGAAGCGGCGCTCCAGCCACAAGCGATTGTTCAGCGGCACGTCCAGAGTATCGAGGCTGGCGCCGCGGTCCACGCCGATGGCCTTGTATCGCGGCACGCTCAGTTGCATGCCGATGCTTTGAAACAACGCTTCCGCCAATTCGAAAATCCGCGCGCGCCATTCAGGCGCGACTGGCAGTTGCACGGCCCGGTCCAGGATAGCGGCCGCCGCGCCGGTGTCGCGTGTCTCACGCAGTTTCCGCATGGCTTCGTCTTCTAACATTGTTTCATTGAGCAGCCGCTTGCGCGTGTAGGCGTCGTAATACGCGCGGTAGAGCGCCTGTTGGAATCGCCAGTTTCGCAGAACCGGAGGCGGCGCGGCATGCTCCATGGCCTGGAATTGTGCGAGCGTGGAATCCACGCCGGTGTTGGCAGCAAGCGGACCGTGCCAGTTGCGCTCCAGCGCTAGGAGGCCCTGCGCGAAGCTTTCGCTGAATGCATCGCCAATAAAGTAGCGGCTGTACTGGCGCAGGATTTCGGCTACGCCCTGGTCCGGATTCCAGCCCAGCGCGCTCCACACGAACTTGTTCACATCGTCGTTGGAACCTTCCGAGTAACTGATGAACCCGATGGTGGGCGGCTGGAAGAGGCGAAAGATGCGCGCCTCTTCGACAGGCCGAGGATTGATGCTTTCGCGGCCTTCGGTGAGCGCCCAGGCGGGGTCCCAATCCGGGACCGGAAACTGGCATTGGATGTTATGAGTGATGTCGGGATAGTGGCGGATTGGATAGCGCGCGGGCACGGCGGCGCGGAGAGCGCGCAGCGAAATGCGGCTCTGCGGCCCGAAGACGACGCCCGTGAGCCAGGCAGGCTGCTGGTTGCGCAGGATGGCGAGGAAGTCGTCGAGCCATGCCTGGTTGAAGCTTTGCGGCGACACCCACATCTGTGCGTGCGGATGGTAGCGATGCAGCACTTCGGTTTCCTTCGCGAGCAGGGCCATCAGGGGCTGGGGAGCGGTGTGTCCGGGATCGCCGCCGGGCACGAACACGGCGTCGATGCGCGGCATTTGGCGGAACACTTCTCCCCATTCATGGAGGGCGGATTCCACAGTGGCCGGGTCGGTGTAGTCGCGGTCCATTGCGGGATACCAGATCCAGACGTCCAGATCGTAAGCTGCCAGCAGGCGCGAAAGCTCGACCATCATGCGCATGGGCGGCAATGGGAAGTGCGGGCTATCGGCGGCATCGTCCGAGCGGGGCGGAATCAGTTCGACGGCGTTGCTGCCGAAGACCGCGAGATCGCGGATGTACTGCTCAAAGACGGGGACGGACCAAGCATCGTAGGTATTCGATTTCGGGCGATAGCCGAGTTGGTGCCCGCGCAAAGCGTAGCGGGGCGCGCCGACTTCCGCGAACCCGTCGGGGAGTTGGATGGAGCCGCGGGCGATACGCAATTCGCGCAGAAGGCGGCCGATACCGAACAAGACGCCGCGCGCGTCGTTGCCGGCGATGGTTACGGTGTGCGCCGTTGTTCGAATGGTGTATCCCTCGGGCGGGCCGGCTGCGTGTGCGATCCCGACGGTGAGCGGAGAGGCTGCGGTTTCCCATCGGATGCCGGAACGCTTTTCGATTTCTTCGATCAGCAGCGCGATGGCTTTGGCCTCGGGCGCGGAGAGGGCGGGCGGCGATACGACGGTCGCATTGGTCAGGTCCAGCGCGGCGGCGGGGGAGAGCGTGGCGGCGATCAGGAGGGGAATCGCGAGTCGGGGCACGAATCAAATTGATAGCACATTGTGGGGCGGGCCTCCAGGCCTGCGCTGGTCCTCCAGGACCCGCTCGCGAATCACCGATACAATGAACCGAATCGAGTTGCCTTTCATGGCCAAACAAAGCGCCAAAGCTGGCTACAGCCCATTGGGGTCCGTGTGGGATGGCGAGGACTCAGATCTCCTGGAAAGCATGCTGGCGTTCTATCCGCGCCAACCTCCGAAACGGATTCTGGATTCCACAATCAATGGTGGCAGGTTCTGGCGGGGCAGCAAAAGGCCGGTTTTGGGCCTGGATATCGAGATTCTTCACCACCCGGATGTGGTCGCCGACAACATGGCCATGCCCTTCCGAAACGAGTCTTTGGATGTGGTAGTGTACGACCCGCCGCACATTCCTAATCAGGGAAAGGATAACGAGAAGGATTTTAACGTCCGATTCGGCCTGGTGCTGCGCTCGTCGAAAGAGAACCAGTACACTTTCACTCACACTTACCCGCCGTTCGTACGCGAGGCGCACCGCGTCCTAAGGCCGGAGGGGATTCTCTTCTGCAAGATTACCGACTACGTTCATCATCACCGTTATAATTGGGCGCATGTGGACTTCATCGACGCTGCCCGAAAGGCCGGCTTCCGGGCGTGCGACTGTATCGTCAAGATTCGGAACGGTCCGATTATCGACCCGAAATGGAAAAACGCGGACCACACTCGCAGGCAGCATAGCTACTGGCTCATATTTCGGAAGTCGTCAAAATGCGAGTAGCACCGGGAGCCAGCACCGTTCTGAAGACGATCGGCACGGCCCAGCCCGCAAACTTGCTCCTGGGCCGTACAATCGCTCAGTTCTAGGCCATACGGCGTGCCTTTCATTATGAACGGAAAATGAACAGGCAAGCAAAAGAATAAAACGATACTTTCCAGCGGCCAGCCACGAGCATCGTTGACAAGTGTCAGGCGACAGCTTACGATGGAAGTATGAAGGTGCGGCGCTTCACCCATAAGGCGCTCAAACAGTTTTATCAGGAAGGGATAGTGAAGGGACTTCCGGCGGATGCCCTCACAAAGCTGCGCACCATTTTCGCCGTCCTGGACCGGATAAAGGACCTTGAGGAGCTGAAAGCGTGGCCGCTATGGAAGGTTCACGTCCTGACGGGCGGCCGCAAGGGCACGTGGAGTCTGCACGTGACGCGTAACTGGCGGCTGACCTTCCGCGTTGAGGAAAACGAAATTGTCGACGTGAACCTTGAGGATTACCACTAAGGAGAGAAACCATGCCGATGTTTAACCCGCCGCACCCCGGCGAAGTCATACGCACCGAAATCATTCAGGGGTACGGCCTGACGGTGACCGCCGCCGCCAAGGTCCTAGGCGTGTCGCGCCAGGCCCTTTCCGGCCTTCTTAACGGACAAGCAAACCTGACCGGCGATATGGCGCTGCGTATCGAAAAGGCCTTTGGCCCTAAGCTCGACACTCTGATGGGCATGCAGTCGGCCTTTGACATCTTCCTGACGCGCCAGCGCGCGCGGCAGATCAAGGTTCGGGCGTATCGGCCGGTCGAAGCGCATCGATGAGGCGGTTATAGTCGGGCGAGCTTC
>DATNMW010000352.1:0-18754 GCA_035602155.1 Bryobacteraceae bacterium | reverse complement strand
GGCGGCCGCCAAACCGGCGCCCGCCGATGCCTGCGCGCCCTGAAAGGCGATGAGAGCCGTATCCACGGCGGCTACCATTTGATAGTAGAGGTACAAGTTCCTGCTCTGCGAGTCGGGGTTCACCTTCTGGTTGTAATTGTCCAGCGCGGCCTGCACCGATACTTGCAACTGCGAGTTGGCTGTGACGGTTTCGAAATCGTACTGGCTCAAGCCCAATCTCCAGGCGCTGACCGCCGTGTGCAGATCGCTGCCCGCCGCCCCTTCCGCCCCAGTAAATACGTTCTCCGCCGTGGCCTCGCTCAGCCTTCGTTGCGCGCAGAAGGGCGCAATCACGGGATCGGCGTTCTTGCATTTGTCGTCCCCGGGAGTGTCCGGGGGATCCGGAATCAGGGATTTCAGAAAATTGATTAGATTGTTCCCGATTGCCTCGGCTTTCTTGTGATCCTGCTCCAGGTTGACGGCCACGCCCACGGCCTGTTGCAGGGCACTGAGGACCAAATCGGAAGGCGGGGCTTGCGCGTCGGCCGCCGCTCCTTCAGGCGCCGCGTTCGGGGGTGTTCCGCTATCTGCGTGACTCATGATGACCAACTCTTCCTTTCTGTGAGAAGTCGAACGTATGCTTATGAGTTAAGCCATAATTCGGTACTTTTCACCACAAACCAGACTCTGCCAATGTCCTTTTTAGCCCGGACTGAACTAGTTTATCAAAACATCAAAGAATTGCAAGAAAAATCCAAAAAGAAAAAATTCGCAGAACTTTGCCCCAGTTGACGCTGGCAGGCCGTGCTGTTTCTGTTGCCTCGAAGGGGGGCCTCATGGCCGATTAGGTGGCAACGAGCGGGCAGAAAATGCGGCGGGCAGAATTGGCCTTGGCAGAATTGCCCGCCCGGCAAGACCAATCTGAACCACCGCTGACGGGCGTTACAAATACTTAAGAAATGGCGGGCGCGACAGGACTCGAACCTGTGACCTCGCGCGTGTGAAGCAGGACTCCACTACAGCGCATCACTCATTCTACACGACTTATAGTGTTTGCAGCCAGGATGCCCGGAAAAGGCGAGAAAGGAGGTCCGCGGAAAATCATTCCAGCCCGCTAACCAGGTGGCCCGACAGGTCATCAGAGGCTGCGGGCCCTCGCCCTATTGCGAGCCTTTGACGCGCCCGTGAGCGTCGGACGATACGCAATCTTTGGCGCATCCCTCCGGGGCCGACAAACAGGATACGGCTGCTGGGCGGCCCGCAAATTCCATCTGAAGAGAGGCCTGCGCAATATTTTCCACGTCGCGCCTGAAAAACCGCGTGCGCCGGAGGCGTAGAGGTGACCACTGAAGGCTTCCTGGAGAACGACTCTTTCGGGAGTGCAACTGCACCCAGGTTGGGGAACGGACTCCAGTCCAATGTGAACGCGTCCGGGTGGTGCCGGCCGAGTTCTTGGCGGAACAACCGCTGAAATGGCCCTCGGAGTTCGGCGGCAATTCGATTCATAGCCGATGGGCACAAGGTAACGGTTCTTGTTCGTCAGAACACAAACGCCGCCGACCGGGGCGCCTTGGCCCACCGGGGCCAAAGGGGTGGCGTACAAGGGAATTTACAGCGAATCGGAAGCGACCCTCCCATACACTTCCTCGAGACGGATGGCAACTGTAAAATGGCGGGGCCAGCGCAGCCAGTGCGTGAAGCGAAGACAAAAGCGCCGGAGCAGGAATCCCCTTATCGGCTTCGCAGGGCTCACTGAAACTTGATCTGCGAAGTGGCGTCAAACTTGCGGTAATCGCGGAACGTAGTTTCGTTGCGCACCACTTGCCTGCCCTGGCGGACCTGGAGAACAGAACGCAACGGGAGCAAGTGATCTTCGCCCGTGATGTGCACCATTCCGTATTCCAGCGAAAACGTGGGCGACTGCAGCCCGAAGTCCTTCGGCAGAGCATCGCCTTGCAATACGATGCGACGCACAAGTCCGCTATCTTCGTCGACGAACACGCGACCGTGGAACCCGGCGACCTCCTGGCGCAGGTTGAAAGTCAAAATGAAGTTCGAACGCTCGACGGGCACGTCCACATCGAAGACATCGCACAAAACGCCACCGGTCATGGCACGGCCGGCCCACGTGTACTTTGCCGCAGCTTCGAGGCGAAAGATGGACTTCAGCATGGCGCCGAACTCGCCGCGAGTGCGCACGCCCTTGAGCGCATCGCGCTGCATGTTGGACTTCAGGCCGTTCACCTCCAGTGTGCGAAAGGTTTCCTTGTGGCTCTCGTAGGTCATTTCTTCGATGAAGGTGTCGGTCTGGCTAAAGCGTTCGGCGTTTTTCACGGGAGCCGTCAGCCGGTGCGTCTCCCGGTTACAGCGGAAGTTGGGAAGGTGCGAGGAGTACGACAAAGCGCTGCCGGCCGCTTCCTCCCAGAGCTTCTGCTGCTCGGAAAGTGCGAGAACGCCGGTGTCCGCTGCCAGGTGCACGGGATCGACTTCCGGAAGCGTCACTTCGGCGGCGTTGCCGTCGGCGTCTTCATGGGCGTCTTCATGACGGGCTGGCTCTGCGGCGGTTGCGGCCGGCCCGGCGGAGGCCAGCACAGCGGAGCGCTCGTTGCCGGCAACCCGAAAACTCACTGGGCGTGTTAGAGCGGCAGTTCCCTGGCGCACGGTCACGCGCGCCTCGTAGTCGCCAGGCGCGAGTTGCACGCCACGCAAGGTTGCCAGGTAGGGAAATTCGTGTTTCTGCTCGCCCACCATTCCCATGCTGCCGCCTTCGACGGCCTCGTTGCGGATCTTGTCGGTGAAAGGCAGAGCGCTGCGGCCAACGACATGCCCATTGCGCAGGATCTCCAGACTCATCTGCGGCTGCGCGCCATAGGTGTCAGGATAGACGATCAGATAGATTTGTAGCGTGAAAGGTTGGTTGGCGCGAAAAACGGGATCGAGCAAAGGCGAAATGGCATTGCCGTCATAGGCCAGTAGCTGGTCGGCTTCAAGCTTGTCGCCCGCTGCATTGAAAGGCCGCACCACCAATGCATCGCTGACGGTGAAGGCGGGTGTGCCCACGCCGGTGCTTAGTGGTTCGCGCACACCGCCGGTCTTGCCGGCTATGAGGTCTTCCACGGTCGATTCCAGGGTGTAATGCCCGGCCGGCAAAACCACCTCGCGCAGGTAATAAATGTTGCCTTCGCGGCGGGCGTCGAGCTTCTTCAGCGGGCCGTGCAAGGTCACCGGCTTGCTCGCCTGCCAAACGATCTTGCCCGAAGCGTTGCGTGCGATTTGCGTGACACGGGCGCGGGCCGTATATGTACCGGCATTGTCGTCGATATCGAAATGCAGAGCATTCACTGGCGACTCGACCAGGAACAAGCCCCGCATGGGTCCGGTGGTGTCTTCGATATTCGGGCCGCCGTCGACCGTGGTGATCCCGCCCCGGCCGGCGCTGACGCTTTGTTGCACGCCGAAGGACTGGGAGCCGCGCGGCGAAATGCGCACGAAGCGGGCATGCACCGGCAAATCGGCCGGCAAATCGGGCAGGTTCGCGGCGACGACAGGCGCGGCCGCAGCAGGCGCGGCGTAGGCCGATTCCGCGGTCTTCGAGCCGGCGGAGGCAATCAGAATGGCCGCGTCCAGCGCCTTGGCGTTGCGAATCAGCGCGCCGCCGGTGGCTTCCCCAAGTGCAAGAAAAGAGCGGCTCCCGTACTTTGAGGGGACTGCAGCCGGGTCGAGCACGACCACGCGGATGGAATTGGATTTGCAAAAGTCGATGGTTCGTTTGAGCTGGTTCTCGGCATCCAAGGAGAGCGGCGGTGTCTCTACAATGGTCACCAGAATACGGAGACCGGGTCGGCCGGAAAGGGCCTGCGCGGCGCGATCGAGAGAATTCAGAAACGTTTCCGGATCTGTGTCGCGCGCTTCGCGCGCGGCGTTGAGGAAAGCCGGCTCGACCGACTTGGCAGGGGTTTTGGCATCGAGCGGTAAAGCATCTACACTTCCGCTGCGCCGGAGTTCGGCGGTGGATCCCGGCTGGCTTAACCAATGCCGGGATACGGCCACGGCAGACCGGGCGGCCTGGCGCGCGGCTTCCGCGCCCGCGGGTCCGAATAAGAAGATAACGGACCGGTCGGATGGGATGGGGGGGGCCACCGCGGCGCTTTGCCCGCTGCTTGCACAGATGCTCGCGCAAAAGGGCGCGAAGAGCAGCCATACGAGGGCCGTGACTCGCATATTGTTTGATGATAGCGCCATCGGGGCTGCTTGGCGCTTTCGTTTCGCGCCAAATCGAAACGCATTATGCCTTAAATCAATGCAGCTGGGATGGACCTTGATCGCATCCGGGGCCGCGCCTGTGCCGGCTGGCAGTTGCTTTTCAAGGCCATTCGGCAATGAGTCCGGTGCCAAGTTTGTCGTACTCTCTATATAGAGGACTTCATGCGCCCTTTATCGCTCGTCTGCGCCAGCCTCGCCTGCATGCCACTGGCGGCCCAGGAGCCGAACCTGCCCGTAATCCGCAGCAGCACGCAGGAAGTGCTGCTGGACGCCGTCGTCCGGGACAAGAAAGAGCGGCTGATCCGCAATCTGAAGCCGGAAGAGATCCGCGTGCTGGAGGATGGCGTTCCGCAGAAGCTGCAGACCTTCCGCTTCACCGACACCGATTCCGATGAGTCGCCGCCTGTCGCAAAGACTGCCACGGGCGGCGGGGCATCCGCGGTAAACGGTCCCGCGCTCAACCCACTGCACAATCTGAACATCGTCACCATCGTCTTCGAGCGCATGGGACCGCGCAGCCGCCTATTCGCCCAGCAGGCTGCCTCCGAGTTCCTGGCCAACGAATTCCGCTCCAACACTTACGGCGGCATCTTCAGCCTGGACTTCCGGTTGAATGCGCTGCAACCCTACACCAACGACCAAAATCTGCTGCGCCAGGCGATCGCGCGCGCCACCACCGGCAACTACACCGAATTCCGCAAAGATTCCGAAAACGTGCTCAATAATCTGGCGGTCGAGATCTCCGGCAGCCAGGCTGGCGTTACCATCGGCCCGGCCGGCGGCGCCGATCCGTTCCAGAGCGCCGGCGCGGCCACACAGGGGGCCGAATCCACAGGCATGTCTTCGCAAGGGCAGATGGCGCTGGCCCGGCTGGTCTGGAAGCAGATGGAAATGGTCAATTACGGTGCGGGCTGGCGATCGCTCGATGGGCTGCTATCGCTGGTCCAGGCACAGGCCGCGCTTCCGGGCCGCAAGACGGTCCTGCTGCTTTCCGAAGGCTTGGTGGTGCCATGGGCGGCCGAGAACATGTTCCGGGCCATCATCGGCGCGGCCAACCGCGCCAACGTGAGCATCTATTGCGTGGACGTCACGGGCCTATCCGTCCAAGCGCCCGCGCAGGCCGGCACCGATTTGCTGGGCACCGCCGCGCGCATCAGCCAAAGCCAGAGCATGACGGCATCCGGCGACGCGGCCGTCGACATGTTCAAGCAGGATGAGACGGTCAATATGAGCTTGCACGCCAACCCGCAGGCAACCATGGAGGAACTGGCGGAATCCACTGGCGGATTCCTGATAGCCAATACCAACGACACCGCCGCGTCCATGCATCGAGTAATGGAAGATGTGCGCGCGCACTATGAGCTGAGCTACGTCCCCACGTCGCAGAATTACGACGGGCACTTCCGCAAGATCGAAGTGCAGGTGAAGCGGGCGGGCGCCCAGGTACACACGCGCGCCGGGTATTTTGCCTTGCCGCTATTGGCCGGCGAGGTCTTGCAGCCCTTTGAAATGGCCGCGCTCGATGCGATGAACGCCAAGCCCAAACCGGCGGCACTGGCCTATCGCGCGCAGGCTGTGCCGTTCCGCGCCGCACGCAGCGCGGTGCAGTATTCCATCGTCTTCCAGGTGCCGATGCAGAATCTGTCTTACCTCGAGAACAAGCAAACCGCCAAGCTGCGCTCGCATATTTCGCTACTCGCGCTAGTGAAGGACGCCGACGGCCAGGTAGCCGCGAAAGTGAGCCGGGACTTGGCGAACGATATTCCGGCGGACAAGTTCGACGCGTTCACCCGCGGGGACCTGACTTTCGAACAACCCATACTGCTGGCGCCCGGCCGATATACGCTGGAGACCGCCGTGGTAGACAGGGAAAATGGCGCGGCCAGCGCAAAGCGGGCGGTCCTGGTGGTGTCCGATCAGCCTGGAATTGGGTTGAGCGACCCTGTGCCGGTGCGGCGCGTGGATCCTTTCGACGTGCCTGCCGATGGCGGCCGGAATCCGGCCGACCCGTTGCACTTTGCCGGCGGCAAAGTTACTCCGTCGCTCGACGGGGTGTATGCGGCCGGGACCGAAATCCCGCTTTACACGGTGGTTTATCCGTCCCAAACGAGCGACACGCCGCGGATTTCGATCGAAGTTCTACAGGATGGGAAGGTGGTTTCGAGCGCCTCGCCCGCGCTGCCGCCTCCCGATCAGACTGGCGCCATCCCGTTCATGAGCGGCATTCAGCCCCCTCCAGGCCAATACGAAATCAGGGTGACGGCGCGGCAAGGGAGTTCCACCGCCAGCCGCATGATCGCGCTGCGCGTACAATGACCAACATGGTTCGATGCGGCGCGGCTCTGCTCTTGTTTTTTCATCCCGCGGCCGCTTCCGTCGTCACTTGTGCTAGTTGCCACAAAACTGAAGCGCTGAGCCAGCCCGCTACATCTATGGCGCATGCGCTGGAACTGGTGGAGAACTGCGGCATCCTGCGCGAGCACCCGCGGCTCACCTTTCAATACGGACGCTATTCCTATACCATCACGCGCCAGGGCGGCCGGAGCATCTATAGCGTGACGGACGGAACCGATACCATCACCGTGCCGATCGGCTGGGCCTTCGGGCTGGGAGCTGCCGGCCAGACCTATGTATTTGAGCGCGGGGGTATTTTCTATGAGAGCCGCGTCAGCTTTTACAAGGCGATCGACGGTCTGGACGTCACGTTTGGCGCGTTCGGGAGCATGCCCAAAGATCTGGTCCAAGCGGCTGGCCGGGAGATGGCGCGCGAGAATGTGGCGGCTTGTTTCGGGTGTCACTCGACGGCCGCGGTGCATGGCGGCGCCTTTCACCCCGAGGATCTCAAAGCCGGAGTACACTGCGAAAATTGTCATGCGCAGGCGCAGCGTCATATGGAGGCGGTGACGGCGGGCGACGCCAAGAACGCGGCGATGCCGCGCCTCGCCGATATGACCGCAGAGGAGACCAACGACTTCTGCGGACGCTGCCATCGCACTTGGGCGGACATTGCGGCGCATGGGCCGCACAACCTGGCCAATGTGCGCTTCCAGCCCTACAGGCTTACGAATAGTAAGTGTTATGACGCCGACGACAAGCGCATCCGCTGTACGGCGTGTCACAACCCGCACGAGGAGTTTGTGGTGGGCGCGGCGCATTACGATGCGAAATGCCAGGCGTGTCACGGAGTGAGCCGGAAGAGCTGCCCGGTGGCTAAACACGATTGCACCGAGTGCCACATGCCGAAAATCGAATTGCCGGGAGCGCATCGGAATTTCACGGATCACCAGATACGAATTGTGCGGGCTGGGGAGCGTTATCCGGATTAGGCGAGCTGCGCTCGCCAACATCGACAAAAAGGTCGATGTTAGACGCTGAGACAGGGCGACGCGGAGACGCGGCGATCTCCCCGCCAACACTCTTCCGGAATTCGCACGAAGGTTTGCATAGTCCGGCCATTTGGCGTACAGTCAGAAAGAGGAGCCCGGAAAGGATCGCATTAGAAATGGCCTCACTAACAAGAGTCAGCGTCCTGCAGAGGCGGGCCGCCAAGCAAGCCATCGCGGAGAACGCCGTCTGGAAGCTCACTCAGGAGCAGCAGAAGGTCTTCATTGGCGCGCTGATGGATCCGCCGGCGCCGAACCAAAAACTCCAGGACGCCTGCAAGCGGTTCCGGAAGTACAAAGCGTCTGCTGGCCGGTAAGGCCGTTGCTCGACTTTCCAATCGAACCCCTCGGCCCGCAACACGACCGTCTGAACTTCCGTTGTGGCAACGAAGCGCTGGACCGCTATTTTCACGAGCGCATCAGGAGAGAAGTCGAGGCACGAGTCGCGGCTGCTTTTGTGATGGCGGACGGCCCAACGGTTCTCGGTTATTACACGCTCTCCGCGCACAGCATTGAGCGGACCGCCCTGCCGGAGGACGTCGTCAAGAAACTGAAGCTGCCTAAGTATCCGCTCATCCCCGCTACGCTGATGGGAAGGCTCGCTGTGGGCCTGAAGTACCAGGGCCGGCGCTTGGGCGAAATTCTGCTGATGGATGGGCTGGAGCGCAGTTACCTTCATTCAAACAACGTGGCCTCATTCGCCGTAGCAGTCGACGCGAAAGAAAATGCCGTGGAGTTCTACCGGCGTTACGGATTTCTGCAGTTGCCACTGGGAACGCGCATGTTCATTCCCATGGAGACCGTCAAGCGGCTGATCGGATTGCCGTTGCTTTGAGAGTCTGGCCGCCAGCAGCGCGAAGTTTCTTTTAAAGCCTCGTCAGAGGAATCTGTAGCGGACTCAGCTTTTTGTGTTCGTAGCCAGTTGGCTTCACGAGGCAACTGCGATTCTGCCGGATCGTATGAAGAGCCCACCGCCAGCGCCCTCCATTTCAATTTAGCAAGATTTCGATCCTAAAGTCTAACACGCAGAAAACACACGAGATAGAGGCCTCAAAAAAACAGGTTTCAAACGAATGTTCAGCCCCGAATCCGAGTAACATGGGCATGCGGCCTGGAATTTCGACATGCAGGCAGCTATCCTTCACTAGGTTCTTACCGAAGAGAGTTCCCATGCGTGTGCTGCTGTCGACAATCGGGTCTCGGGGCGACGTCCAGCCAATGGTGGCATTGGCATTGCAGTTGATCGAGCTTGGCCAGGAAGTCCGTATCTGCGCGCCGCCTGACTTCCGAGAATGGATTGGCACTCTCGGGATTCCGTTTGTGCCGGTCGGACTCGAAGTGCGCCACACCGCGGCACCCAACCCATCAGCCGCGCAGGGCCCGCCACGGCCAGAGCAGCTTCGTCAGCTAATTGAGGACACTGTCGCCGGCCAGTTCGAGGCAATCACGCCGGCAGCCAGGGGCTGTGACGTTTTGGTAGCGGGCATGGCACTACAATTCGCCCTTCACTCGGTTGCAGAGCAGATGGGAATCCCGTACGTTTACGCGGCTTGGTGCCCGATAACACTGCCATCCCCACACCATGCGCCGCCCCCATTGCCGTCGTGGGCACAGCCTGCAACGGACGGCGCGGCCGACAACCGCACGCTCTGGACTCAGGACGCGAAACGCTGGAACGACCGATGGGCCGCAGCCATCAACTTCCATCGGGCGGCCGCCGGTTTGGCGCCGGTCTGCGACGTGCGGAGCCACATCTTCACCGACCGGCCATGGCTGGCCGCCGACCAGACGCTGGCGCCATGGCCCGAGACCGCGGACCTGGAAGTCGTGCAGACAGGCGCCTGGATTCGTTCGGACCAGAGGCGGCTGTCCCTGGAGCTGGAGGCGTTCCTCGACGCCGGAGAGCCGCCTGTCTACTTCGGCTTCGGTAGCATGCGAGCTCCACAGGACGTGAGCCAGGCGATCGTCAAGGCCGCGCGCGCGGTCGGCCGCCGTGCAATCGTGTCGCGTGGGTGGGCCGGCGTGGCACTCCCGGACAACGAACCCGGCTGCCTTTCGATCGGGGAAGTAAACCTGCAGGCGCTGTTCAGGCGGGTCGCCGCTGTAGTACACCACGGTGGCGCAGGCACCACGACCGCTGCCGCGCAGGCCGGAGCACCCCAGGTCGTCGTGCCCCAGATGTACGACCAGCATTACTGGGCAAAGAGAGTCCACCAGCTCGGGATAGGAACCGCACACGCGCCCGGCGCGCCCTCTGCCGACTCGCTGACCGAAGCGCTCAGCCACACTCTCCAGCCGCACGTGACGGCCGTTGCGCGCGCCGTCGCAGCCTCGGTGCGCACCGATGGCGCGGAGATCGCCGCGCGACGACTGATCGACGAGGTTTCCCGAAGCGCACTCGGAAACGTGTCCCGCTGACAGCCGCTGGACGGAATCGTAAAACGGGCCGTGCAAACAGACTCAAAAAGAGGTTAGTGGAATGTAGGGTCTTTTGTGTTGTGCCATCCGATGCTGTCTCACACCGTTAGTGCGGCTCGTCGACTTTCAGGAACTGGTCGGCGGCGACATCCTTCAGCACCTGTTGGATGCCGCTGGGCCAGCGGATTTCAATCGAGGCGATCTTACTCTCCGCGCCCAGCCCGAAGTGCACGCGCTTGTCGCTCGAAGACATGAAGCCCACGCTGATGGCGACGTGGTTGTAGAGCACGCGGCCGGAAGCCGTGGTCAGCTTCACTTTGGCGCCAACCGCATCCCGGGCGCTCTTGTGCCCGGTCAGGCTCAGCATCAGCCAGTGATTGCCGCTGTCGGCGGTGTTCATCAGAATGCGCGGCGTTTCGTTTAGCGAGGTGACCACGATATCCAAAGCGCCATCGTTGTTCAGATCGCCGAACGCCGACCCGCGCTGATAACCCTTGCGGAGGAAGTCAGTACCCATCTCGCCGGAAACGTCCACGAAGGTCTTGCCGCCCACATTTTCGAACATGGTGTCGTGCTGCGGCGATTTCTCGCTTACCTGGTCGACGTCGCCATTGGCGGAATAAATATCCTTCCAACCGTCGTTGTTATAGTCGATGAATCCGTTGCTCCAGCCGGAGAAGGGTAAGCTCAGCGTCTGGATCTTGGAGGCGTACGGAAACATGAACAGGTTGCCGCGATTTCGCAGAAGCTGCCAGACTTGCCCCATCAGATTGTTGTAGAAGATGTCCACGTTGCCGTCGTTGTCGTAGTCCTTGGCGTCGGAACCCATGGAAGAGCCGGCGTGCGCGCTGTCGTTGTAAGCGACTCCCAGTTCCAGCCCCTTCTCCTCGAACGTGCCGTCGCCCTGATTGATGAACAGGGAGTTGGGCTCGGTGTCGTTGGCGATGAAGACGTCCGGCCATCCGTCGTTGTTGAAATCGGCGATGGAGATGCCCATCCCTTTGCCGGGCGACTTAGCCAGCCCGGACTTTTCGGTGACATCCTCGAACTTGCCGTGGCCCAGATTGTGGTAGAGCCGCGGCGGAACGCTCTGGTAGCGGCGCGGATCGCAGTAGAACTCTTTATCGCCCATGGTGCACTGGATGTCGGTCTGCGGGGTCCAGAGGGTGTAGTTGGAGACGATCAGGTCCAACAGGCCGTCGTTATCGTAGTCGAACCAGGCGGCGGCCACGCTGAGCGTATTCGCCGGCTTGCCGCCGATGCCGGAAGCCGCGGTCGCATCGGTGAACGTCCCGTTTCCGTTGTTGTGATAGAGAACGTTCTTGCCGGCGCTGCAAATGAACAGATCCTCGTAGCCATCGTTGTCGTAATCGCCCACTGCTACACCGAAGTTGAAATCGAGATGCTGGCCCGCGAGGCCTGCCTTGGCGGTGACGTCTTCGAAAGTGCCATCGGCGCGCTGCTTCAGCAGACAGTTGTAATAGGAAGGATCCATTTTCTTCAATTCGGGCAGTGCGGCGCCGTTGGTGAAGAAGAGATCCATGCGACCGTCGTTATCGAAATCGAATAGGGCGACGCCGCCGCACATCGGCTTCGGGAAATACTTGCGGCTGCCGGGACTGTTGTTGCTTTTGTAGGTGATTTTGGAGCGGGGGGCGGCATCGATGAAGCTGGGCCGGTGGGGTGCTTGAGCTTGGAGGAAGGAGAAGAGAAGTGTCGGCACGAGCGCCACGACGGCAAGCATGAGTACGTGCGCCACTTGCACCTGATAGACTGGGGTTTTCAAGAAAAGTGAAAGCTTTCATCCCTATTGTAATCGGAGCCAGCGCGCTTCTGGCTGGGTCCGGCGCGGGTCCCATCGTTTTCGAAGAGATCGCGGAACGCTCCGGTTTGGCTTTCGTCTCCGACAGCTCTCCCACCCCGAATAAGAATCAACCCGAGACCATGGTGGCCGGCGTGGCGCTGTTCGACTATGACAACGACGGCTACTTGGACGTTTATCTGGTGAACGGCGCGGCGATTCCGTCGCTGAAGAAAGAAAGCCCCAAATACTGGAATCGCCTCTATCATAACAACCACGATGGAACCTTCACCGACGTGACCGAAAAAGCGGGCGTGGCGGGCGAAGGCTACGGCATGGGTGTGGCGATCGGCGACTACGACAACGACGGCTGGCCGGATATTTACGTGCTCAATACGGGGAAGAACCAGCTCTTCCACAACAATGGGAACGGCACGTTCACCGACGTCACGGACAAGGCGGGCGTGGGCGGAGGCATTCTGGACGGCAAGAAGATGTGGTCCGTTTCGGCCGCCTGGGTGGACTACAACAACGACGGCCTAGCGGATCTGTTTGTTTCCAACTACTGCAAGTGGGAGGTGAACAAGGACCCTTTCTGCGGTCCGAAACCCGAACTGCGGGCGTATTGCCATCCGAAGAACTACGCGAATCTGCCGAACACGCTCTATCGCAACAATGGCGACGGCACGTTTACCGACGTGTCCGCCGAAACGGGCATCGCCAAATACGCCGGCAAGGGGATGGGCGCGGCGATCGCGGACTACGACGGCGATGGGTTCATGGATATCTTCGTGGCCAACGACAATCGTCCCAACTTCCTGTTCCACAATCTGGGCGGCAAGAAATTCGAGGAGGTGGCGCTCGAGTCGGGCGTCGCGTATCCGCAGAGCGGCAGCGCCATTTCCGGCATGGGGGTCGATTTCAAAGACGTGGACAACGACGGCCGTCCCGACATCTGGCATACCGCCGTGGAAAACGAGTCGTTTCCTTTGTTTCAAAACCGCGGAGACGGCCAGTTCTGGGAGCGGACCTTTCAAATGCACCTATCGGGGACGCGCGATATGTCCGGTTGGGGGAATGGAATTGTCGATTTCGATAACGACGGCTGGAAAGATCTGTTCGTGGCGCGCGGGAATGTGCTGGACAACGTGGCGCAGTTTTCCAACCGGCATTACGAGGAACCCAACACCGTTTTCCGCAATCTGGGGAACGGGAAGTTTCAGGATGTGAGCATTGCGGCGGGTGCCGATTTCCAAAAGGCGGCGGCGCATCGCGGCGTGGCCTTCGGCGACCTGGACAATGACGGACGGATTGACGCGGTGGTCTCGGTGCTGAACGGCAAGGTGCAGTACTTCCACAATATTTCGCGGAACGGGAACCACTGGATCCTGCTGAAGCTGACCGGCAGGAAAAGCAACCGCATGGCGTTGGGGGCGCAAATCCGCATCACCGGCGAGGACGGCGCGAAGCAGTATGACGAGGTGACTACGGCGGTGGGCTACGCCTGCGCCAGCGACTCGCGCGTACATTTCGGTTTGGGAGCGGCGAAGACGATTCGAGAGATCGATATCAAATGGCCCAGCCGCATTCACCAGGTGTTGCACAACGTGGCGGCGGATCGGATTCTGGCGATTGAAGAACCGACGCAGTGACGGGGCTGTTTTCCCGTACAGGTTCGCAAACCACGGTGACAACTTCGAGCCGGATGTGGGGCAGCCAATCATGGCTGCGCCGGACCTTTCCAGGTCCGGCGTGGACGCGCGGGAAAGCGCGTCCGCAGGCAGGATTGCCTGCCCCACGATGCTGTTCAAACTCGCCACTCAATTGCGCGAGCCTTAATGGTACAAGCGCCGTGACCCACATCCACGAATCAATGCGCTTCGCCTCTGGATTGATTAGCGTCCTGTTCGGCCTTCAACTTTTGCACCAGCGCCCGCTCACGGTCTCCGTCGGCCTTGCGCTTTAGACGGTAGTAGACCTGCGCGAGCGAGACATGCGCCTCCAGGAATTGCGGCGACTGCTTCACGACCTCCTCCAATGTGGCGCAAGCGCGATCCATATCGCCCGCCGCCAGATAGGTGGCGCCTACCTGATAAAGCGCGCCAGGATCGCCGGGACGAACACGGAGCGCGCGGGCCAACAGCTCGCGCGCGCGATCGTACTCGCCGTCCTGCTTCAGCAGCACCGCCAGCCGGAGGTTCGAATCGAAGTCGTTGGGATTCTGCGCCAACTCCTTTTCGAAAGCCGCACCGGCGGCCGCCATATCGCCGCTGGCCATCTGTGCCTGGCCAAGGTATGAATAGAGATCCGGAAGGTGCGGGTTCAGCTCCGCCGCTTTGGTAAGATCCGCGATGGCGGAGAGGTATTCGAGCACTTCAAGCTTGGCCATTCCGAGAAGCAGACGGGCCTCCGCGGAGTCGCCGTTGCGCAGAATGCGGTCGATAATCTGCTGCCCGCGGTCGATCTGCCTATCGCGCAGCAGCGCCGTTCCCAGCATATAAGCGATGGCCAGATCGGCCTGGTCCTGCTTGTCCAGCGGCGCCAGCAGGCCGATCACCTTGGCGTTCTGGCCCTGCTGCAGCCAGCAGTCGGAGAGCAGCAGAATCACCTGCCGATTGGCAGGCTGGACCTCATGCAGGGCTTCCAATTCCCGCGCTGCATCCGAAATCTGACCCAGTTTGTAGTATGCCAGCGCGAGATTCAGCCAAATGCGCGGATCTTTCGGCCCATGCTGCATCGCTGCCTGGTACTCGGCGATGGCTTCGGAGTAGCGCCCTGTGCTGGACAGAGCGGCACCCAGGTTGGACCGCACGTCGGGCGAGTCGGGCCGGAGCTTCAAGTAAGCCCGGTATCCACGGATGGCGCCCTCCGTATCGCCGGACTGGTGCATGCCGATGGCTTGCTGCAAGATCTGCTCGGGAGGTTCTTGGGCGGGGGCCGAATACCGGCCCAAGAGGAGAGCGAGTGCGAGGTAAAGGCTTCGCGGCATTTAAGCCTATGGTACGAAAAAGAGCGCCCCCCGCTAAGGCGACGCTCTTGCCGGTTGGTCTGCGCCGATTGCCAATCGGCGCGCAGGATGCCATCCGGGATGCCATCCTGCCCCACAAGGCAGACATCAGAAGTAGAACTTGAGCGCGAGTTGTATGATACGGTGGCCCTGCTTGTCCGTGGCGTAGCCGAAATTCGGGCTGCTCAACTGGCCCGAGCTATTGAAGTTGAGCGCCAGATTCTCCCCGCCGTAGAAGGACCACAACGGATGGTTGAGGAAGTTGTAGCCGTCGATGCGGAACTGCAGCTTCTTCGATTCGCTGATCTGGAAATTCTTAAACAATCCCAGGTCGGAGTTGAAGAATGCGGGCCCGTAGACCGCCGGCAGCACGGTTGGCCCGTTCTGCCCGATTTGGTTAGGCTCGGCGAAACAAGAGCCGTTGATGAACTGGTGCGGCGCCAGGTTCTTAGCCGGGTTGCAGGTTAAGATGGGGCTCAACGATATGGCATTCGTTCCCAGCATCGCCACGTTGCTGATGCCGTAGTCCGTGCCCGCGACGTTGCCAGACGTACTCAGGGCGAAGTCGTTACCGCTGCTTAATCCAGTGAGGTTGGCGCCGCTTTCCAATTGGGTGATGCCGGAAAGCTGCCAGCCATTGACAACCCCGCCCAATATCTTGCCACGGGCCGGGCTGCCCAACTCGATCGAGTAGGCGGCGTTGAAAATTTGCTTGCGGTTGCCTGGCTGCACCCCGTAATCGTTGGCCAAGTTGAACGGATCGGCCGCGGGGTTGACGATGCCCATGGCTTTACCGAACGTATAGTTCATGTTGATGTTGTACCGGCCCTTGGAGCGTACCCAGGTCACCTGCAGCGCGTTGTAGTTGGCATACAGGTTGTTCGTCGCCAGGTCCACGTCGGCGAAGCCCGCCAGGGGACGGAAATTGTTCGCAGTCAGGTTGTTGGGGTTCGCGCCGCCGTTGTTGGAGGCCAGCATGGCTCCCACGGGCACCAAGTTGATGTCGCTGCCGTAGCCGTTGATGCCTACCTGTGGCAAGTCGCGGCTGCGATTGCCGACATAGGCCATCTCCAGCAGGCTGGACCACGGCGTGCGCTGCGATACCGTGATGTTCCAGGTGTCCGTGTAGGGCTGCTTGTTGTCCGTGCTGTCGACTGCCGCCGGCGTCAGCGGCGCGGCGCCGATGCTGAGAGTATCAAGCTGTTTGGCGTAAAGCGGGCAGCCTTGGCACGAATAGTTGGTGCTGATGGTGATATCTTGCACGCCTGCCGCCACAGCCAAGCCGCTGGTGAACTGCCCGGAGTGGTAGTAGTAGCGGCCCCATCCGCCGCGCAGGACGGTCTTGCCGGAGTTCGTCAGAGAATACGCGACACCGATGCGCGGCTGGTAGAAAAGGGCGCGCGTCGGGAAGCCCCCTAACGGTACGCTCGGATCGCGCTTGTGCCATTCGAACCCGCAGTACTCGCTGGGGGTGCAACTGGAATTGTAATCCGCATAGTCGAAAATGGAATAGCCGTTCCCGGTGCGGTCGATCCAGGGCTCGAAGTGCGTCAGGCGTATGCCGTAGTTCAATGTGAGCCGCTTGCTCACTTTCCAGTCGTCTTGCAGGAAGCCTTCATACGTATTGTAGGAGATGTCGTTAACGTTGTTGAAGTTCGCCTCCTGGTAGTTGTACAGGTTGCCGGTGATCAGATCGGCATATTCATTGCCGAAGGTATTCGGGTTGTTGCTGCTCCCCCACACCGCCAACTCGCCGTTGCTGTCCTCATTGTTCGGCTGCGCGTTGCGGATCCACTCATAGAAGAAGCCGGCCTTGACCGTATGGACACCCACTACCTTGGTCAAGGTATCGCTGACGCTGGGCATCCACTTGTCGGCGTAGAGACCCGCGCTGTTGCCCCCGACTTCGAATCCGCCGGGGTTGAACACCGTTCCGGCTTCCTGAGCGAACCAGTCCAAGCCCCCAAATGACGGGATTTGCGCCACCCCGTTCTTGTAAAGCCCGGTGTAGGTGTAGCCGACGTCGGTGCGATTCACTTTCGAAGGATCCTGGAAGACATTCGGGAATCCGATATAGGTGTAAGCGAACACGAACTCGTTGGTCATTGACGGGCTGAACACGTGGGTGAGCGAGACGCTGATCGAGTCGGACCTGTTCTTGCCCAGAATCGGAGTCGGATAGGGCAGTTGGAAGGTATTGGCCCACCATAGGCCCACTGGGAACTCTTGAGTCTCGCGCTGCAGGTTATAGCGCACGAACAGTTTGGTGTTGTCGCTGATGCTGTAGTCCACGCGCGACATCCACTGCGTGTTGTTCTGGTTAAAGGTGGGCGCCTGCACAAAGTTGAAACCGCCGGTGACGGCTGCGTTGGCGTTGGCCGCCGGATACAGCTTCATGAGCGCGAGCATGTTCGGGTCGATCATACTTGCCGGAATCTGCCCTCCCGGAAACATCGCCGCAGCCGCGCTGGTGAGAGCTCCGGGAGATGTGCCGGCGGCTGTGAGGGGGCCTTCCCCGGCAATCGATGCCGGAGAGAAATTCCCCTGCAGTTCACTGGACGTGGGCACCGTGGCCCGAATCAGGGAGGTGTTCAGCACTTGGTAGAAGTACTCGAACCCGGTGAAAAAGAAGAGCTTGTTGCGGTTCTTGTTGAACCTGGTGCCGGGGATCAACACCGGACCGCCAATGGTGCCGCCCGGATAGTAGTATTTGTTCTGGGGTCTCGCTGTGGTGTCCTTATTGTAGATCCAGTCGTCGGCGTTCAGCACGTAGTTGCGGGCATAGAAGAACCCGGAACCGTGGAACTCGCTGCCTCCGGACTTGGCAATGGAACTGATGACGATGGGCCCCTTTTGGTTCTCGGCGCTGAAATTCCCGGCCAGGATTTTGAATTCGGCAATCATGTCCGAGTTGGGATTGACGGGCGTATCGCAGTTGCAGCCCGGATCGGAAACGTGCGCGCCATCCGCCGTGATGTCCAGCGAGTTGGTGGGCAGTCCGTTATAGGAATAGGCGCCGTTCAGCGGGCTCTGGCTGCCGCCAGCCCCGTTGCCATTGATGCCGATCACTTCACCGGTGTAGTTCGCGACGTTGTTGGTGCTGTTGGTGATGCCGAATCCGGGCATGATCTTGATGTACTCGGCGGCGTTGCTGCCGACTTGCACATAATTCTGCAACTCTCTTGTTGTCAGGGTTTCGGACTTCTCTCCGGAATCCACGGGGACAATCGAATCGGCCACCCCCATCACTTCGACGGTTTCCGCCGTGTTGCCGACCTTTAGGGTGACGTTGACGTTACGCTTCTCGCCACCCAGCAACGAGATGCCAGGCGCGTCGTAAGTCACGAAGCCCTTCGCTTCGACGGTCAGCCTATAAGTGAGGTCGCCAACCGCCATACCGGCGAAAGTGTAGTAGCCGTCGTTATTCGTGACGCTATCCCGGGCATCGCCGGTTTTTTCGTTGACGAGCTTGACTTTGGCCTGCGGCACAACAGCGCCAGACGGGTCCGATACAACTCCGGTCAGCGTAGCGGAAGTGAACTGCGCCGGCAGGTTCATGGCCGACAGAATCAACAACGCAAATCCGACAAGGATTACGGTGCAGCTTTTCATGGTTCTTTTTCCCCTCTAAGTCTGTTCACCCAGATGGAGCCGGGAGACCCCAATTCGAGACTGTGCAAGCGTGAGACGAGACCCCAGTAATATAGATCCACTAGGCCCGAACCGTAAAGGCTAAAGCTGTTAATTGAGGCAAAACGCGAAGGTTACACCGGAGATCCGCTTTCTTTTCATGCACGTTACTGCTACATTGGATTGGGTTACAATAGCCTGCGGGGGAGTTAACGGCCTGCGGGAAACAACCGCAAGTCGTTCAAAATGCTAAGGGAAAAGCCCATGTCGGCT
>DATNMW010000351.1:0-2571 GCA_035602155.1 Bryobacteraceae bacterium | reverse complement strand
GGCGAAGTGTCGCTCGACGATCCCAATCCCAGCCCGTTCATCGAATTCTGGCTCTACGATCACCCGTCCATCGGCGAGCGCGTCCGGTTCGCATCCGAGTACGATCCGTGGGCAAAGGGACAGCCGCCGAAATACGTCCATTGATGCGATTCCTTTTAGCCCCTCGCGGTAATACTTGTTAGACAAGCATGGATCTGGTCAAAGCAGCCCGCAGAGGCCGGGAAGCCGCCTTCCTGCAACTGTTCGACGAACATCACTTGCCCCTGTTCCGCTTCGCATACAGGCTGACCGGTTCGGTGGCGGATGCCGAAGACATCGTGCAGGAGTGCTTCTTGCAGATGCTGCGTCCGGAATGCTCGTACGATCCGCGGCGCACGCCGGTTCGCACCTACCTTTTCGGCGTGGTCAGAAACCAGGCTCTGAAGCGGCTGGGGAGAAACGAATTGGCGCGCGGAGGCGACCAGCACTCGGGGAATGACGCGGGGCACGACCGAACGCCCGAAGACGAAGCCTTGCGCACGGAGCTCGAAGACTTGGTCGCTCGCGCCGTCATGCTGTTGCCGGAGACCCAGAGGGAAGTGCTCATCCTCGCGCATTACGAGCAGATGCCGTTGGCGGAGATCGCGCGTGTGATGGCTCTCGATCCGGGCACGGTAAAGTCGCGCCTGCAGCGCGCCCGCGCCAGTTTGAAAGAGACGCTCGCCGCCTTCGCGCCGGGCTTGGAGCGAAGGCCATGAACGATACCGAACTCGACGAATTACTCGACGCCTGGACCGCACCGCCTGTCCCAGCTTCCTTACGCGAAAACGTGCAGGCCGCGTTTGCCGCGGGCCATACCTCTTGGACAGTGGCGCGCGTGCCTCGCGCGAGAAAGCGTATGTTTGCGGCCACCATCCTTATTTTGGCGGCATTCGTATTGCTCGTCACCCAGGCGTTCCCGCAAAAGGCCTCGCCCCCGGTCCGGGTTCCATACACCGTGGATTCCGAATTCCTCAGTTATGCAGAGGACGGGTCGTCCGCGGTGGAAATGTATAGTACGTCGTACGAACGCGACGGAACGGAAATTCTCAAGTCCCGGTCCATCCCGCAGCGTCCCTTCGAAACTGCGGTCGGACGCGCTCTGGACGCGGCCATTCCCCTCTGGTCCCGGCTTACAGTACGCTTCACCGTAGCCCCCGAGGTTCTGGAAAAGGTCAGGCGGTCTGCCCATCAGTCCGTTGGAGCGATCACAGGCTGCGATGCCTCCTGCCTGATTTTGGAGCATTACGGCTTCGCGAGAGCCGCCGCTGGCCTTGATGCCGCCTGCATAGACGGAACAATAGTTGGAAACCAGACAATAGTCAACTATCCGACGACCGCCATCCGGCCCCGCATGGGAGGAAGCGTGAGGATGACATGGTGGACAGCGCCGGATCTAGGTTGCTTCGCGTTGAGAATTACAACCGAAAAGAAACGGCCCGACGGCAGCTTTCGCTTGGTGCAGGAGAAACGGGCGCTCCGGGTGAACTGGAACCCATGAGAAGCATGCTGCTGGCCTGTGCCCATCCGTCCTTATCTCCAAGGCCATACCGTCCGCGCTGCAAGTAACCGCTCATCCTACTCCCACCGCAGCGCCACCACCGGATCGACCTTCATCGCCCGGCGCGCCGGCACGTAGCTCGCCAGCATCGCCACCGCCGTCCACGCCAGCGATGCCGTGGCAAACGACACTGGATCGAGTGGGCTCATCCCATACAGCAATCCTCCGAGCAGCCGCGTTACCGCCGCGCTGAGCAGCAGGCCGATCGCAATCCCCACCGCCGTCAGCCGCAGCCCGCGCCCGAGCACCATCCAGAGCAAGTCGCCGCGTTGCGCCCCGATCGCCATGCGGATGCCGAGTTCGCGCGTCTGCTGCGCCACCGTGTAAGCCACCACGCCGTACAGCCCAACCGCAGCCAGCACCATCGCCAGCCCGCCGAACACCGCCAGCAGAGCCGCCTGCCAGCGCACCTGAAACAGCGATCCCGCCGCGCACTCCTCCAGCGTCTCGATCTCGTATACGCGCAAGTTGGGATCGAGCGCCGTCAGGGCCGCGCGAAGCGGCGCTGTGAATTGCTCCGGGCGCCCGGCCGTGTGCACGATCAGCGTCATGAACCCGGCCCAGTCCTGCGCCAGTGGCCGGTAGACGAACGGCTGCGGCGGTTCGTCCAGCGAGCTGTACTTCGCGTCCCGCGCCACGCCGGCCACCTCCGCCACCGTGCGCGGCTGCTTTGTATCGCAGCCCAGCCACACCGATTGACCGATCGGATCCCGACCCGGCCAGTACCGCCGCGCAAACGTTTCGTTGACCACCGCCACCTCCGGCGCGCCCTGCCGGTCGAGCGCCGCAAACGGGCGGCCGCGCACAATGGGAATCCCCAGCGTGTCGAAATAGCCCGCCGCCACGATGTCCGACCCCGCGCGCCGCGGGCGCGTGCTCGCATCCGGCGCGGCGCACCTCGCTGCGGTGATGCTCAGCGGCGTGTTCTGGCTGAGGGCCGCGCTCCGCACATCCGGCATCGTCCGCACCGCCGCCAGCACGCGGTCCAGGTA
>DATNMW010000350.1:0-4202 GCA_035602155.1 Bryobacteraceae bacterium | reverse complement strand
ACGGGAATGCCTTGGGATTGGGTGGTCCGCTCGAAGCCATCGCGCAGGGCCGCCCGCGCCGCTTCGGTGGCCAGGCCGCGGCCCCACCAGGCGCGCGCCAGCCACCAACCGATTTCGATCTCGTCGGTATTGGGCAGGGGTTGCAGCCCGCAGAATCCGATCGCTTGGCCACCCGTTTTCGGCAGCAGCTTCCACAGGCAGAATGCGCGCTCGCCGAAGAGCGCGATCTGGCGCTCCACGAATTGCCGCGCACGCTCCTCGGGCCAGGGAGTGCCGTCGCCGATGTAGCGAATCACCTCCGGGTCGGCGGCGATGGCGCGGAATTCCAGCCAGTCTTCCGTCTCCCAGGGGCAGAGGATCAGCCGTTCGGTTTCGATCCGGATACGGCCTCCGCCAGCGGCAAACAGACACGGAAAACGCTGCCTTTGCCCAACTCGCTCTCGACCGCGATGGTGCCGCCGTGCTGGTCCACGATCTTGGAGCAGATGGCCAACCCCAGGCCCACGCCATCGGCTTTGGTGGTGAAGAAGGGATTGAAGATGGTTTCCATGAGTTTGGGATCGATGCCCTCTCCGCGGTCGATGATCGATATCTCGGCGTTATCGCCCGCCGGGCGCGTCTTCACGGTGACCGCGCCGCCGGGAGCGGTGGCTTGCGCCGCGTTGGCCAGCAGGTTGTAGAAGACCCGCTCCATCAGTTCGGCATCCAGCGGGAACGGCGGGATGTCCGGCGAGTAGTTCTTGTAAACGGTGACTTCGCGGGCGGCGGCTTCGCGCTCCACCATGGCGACGGAGCGGTCCAGCACCTGGGCCAGGTCCGCCGGCGCCCGCCGCAGTTCGAGCGGCCGCACGAAATCCAGAAAGCGCGTGACCAGCGAATTGGTTCGGTCCACCTCTTCGGAAATGAAACCGGCCACTTCGCGCGCCACCTCATTCTCCGAAGCCACGCTGCGGGTGAGCATCTCCGCCGAGGCGCGGATGGTGCCTAGCGGATTGCGCAACTCGTGCGCCAGGCCTGCCGCAAGCTGGCCTAGCGCCGCCAGCCGGTCCGACCGGCGCACGGCTTCTTCAGCCTGCCGCAGGTTGCGATTGGCTTCGGCAAGTTGGTCCGCTACGGCTTTGGTCTTGGCGAATTGCCGGCGCAGCGCTTCGGCCAGAGTGTTGGTCAAGGTGCCTGCCACCGCCAGCAGGATGACGCGCAACGCCACATCGCGCTTCTCCTGCAGCTCGATGACCCACCGGCTTGGATCCAGGAACACCAGGAACGACAGGTACGCTCCGGACGACAGCACAATGAAGATCAGCGTGCCGATCAAGCCCAGCGACGTGCCGGCCGAGATCACAGGCAGCAGCAGCAGCCAGTAATAGCTGCTGCTGAGCGCGAATGTGAAGCCGATCAAGACGTAGCAGAACAGCAGCTTCAGGACGATCCACAGCACCTTGCCGCGCGTGGTGCCCACGAATTCGAGCTTGGGCTCCAGAATCTGCAAGGCGCACAGCGCGGTGAGCGGAGCGATCTCATAGACGTCGCCATGCGGGCTGAGCACCGCCATGCCCGCGAAAAGCAGCAGCCACACCAGATCTTCCAGTTGAATCCATTGCGCGGCGCGCCGCCACCGTTCAAGCTGAGCCACAATGCGGTCCCAGACCGGATTATGCCACAATAACAACGTAAGTCTCATGCCCAACAACACCACGCTGGAACAGGATCAAACCCCAAGCATGCCCGAACGCGGCGAAAACTTCGCGGACATCCTATCCCAATACGAACAATCCCACACCCATAAACCCGAAGCCGGCCAAGGCCTGACAGGCACGGTGGTCGCCATTTCACCGGACCAGGTGTTCATCGATATCGGCCAGAAGATCGAGGGCGTGATGCCCGTCGCGGACTTCAGAGATCCCGCCGGGAAGGTGAGCGTGCAGGTGGGCGACCAGTTTCCGGTGTCCATCAAGGGGCGCAATGAAGAAGGCTACTACGATCTCTCGAAGGTGCGCGTAGAGCGGCCCAAGGACTGGACGTCGCTCGAAGCCGCGTTCGCGGAGAAGCGCGCCATCGCGGGTGTGGTTTCGGGTGTGGTGAAGGGCGGCGTGAGCGTGGATGTGGGTGTACGCGCCTTCATGCCGGCTTCGCGCTCGGGCGCCAAAGACGTGCCCGAAATGGAAAAGCTGGTGGGCCAGGAGATCACGTGCCGCATCATTAAGCTGGACGTGGCCGATGAAGACGTGGTGGTGGACCGTCGCGTGGTGCTGGAAGAGGAAGAAGTGCGCACACGCGCGAAACTGTTCACGGATCTGCAGGAAGGCGCGGTGATGCACGGCACCGTCCGCAGCCTGACCGAGTACGGCGCCTTCGTGGATATCGGCGGCGTGGATGGCCTGCTGCACGTGGCAGACATTGCCTGGGGTCACATCAACAAGCCGTCCGACGCGCTCTCGGTGGGCCAGGAAGTGGATGTCAAAATTCTGAAAGTGGACCCGGCCAAGCGGCGCATCGCACTGGGGCTGAAGCAGCTTCTGCCGCACCCCTGGGAACAGGTTGGCGAGAAGTACAAGACCGGCGATAGAGTGCACGGCGCGATCACGCGGGTGACGGATTTCGGCGCTTTCGTGGAACTGGAGCCGGGCGTGGAAGGGCTGATCCACCTTTCGGAGATGTCCTGGTCGAAGAAGGCGCGCAAGCCCAGCGATGTGGTGAAGCCGGGCGATGCGGTAGAGGCCGTGGTGCTGCATGTCAGCACCGGCGAGCGGCGCATCTCGCTGGGACTGAAGCAGGCGCTGGGCGACCCTTGGGCCGATGCGCAGCAGAAGTATCCGGCGGGCGGGGTGGTGGAAGGACCGGTGGTCAGCCTGACGAAATTCGGCGCTTTCGTGCAGATTGCGGAGGGCGTGGAAGGCATGATCCACGTGGGCGACATCACCGCGGAGAAACGCATCAACCAGCCGCAGGATGTGTTGCGGACGGGGCAGACGGTGCGCGCGCAGATTCTGGAAGTGGACACCGAGCGCCGCCGCATCCGGCTGGGCATGAAGCAGCTTCAGCCCACCAGCATCGACGAATACATCGCCGAGCACAAGGAAGGCGACGTGGTGACGGGCCGCATCGCGGACGTTTCGGGCGGGCGCGCCAGGGTGGAACTGGGGGAAGGCATCCAGGTACCATGCAAAGCGGTCGGCGCGGAGACCGCCGCGGTGGAGGAGCAAGCGGCCGGGGCCGGGGCGGATGTCACGTCACTGTCTTCGATGCTGTCGGCGAAGTGGAAAGGCGGCGGCGCGGGTTCTGGGCCGCGGGCCACCAAACGCGAGCCGGCGCGGGCTGGGCAGATCCGCAGCTTCCGGATTGTCAAGCTGGACGCGGGGGTGAAGAAGATCGAGATCGAGCTCGCCGGCTAGCAAGCCCATCACCGGTTTCTCCCGCGCAAGCGACTCGAATCCTTACCAGCCATATGCTCGGATGTCAGCGTCCAGGTTAGATCCATGCATGTTCCAGCCGTCGATGTAAATCGACACGCGCACGGCACTCATCTCCTTCCGCTTACATGATCGCCGTAGGCGGGGCCGGCTCGTCCGGACGACCCGCATTGCGCAGCGGCACCTGAATCATCACCCCAATCAGCACCGCCAACGCAATCAATGCGGCCGGAAACGGCGCCGTCCATTTCAGCAGCGTGACATCGTGCCCGGTGCCTACCAGCGCCGCGATAGCCAGTCCGCAGAGCGCCTCTCCGGCGATCAAGCCCGAGGCCGTCAGCACGCCGGAATTATCCACCCTGGCCTTTTGCGCATCATTGAAGCCGCGCCGGTCGCGCAGTTTGTCCGTCACCCAGCGCACCAGTCCACCGACAAAGATGGCAAAAGTGGTGCCCAGCGGCAGATACATGCCGACGGAGAACAGCATGGGACTCTTCACTTCCACCATGATCAGCGCGAAGCCCATCAAGATGCCGACCACCACCAGCGGCCAAGCCATATCGCCGCCCACGATGCCCTTCGAGAGCATCGCCATCAAGCCGGCTTGCGGCGCCGGTAATGAAGGGCTGCCGAAGTGATAGGCCTTGTCAAGAATCGCCAGGGGAAAGAACAGCACCAGGGACGCGACCACGATGCCCAGCATGTCGCCGATCTCCATTTTCGCGGGCGTGCCGCCCAGGATATGACCGACCTTCAGATCCTGGAGCATTTCGCCCGCGACGGCGGATGAGA
>DATNMW010000349.1:0-5227 GCA_035602155.1 Bryobacteraceae bacterium | reverse complement strand
GGGCGTCGTGATCGGCAACGGCGGCGTACTCTACGGCACCACCTTTTACGGCGGAACCGGGAACAATGGCGTCGTGTTCCAGTTGGTGCCGCCGGCCTCTCCGGGCGGCGTGTGGACCGAGACCATTCTGCACAAGTTCGCCGGTTCTCCCGGCGACGGGGCCAATCCGCATACGGCAGTCACACCCGGAAGCGGGGGAGTGCTCTATGGGACCACCTACAACGGCGGAGCCTCGGGCCATGGCACGGTGTACCAGTTGACGCCGCCCGCTTCCCCTGGCGGGGCCTGGGCCGAAACCGTAATCCACGATTTCGCAGGCTCGCCCAATGACGGGGCCAATCCGCATGGAAATCTCTTGCCGGGCGCGGATGGCGTGCTCTACGGTACGGCCTTGAGTGGGGGCGAGTTCGGCCAGGGCATGGTGTTCTCGCTGACGCCGCCGGCATCTCCAGGAGGCGCGTGGACCGAGACCGTGCTCTACAGTTTCGCGGGAGGCACGGACGCGGCCGAGCCTCGCGCTGCGCTGGTGATGGAACTGGACGGATCGCTTTACAGCACCACGTATGAGGGTGGGACGTCGGGCGTGGGTACGGTGTTCTCGGTGAGTCCGCCGGCGTCGCCGGGTGGCGCGTGGACCGAAACCGTTTGGCACAGCTTCAGCGGCGCGGACGGAGCCAATCCCGAAGCGGGCCTGGTGATGGATAGTAACGGCGTGCTCTACGGCGCGACGTTTTACGGGGGCACGTCGAACCTGGGTGTTCTCTTCTCCTTGGATCCGTAGGCGCGGAACGAATCGCCGGCAAGTGAGTTTAGGGCGCCGCCGCTCAAGAGCCGGCAAAGGCGTGCCATCCGAAACGGTTCCAGTCGAATTGTTTCGTCCGGCTCAACGATGATCTATAGGCGCACGGGGCGCCGAAATTCCCCTATAACTGGTATATGCCCCGCTACGCGGCCATTGACATCGGCAGCAACTCCATTCGCATGGCCGCGGCCGAAGTGCTGCCGGGGTCCGGCATGCGCGTGCTGGCTTCCGAGCGGGTGGTCACGCGGCTGGGGGAGAGCGTCTTTCGCAACGGCCTGATCGCGCCGGAGCCACTGGAGCTGACCTGCACGGTGCTGGCGCGCATGGCCCAACAATATCAAAAGCTGGACGTGGTGGGAGTGCGCGCGGTAGCCACCAGCGCGGTGCGGGACGCACGCAACCAGGCAGAGTTCATCGAACGCGCGTCGCTGGCCATCGGCGCTTCGGTGGAGATCGTATCCGGACGCGAGGAGTCCCGGCTGATCCACCTGGGAGTGCAGGCGCGCTGGCCGCATCCCAACCGGAAATTGCTGGTTGTGGATATCGGCGGGGGCAGCGCGGAACTGATCGCCAGCGAGAATGGCGCCCTGCGCGACTCGTTTTCGAAGCCGCTAGGGGCAGTGCGTTTGCGCGAGATTTTCCTGCGCAACGATCCGCCCCTGCCGGACGAATTGCACCAGATGCACGAGTATGTCGAAGAGAAGCTGGCGGGCATCGCCAAGCGCTTCGGCAACACGCATTGGGATCGCGTGATCGCCACGTCGGCCACGGCTTCGGCGGTGGTCTGCGCGGTAAACCGCATCCCGCGCACGAAGCGGGACCAAGCCGACCGCATGCGCGCGTCCACGCGCGAAGTGCGGCGGCTATACAAAAAGCTGAGCGTGCTGGATCTGGCGGAGCGCCGCAAGGCCACCGGGATCGGACCCAAGCGTGCCGAAATCATCGTGCCGGGCGTCAGCGTGCTGTTGCGGGTGCTGCAGGATTTCCGGCTGCCGTGCCTGTATTATTCGGCGGCCGGGGTGCGTGATGGCATCATCGCGGATCTGCACGCGCGGGGCGTGGGGCGGGAATTGGCGCAGCTCAGCCGCGACCAGCGCAAAGAAGTGGAGCAGATGAGCCGCCGCTATGGCGTGGCGCTGCCGCATGCGCGAAAGGTCGCAGGTCTGGCGCATATGCTCTTCACCGACTTGCACCCGCTGCACCAGTTGCCGCCGCAGTTCGGCAAGCTGCTGGAAGCCGCCGCTTATTTGCACGATGCCGGCCACTTCGTTTCCGACTCCAGCCATCACAAGCATTCCTACTACTTGGTGAACAATTCCGACATGCCCGGATTCACCAATCGCGAGCGCGCGCTGATCGCCAATCTGTGCCGGTATCACCGCAAGAGCATGCCTACGCCGGTACACTCCAACTGGCAGGCGTTGAGTGCCGACGACAAGCGGGTGGTGCTACTGCTGATTCCCTTGTTGCGGCTGGCCGACAATCTGGATGTCAGCCACGAGGAGCGTATCGAATCGCTGAGCTGCCACATACGTGACGGACAAGTCGTGCTGCAACTCTCGTCCGCCGCCGATATCAGCCTCGAGCAGTGGGCAGCCCAGCGATCGGCCGAAGCCTTCCGCCAGGTATACGGCCGGCCGGTCGTGACGGAGAAACGATGAGGGCCGCCGGGTCCCGGGCGCTGGGCGCCGGACTAACCGTCCTGTTGCTCGGTATGCCGGCGTGCCGGAGCGGCGAGCCGCGCGCGCCGGCCATCGGGGAAGCTTATGCCGGCCCGGCCACTCTGGGATTGCGGAAGGACATCCCGTTGCAGTCGCCGGTGGTGGCCACCGTCACGCACGGTGACCGGCTCGAAATCGTGCAGCGGCGGCGGCGGTTCCTGAAGGTCCGCGCGCCGGGCGGCGCGGAGGGCTGGATCGAAGACCATCTGCTGCTGAGTTCCGCCGAGATTGCCGCCTTGAAGGAAGTCGAACGGCGCGCCTTAGCTCTGCCGTCGCAGGGGGTGGCCAGCACGTACGAAATGCTGAACGTACACACCGAGCCGAATCGCCTGTCGCCCAGTTTCCTGCAAGTGAAGGAGGGCGAAAAGGTGGATCTGGTAGCGCACGTCAGCGCACCGCGAACGCCGCCAGAGCGTAAGCCGTTGATCCCTCCCCGGCCCAAAACGCCGCCATCCGCCCGCAAACGGGAGGAGCAAAAATATCCGCTGCCGCCGATGCCGGCCGCTCCGCCGCCGCCGCCGAACTGGAAGGATCTCTCGCAGACGCCACCGGAAGTGCAACAGGCGATCGCCGACAGCCGCGCCGCAAACGCCGCACCCAAGGAAGACTGGAGCCTGGTGCGCAATGTCAAGGGCGAGAGCGGATGGGTTCTCAGCCGGAGGTTGTATATGGCCATTCCCGATGAGGTGGCGCAGTATGCCGAAGGCCACCGCATCACCTCGTATTTCGCGCTGTCGGACGTGCGCGACGACGAGGCGGTGAAACACAACTGGCTCTGGACCACGATTGGAAGCGGCGACCATCCGTACGACTTCGATAGCTTCCGCGTATTTACCTGGAGCCTGCGGCGGCACCGTTATGAGACGGCTTACATCCAGCGCAATGTGGAGGGTTATTTTCCGGTGCTGGCGCGGCCCGCGGGTTTCTCGGTATGTGTCGTAAATAAATCCGGCGCGCGCATGCGGCGCAATTATTCGTTTATCGTCACCACCGTGCGCTTCACGGGCGAGCAGCCCTGCGAGGCGCCCGGCGGCTTGCTGCAGGGCGCGGAGATGGCGGGATCCGGCACGCATCCGCACCCCCCCACTCCGGCGGCTCAAAATCCCTCTCTTTATGCCCGCCTGAAAACCCTGGCTAAGAAATGGTTTAGGCGTTGAGCCATGCGCTGCGGCGCACCCGCGGTGGAGCACAGGGCGGCTGCCAGTTCGCCTTGCGATAAGCGTAACAATGTGTTAAATATATGTTCAAGTCGGACAAAACTTGATCCAACTGAGCCCGCGCCGCTGCGGTTGGGAGCGAACGCGCGGGACAATTCTTAATCTGCCAATCTTTAAGGAAGGCTTCCAGTGGAATCTGCGAACCGTAAACTCATCCGTCCCTCGTTGAACGAGATCAAGGAACAGATCGTCCCGCCGCGCCGGCCGCCGCAGAAGAAGCCCGTGCCGCCCGACCAGACCAATGCCGAGAACTTCTATTACGTAAAGCAGATGCAGACCAAGACCCCCATGGTCTTCGTGCTGAAGGACGGCGAAACGCTGCACGGCGTCATCGAGTGGTACGACAAGTGTTGCTTGAAGGTCAACCGCACCGGCGAGCCCAACGTGCTGCTGTACAAGCCCAACATCAAGTACATGTATAAAGCGTAGGCGGCATCGGCTTTCAAGTTGTTGATTCGCGGCCGGAAGGCAGGCGAAACCGCCTACCCCACCGGTCTTAGTTTAGGGGGCGCTTCAAATGGCGCGGTTGCGCATCGCCAGCCGGTATTCGCGTCTCTCGCCGGCTTCACGGTAACGCTTCTGCTCTTCTTCCGTTTCCGGAACAACCGGCGGAATCGCCAGGGGATGCCCGGTCGCGTCCAGCGCCACGAAGGTCAGGTAGGCCGAGCAGGTGTGCTGCTTCCGGCCTGTTATCAGGTCCTCCACCATCACCTTCACGCCTATTTCCATGGAAGTGTGAAAGACGCGATTCACTTGGGAATGCAGCACGATCAACTGGCCAATGTGAATGGGATGCAGGAAATTCATGTGGTCGACCGAGGCGGTCACCACCGGTCTGCGCGCGTGCCGCATGGCGGCCATGGCGCCGGCCAGATCCACCAAGTGCATGACCTTGCCGCCCAGCACGTTGCCCAAGCCGTTGGCATCGGTGGGCAACGCCAGTTCCGCATATTCGGATATGGACTCGCGCACCGGCTTTCCCGGGCTGCGGGCGGAGCCGGAATCGGTGTCGCAATCGGGGGCGATCATAGGCGGCCGCCGTCCCCTTTCCGGCGCAAATAGCCGCTGACGTACGCCTGCGCCTGCCGGCTGATGCAAGCGTCCGGATGGGCAGTCCGGAAGCCGTCGTCCGCCCGCGAATATTCGAGAGGACCGTGCGCGAAGGGCAGATGATCTTTCTCCATTACCCAATAGATGCCGACCAGCCCCTCGCGGTCGTGGGAAATGCCGAAGCGCACCGCGTCCGGCCCCTCGGCTGGAACCCGCGCGCATTTCTCACGGGCATAGCCGAAATTGCAAAGCCGATGCTGAGTGTGGGGATCCGGCAGCCAGTCGCCGGCCGGCATGGCGCGGCAAACGCCCGACCACGCATCGCCCAGCGGCATCGGCGGCGTCTTTTTTCCGGTGGCCTGGGGCATACGCTCCACCGGGAAGAAACAAGGACACGCCATCGGCAGGTATGGTAACACAGGGGTATGAGCAACCGG
>DATNMW010000348.1:0-6041 GCA_035602155.1 Bryobacteraceae bacterium | reverse complement strand
TGGCGGGCGGCCCGTCCGAGCTGCAGTTCCTGCCGGGCGATGGTAATCCGGTGAGTGTTCGCGTGCCTCCCGTTTCCAGCGTGGACTGCGGCAATTTGGATGGCATCGGAGGGATCTGTTACGTGGGAAGCTATCTCGATCCCGGGGGGTTTTTTCTTTTCGACCCGAAGTCGCGGAAGCTCACGCCCACGGCCCTGCGCATCCCGCCGCCCGTGCCTATGGACGGTTTTGTGGCGACGCGCCATTTTGCGGTCCTGAAAGATGGCACGAAGGTTCCGCTGAATATCATTCATCGCAAGGGATTGGCGCTCGATGGCCACAATCCTACGCTGCTTACGGGCTATGGCGGGTACAGTATCAGCTTGACCCCGGGCTATCCCGCGCCGTATGTTCCTTTGCTCGAGCGCGGCGTGGTATTCGCGGAGGCCAATCTACGCGGCGGCGGAGAGTATGGCGAAGACTGGCACAACCAAGGCAAACTGACTAAGAAACAGAATGTCTTCGACGATTTCACGGCCTGCGCAAAGTACCTGATCGCGCATAAGTACACACAGCCATCCAAGCTGGCCATCGCCGGCGGCAGCAATGGCGGGCTGCTGATGGGCGCGGCGTTCACGCAACACCCCGAGCTGTATCACGCGGTGGTTTCGATGGTGGGCATTTACGATATGTTGCGAGTGGAACTCTCGCCCAACGGCGCGTTCAATGTCACTGAGTTTGGAACGGTCAAGGAGGCCGACCAATTCAAGGCGTTGTATGCCTATTCGCCATACCATCATGTGAAGGACGGAACGCATTATCCGGCGATCCTGCTGACGACAGGCGATAACGATGCGCGCGTGGACCCCATGCAGTCGCGGAAGATGGCGGCGCGTCTGCAGGCCAGCGGAACGAAGGAACCGGTGCTGTTGCGAACCAGCAGCACGGCGGGGCATGGGATCGGGTCTTCGATCGACGACAACGTGGCGTTGTGGACGGATATCGACGCGTTCCTGTTGGACGAGCTTGCAAAATAACCGGCCTTACTGTATACTGTATATGTACAGTAAACGGTGGCCCACCCCTTGACGCACGCCGCTCAAATTCGCATCGATCTGGATTCCGCCGCACCGGTGAACCGCCAGATCGTGGACCATCTACGCACGCTGCTGGTGGATGGCGCGGTGGCGCCGGATGACATTCTGCCCTCCGTGCGCCGCCTGGCTTTCGATCTCGGCGTACACTTCAACACGGTCGCCGATGCGTACCGTACGCTCGCCGAAGAGGGCTGGCTCGAGATCTCCCAGGGGCGCGGGGTTCGCGTGCGCAAACGCCGGGCGCCGCGCGCGGATGACGAAACGCTGGCCATCTTCCGACGGCGGCTGCGCCAACTGGTGGCAGAGATGCGCGCGCAGGGCCTGTCGCCGGTCGTCGTCGCCCGCGAGTTGGCGTCCTTAATGGAGGCTGTAAAATCATGACTGCCGATTCAATCGCCATGTTCGCCGTGATCCTGGCGATCGCCGTGTTGCTGCATTGGCTGCCCCTGTGGCGGCGCAGCAGTTTCTGGTTCGGAGTCACCGTGGCGCCGGATTTCCGCAACACACCGGAAGCCGGGCGGGTACTGCGCGAGTATCGCATCGAGATGTGGGCCGTCTCGTTGGTCGCGTTGGTCCTGCTGTGGGCCGGAGTGCGCGGGGGAGCCAGTTGGATGCTCGCGGCCGGTCCCCTGCTGCAATCCCTGGGCGCGTTTATCGCGTTCGCGCGCGGGCGCAACCGCACCCGCCCCTATGCGCAGCACCCCGGCGGAGTCCGCGCCGCTACCCTAGCGGCCGCGTCCGAGCACCTGCCGGGAGGCGCCGTCGGCATCGTCGTTCCGTACGCCGCGCTGGCTGGCGCTGCCATTTTCCTGCATGCGAACTGGCAGCGCTTGCCTAGCCGGTTCCCGATCCACTGGGGGCTTAACGGTACTCCCGACCGATGGGCTGAACGCGACTGGCGCAGCGTGGATGGTCCCCTACTCGTGGGCTTGCTGGTGATCGCATTGCTGCACGTGCTGGGTTACATGATCGTGTCAGGGTCTCCCCGCGGGCGGATGGCCGAAGGGGCGGACTGGACGGCGCGCTTCCGCCGCGCCAATCTGCGCATGATCGTGGCCATGGGATGGACGCTTGCCGCGCTCTTCGGCGTGCTGGCGCTGAACCCGTATCTGGCAAGCGGCGATGAACTGGCGATACCCGCCTGGCTGATGGTAGGGGCTATCCTGGCGGTGACCGCGGGCTTTCTGTGGCCTGTCGTCCGCATCAGCCAGGAGCCCGGCAGCGGCAGCGACGGCACACCGGACGAATGCTGGAAACTGGGCCAGATCTACTACAACCCGAACGATCCGGCGCTGATGGTCGAGAAACGATTCGGCGTAGGCTACACCATCAACTTCGGCAATCGCGCGTCCTGGCTGCTGGTCGGGTTGCTGACACTGATACTGCTGGTTCCACTGCTGTTCTGACAAGAGAGAAGGCGCGCAAGTGATCTACATGGTGGTGGAGCATTTCAAGAACAACGACGCCGTGGCCGTCTATCGCCGGTTTCGGGATCGCGGCCGTATGGCCCCCGAAGGCTTGACCTACGTATCAAGCTGGGTCGATGAAAAGTTTGAGCGGTGCTACCAAGTGATGGAAACCGACGACCGCCGGCTGCTGGACGCATGGATGGCGAACTGGAGCGACCTCGTCGATTTCGAGGTACACGCGGTCGTCACCTCGTCCGAGGCCGCCCAAAAAATCGCACCGCGAATCTGAGACAATCGTTCCTATGCCGTGCCTGGTTGTTATCGTTGTCCTGGCGTTCCCGCGCGTGGCTCTGGTGATGCTCTGGCTGTTCACGCACTACCTGCAACGCGCATATCACGGATTGCTGATCCCGCTGATCGGTTTCTTTTTCCTGCCGCTGACGACCCTGGCTTACGCATGGATGGTGAATAACCATCAGGCCCTGCAGGGGGTAAACGCTCTCATCTTGATCGTAGCCGTCATCATCGACCTGGGCGGCCTGAGCGGCGGCGAATACCACCGCCGGAGATGGGACTAGCAAGGAAGACTCGCAGAAGTCAGTCTTCGCGCACTTCAGGGTAATTCCAGGTCGAGCGCGTAGATATCCGAATTGCTGCGCAGCACGGTAGCGATCGGCGCATCGCCTGGGGCCAAGCCAGTCATCACGTAGCCGGTCACGTTCGACTGCGGGATCTGGCTCGATCCCATCATCTTCTCTGTTTTGCGTGTGTGGATTTGTACGCGGAAGATGGGCTGCTCGGCGCCCCCCAGCACTTCCTGATAATAAACATATTGGCCGTCCGCCGACCATAGCGGAACGCCGAGCCCTCTGCCTGCAGCCAATACGGTCCATTGCCCTGTCTTGAAATCCAGCATCCGGATCTCCGCGCCTGCCACGTTGGTTGCCGCCAAATAACGCAGGTCGGGCGACCATGCGCCCCGCGCCAAACCTTCCGATCCGGGCAGGAACCGCGTCTCACGCGTTTTCCAGTCCATCACATAAAGCCCCGACTGCCGATCCGTCCCGATGGACAGGCTACGCGCAAACAGCAGCGATTTTCCGTCGGGGGACCAACTGGGGTCCGACGCCAGGAACTGCGCGGGCGTGATTAGTTCCGGCGCCCCACCCGTCGCCGGGATTACATAGACCCTACCGTTCACGCCGGCTTGGCCGCCGCTGAAGGCGATGCGTGTGCCGTCCGGCGACCAATGCGGCTGCGCTACGAAGATGTTCGCGGATGTCAATTGCACCGCATCGCTGCCATCCGCCCGGCTGCGCCAAAGCGCCTCTTGAGGGGCGGTGGTGTAGGCTACCAAGTTCCCATCTTTGGAAACATCGACCCAGCGTCCGGGAGTGCCCGGGAAGTAGGGCATGAACTGGCCGCGCCGGCGATCGTACCGCACCAGTTCCCGGCGTTCCTGTCCGGCGGCGAAGAATATCCGTCTACCGTCGGGAGCCGCCGCCAACCAGCTCAACTCCTGGGGGGTCGAATATAGCTGAACCGGATGGCCACTGTTGCCCAGCAACCCGCGATCCGCCGTCATCGCCCAGATTCCGGTACCAGCCCCGCGCCGCGACTTGAAGAGGTATAGCTTCCCTCCCGCCGTCCACGTTCCGGTGGTTTCGCCATAAGGGAGTGTCGCGACCGGTCTCCAGTTCCGCAGCAGAGGGTGCAGGCCGATGCCCGCTGAGGTCACTTCCCACAACGATCCCCCTTGCATATCCGGACCTATGATCGAAAAGCGCAGTACATCCGGCCCAGGAGCGGGAGCCCAGCGGATGCCATCGGCGAAGCCCAGCGTGTCTACCAGCTTGCGGCAACCAGTGCCATCGCTGTTGACCAGAAACAACGCCGAGCCGCGGGCGAATACCACCCGGCTTCCGTCCCTGGACCAAGCGGCCGCTTGCGCCTGTACGTCGCCAAGCCGGTGGGGCGTTCCGCCTACCGTGGGAACCACCCAAAGCTGCCTTACCGGTTCGATGTTGTCCTGGCCCGCCACCAGCAGGCTGGAGCGATCCGGCGAAATGTCCATGATGTCCGGTTGCATAACCGGTTCCCCCGACGGGAGGGGCTGCGAAACACCGCCATGCACCGAAACCTGGGCGAGCGACCAGTGCCCGCCGTTTCGCTCCGTGAAATAAACCCTTGTTCCGTCCGTCACCACGCCGTTGGCGGCTTCGGCGCGTCCGGTTCGCGTAAGCTGCACCACGTCCAGAACGCGCGGCGGCCGGGCAGCCGTGCCGAACCGGTACAAAGGAAGCAGAACGAGCATCCCAACCACGGCCAGGACGATGAGGTACCGCAATTGCGGCCACGCTGCCGGCCGTTCGGGTTCCGGCTTCGGCTCCGGAACCTCCGGAGGAGCCGCCAGATCCAAATCCCGGGCTTGGACCGGCGCTATGAAACGATAGCCGCGCCGCGGCAGGGTTTCCACGTAACGCGGTGTTGCCGCATCGTCGTCCAGGGCATCCCGCAGTTTCCTGGCAGCCGTATTGAGACCGCTATCGAAATCCACCAGGGCGCCGGACCAGAGCCTGCGCGCCAGATCTTCTCGTGAAACCACTTCGCCAGGCCGTTCCAGGAGCGCCACGAGGAATTGAAAAGGGAGGTCTTGCAGTTTGATCTTGTGTCCGTTCTTGCGCAGCTCTCCATGCTGCAGATCGACTTCGAAAACGCCGAAGCGCAGGCGGCGAGGCGACTTGTCCGTTGCTGGTGCCACCCGTCACGAACCTTTAGGCGAGTTTAACATTATGCCCGCACTTTTTTTCCGCCGGTTCAGAAGTGTTAACAAGCATCCTGTTTTCATACGATTAGTTGTTCAGACGCAGTTCAGATACAGTATACTGCATGCAGCAATTCCCCAGGTTTGATTTGGCGGGGCAGGTGGCGCTGGTTACCGGCTCCGCGCGCGGTTTGGGACGGGCCATCGCGCTGGCCTTGGCGCACGCCGGCGCCGATGTGGCGTTGGGCTTGCGCGACGTGCATGCCCACGGCGGTCTGCCAAGGGAGATTGAAGGCTTGGGACGGCGCGTTTTTCCGGTGCAAATGGATGTCACCAACCTGGACCAAATTCAGCGCGCGGTGGATGGCGCCGCCGCGCATTTCGGCCGGCTCGATATTCTGGTAAACAACGCCGGAATCGCGCCCGGAAATCCAGCCGAAAATGTGCGCGAGGACGACTTCGATCTGACTTTGCGGGTGAATTTGAAGGGGACTTTCTTTGCCAGCCAGTCCGCGGCGCGCATCATGATCCGGCAAAATGGCGGGCGTATCGTTAACATGGGATCGCAGGCGGGCTTTGCCGCGCTGCCCGGCGAGTCGGTGTACTGCATGACTAAGGCGGGCATCGCGCACCTGACCAAATGCTTGGCGGTCGAATGGGGCAAGTACAACATCAACGTGAACGCAGTGGCGCCTACCTTCATCCACACCCCGGGCACAGAGAGTGCTCTTGCCGACCCTGCATTTCGCCAGGATGTGATTGACCGCATCGCCGCCTTCCATCGCATTGGAG
>DATNMW010000347.1:0-8246 GCA_035602155.1 Bryobacteraceae bacterium | reverse complement strand
AAGGGAAAGCCGGGCGTGTTGGCTTTCTCCAGCCGCTCGGGGCCTCCGCCTCGCTCGCACATCGTTTGGCCTCGTCCGACAGGGCTGGTGGCGCTTGTCGCTTGGCTCGACCGGTTCACCAAGCCTTGTCGAAGGACTGGTTCGCAGCGCAGGGCCTCGTCTCCCTGGTCGTCAAATATGATGCGTTACGACAAACTTTCCCAGCAACGCATCGAGCGAAAAGCGCCCGGGGCCGAAGATCAGGACGATCAAGAACGCAACCAGGAATGTGTAGGGGGATGCGGCGTAGAATTTATCCGGGTCCGAAAAGATCGAGAATAGGGCTTCACGGTCGGCAGCGATGAAAGCTACGATCATGTCACACGTAAGGAGCAGCGCAAATAGCCGCGAGCCTAGCCCCAGCATGATCAGGATACCGCCTGAGAATTCCAGCCCTACGATGAAAGGCGCATTGACGGCGGGCAGCGGTATGCCGAGACTGGTGAAGAAATCGGTGACCTTCGCCAGGTTGTGCAGCTTGCCCCAGCCGGTTTGCATCATCTGGAATCCCCAGTAAAGCCGCACCAGGAGCAAGAATGGCGATTGCAGGCCGGACGCCGCGGCGATCAGCAGGTTGTAGAGTTTGGTTAGGAACGCCGGCATAGCCAACCCATTTCCGCCCAAGCGGCGAACCAACTTTCCACGCGATGGCGCAGGTTCTCGACGGGAACAGGGCTGTCTTCCAGAGCCGCTTCCACGGCTCGTCCCACCGGCAGACCTTTGCCCAGCGCCGCGAGAAGCCGGAACTCTTCGGCATCCAGCCGGCGGTAATAGACCATGAAATCCAGGCGATGTACAGCCAGGAAAATGTGCTCGGGCGCCATGCTTTGGATGCGGCGCACCAGGCCCCCAGCCCTGCGCTTGAGAACCGCGTTGCTGGCCGTGCCGTGTTCTTCGGATGCCGCATTCACCTTGACGCGTAGATCGTCAACGGGATAGCGCAGTTCGATCAGCCGGATGTGGGGCTGCAGACCGATGCGCAGGTCCGGCCCCAGCTCCAGCAGATCCTCAGGGCCGAGTACGGGTTCTTCTTTCCCATCGAAGGCTTCGATATGCGCCCACTCCAGCCGAATCATATCGATCGCCAGATCCAGCCGGCCGCCCGCGAAGCTGGGGTTCCGGCGCAGCCATTCCTCGAGTCGCGATCCGAGGTTGCGCAGCGTCCAGGATGCCGAAGGCCGATCCGTAAGGTAAGCTCTCGACAATCGCCCGAAGGCGCGCTGGCCGAGCACCGCCCGCAGGCCGGGAAAATCTTCGTAGAGCGAATCGAAAAGACGATACCAATAACTGCGGCTGTAAATCTCCAGGCGTTCCAGGGACGTCAGGCGGCTGTTCGGTTTGATGTAATCCACCGGCGCGTCGGGATCGGCGTGGTCGCCCGGGACTAACGGGCGCATCAAGGCAGCCGCCATGCTCTTCTGTAGCGCGAGCAGGCTCACGGCGCTACCAGTACGGGCGCGGCGGTATACTCTTCGGCTTTGCGCGCCTCGGTATGCACCTCGTCGAAGGACGGAATGCGGTCGTCCCATTCGAGCAATGTGGCGGTTGGCCCCACACGGCGAATGGCATGCTCGTAGAGCTTCCAGACCGGATCGATCACCGGATGGTCGTGCGTATCCAAAATGTATTTCCGGAATTTCGAATGGCCGGCGATGTGGATCTGCGCCACGCGCTCGGCGGGTACGCTGTTCAGATAATCGTACGGATCAAAGCCGTGGTTGCGGGAGGAAACATAAATGTTGTTGACGTCGAGCAGAATCCCGCAATCGGCGCGCTCCACCACTTCGTTGAGAAACTCCCATTCAGTCATTTCCGATTCGTGGAACTCGGCATAACTGCTGACGTTCTCGACCGCAATGGGCACTTCCAGAAAGGAGCGGGCCTCACGCACTTTGCGCGCCGTGAGTTTGGCGGCTTCGAACGTGTATGGCATCGGGAGCAGGTCATGCGTGTACCGGCCGTCCACGCTGCCCCAGCACAGATGGTCGGTGAGCCAGGGCGTCTTAGTTCGTTTGACCAGAGCCTTCAAACGCCGCAGGTGATCGCGATTGAGCGGCTCGGCCGAGCCGAAATACATCGATACGCCATGCTGAACGACCCTGTATTGGTCCAGGATTCGATCCAGGGTGGCCAGCGGACGGCCGCCATCCACCATGTAGTTCTCCGAGATGATCTCGAACCAACCCACCACCGGCTTTTGCTCCAGGATGTGCTGGTAGTGGGGGATGCGGAGACCTACACCGATACCGTAATCGGTGAATCCGTTGAATCGATTTGCAGGCACTTGTTTGAGAAAGGTCGTGGCGCACGCACTCGTGCATGCGCCACGATAAAACTTAAGTGGTCTTCTTCTTGTTGGAGCCGTCGGTGGCGCAGCCGCCCTTGCCTTTGCAGGAATTCTTGCCTTTACAGCCCTGGTCACTGGTCTTGCAGCCGCCCTTGCCCTTGCAGGAGTTCTGCCCCTTGCAGGCATGCTTCTCCTTGGCCGCCTGCCAGATGGTCCCTGAGGACTGTCCAGCCATGCTCTGGCCGGCGGAGCCAGAGGAGACGGTGCTTGCGTTTAGGCGTGTCATCGTGCCACCCAGCAGGCCGGTGAACGCCGCGGTCAGTACTAAAGAGCTTTTGGAAACTTTCATGATCTTGTATACCCCTTCCTTTGTCGGTTATTCCCGAATCCCTCGAAGTTTTCGGATGCCCGCGGTCAGGACAGCAGCAGATGCACCCCGTGCGGGTTCCTTAGAGTATACGACAGCCGGCAACCGGACGGATTCCCGGCAGGTGCTCATTTGTAAACAAAAACCGCCCCGAAGCGTCAATCTGGAAGTGACCGGAATGAATCGGCGATCGATGCTGCGTTGTTGGCTGGGCCTGGCGGCGGGGCCGGCGCTGGCGCAAACCAAGCTGGCTGATGCTCCAACCAGATTGAAAGAGGGCGGCGCGGAAATCGACGTCTCATTCGAATCGGACAATTTCGATTTGCCGCAAACGGCTCTGCTTGGCTGGGTGAGCCAGGCCGCGCGCGCGGTCAGCGCGTATTACGGACGCTTTCCCGTGCCGCATGCTCGCGTGCGCATTTTCGCGGGAAATGGGCGGGGTGTCTCGCATGGCACCAGTTACGGCGATGGCGGCGCATGGTGCCGCATTACCGTGGGCCGCCGCACGACCGCCGCGGATCTGACCGAGGACTGGATGTTGACCCACGAAATGGTGCACTTCGCATTTCCATCGGTCGAGCGCCGCCATCACTGGATCGAAGAGGGCGGCGCCACCTACGTGGAGCCTGTGGCCCGTGTTCAAATCGGGAACCTAACGGCCGCGCAGGTGTGGAGCGACATGCTACGGGATATGCACCAGGGCCTGCCCGAGGAGGGCGATCGGGGTCTCGACAATACGCACACCTGGGGTAGGACCTACTGGGGCGGGGCGCTTTTCTGCCTGCTGGCGGATATCGGAATCCGCAAGAACACGGCAAATGCCAAGGGGCTGGAGGATGCTTTGCGGGCCATCAACCGCGCGGGCGGCACCATTGCAGTGGATTGGCCGTTGGAGCGAGCGCTGGAGATCGGCGACAAGGCCACGGACGGCAAGACCCTGATCGAGCTTTATAAGAAGATGCGCGCGCAGCCGATCATGGTGGATTTGCCCGATCTATGGAAGCAGCTCGGGGTTGCTCGCGAAGAGGACGGCAGGGTGGTATTCGACGATCGCGCGCCGCTGGCCGGCGTACGCAAGGCCATCATGTGATTGCGGGTTCTACGGGCGGCCCTGCCGTTTGCAAACCAAACGATCGCACGGAACCCAGCTCAAGGCGGAGGTCTTGGCGATCTGCCAGTCCATGGTAAAGGAATCCGGCGCATGCTTTGGGGTCTTCGGATACGGGAGACGTCATGGTAAGCACGCCGTTCACCCAGCCATCGGCGCTAGGAGTAGGTGGCCGCTCCAGAGTTATTGGCATCGAACTCGACCAGGCGCTTCTGCTGTGGGTCGTAGCCCATTGCGCCTGCACAATCCCAATTGCCCTCGAACTGAAAGTTACCCGGAGGGATTGGTGTCAGAGGCTTTTGGTCCTGTGCCGATACGGGCAGCGTCCACGCGAACGAGCAGAGAATCAACGAGAATTTCTTTGACATGCGGACAGCCTACGGAGTGCCACCCAGGCTGCCCGCCACCAGGGGCGAATACGAAATCGCAGCTCCGGATGGGTCGCTGAATCCCAGTTTGACGATCACCGAAGTATTGGGCGCCAGATTGGATCCCTCGGGAAGGGCTTCGACAAAGCGGCTGCCGATCGGCGCGAAGCAGGCCGTGGCTGCCGATTTGTTCGCAAGCGTGACCGCGGCTGGGAGGTCTTCCAAGATGAAGAACAGGGGACCAGTCACGGCTGCTGTGCCGGTGTTGGTCAGGGTGACTTCCTGGAAGTATACCTGCAGGCTCGGATCGTAAACGATCTTGCTGCTGACAAGCGCGATTGTTTCCGTGACATAAGCTTGGCACGTACTGACGGTGATCCCGGAAAAGACCCCACGGCTGTATTCCGAAGCGCCTGCGTCGGTGATTGTCACGCTGGTCAGCACCTGGGTGGCGAATTCCGCTGGCAGAATGTATTCTTGGCGGTCGAGCCGCTGGCCCAGTCCATTCGTCCAGACCTGGGTGGTGCTGGTGTTGTTGATGTTGTTTTGAGTTCCGTCATTATTGTAATCGCGGACATTCACGCCGCCCACCAGTGGTTGCTTAGCCGTCGCGCCGTTACTGCCAGTGAAGGTAATAAACAAATAAGCGTTCGGACCTGCCTCGCCCCACATGGTGTTGAGCAATGTGAAAGCGGAGGTAACGCCCGACACGCCGACTGGAATGGTGAGGCTGACCACGCCCGTTCCAAAATTTACCGCTGCGGCAGCGCCCCAATAATTGTTGGGGCCGGTCGGAATTGCAAATGGCACGCCTCCGAAATTCTGGCTGCCGGTTGGAAACGTGCTTCCGTTTAGGATCCAGGCGCCGCCGGGCGCTGAATCGAATGTCCAGGGCTCGTTTACCAGGGCGCTGATATCGATGGGAATCTGGCCGGCGCGCGCCGAGACGACGGTAAACGCCATGAGCGTACACGCGACGCGAAAATTAGCTTTCATGCGTAAATCCTCCCCGTCCATTGTCCCCCCCCCGGCAATTTACAAGCCAATCCTTATTATGGGGTACCGCGCAAGCTGCCAGCCACCAGCGGCGTATATGAAATCGCAGCTCCGGAAGGGTCGCTGAATCCCAGTGTGACGATCGCCGAAGTGTTGGGCGCCAGGTTCGATCCTTCGGGAAGGGCCTCGACGAAGCGGCTGCCAATCGGCGTGCAGGATTCCCCGACTGCGCCGAGCCCTGCTCGGCCGTCGGACCAGGGTGGCCGACGCGGCGAGGATGCCCGCCCCACGCTCGAATTGCCGTCATCAACTTTCGCCCAGTAGGACTTTCAATCGCGCGTAGCCCGCGCGGCTGACCGGCAGTTGCGTACCGTCGCGGAGCACGGCGATCTTGCTGTCCTTGGTGTATGCTTCGATCTTGGCTACCCGTTCCAGATTAACGATGTGCGAACGGTGGATACGGATGAACACCGCGGGATCGAGCATGCACTCCAGGCTGGAAATGGTTTGTTGTTTCAGATAGGTCTTCTTATCGCTCTTCAGCGCCACGTAATCGTCCTGCGCTTCCACGTAGTCCAACTTATCGACCGGAATCACGTGTACGGCAGGACCATCCTTCACCACGATACGCTGCAAGTACTGCTCGGGCGGACGCGCCGCGGCGGCCAGTTCGGCGGGGTCCGGCGCCTTCTCGCCCAGCCGCTGTTTGGCGCGGCCCAACGCCTTTCCGAACCGCTCCGCGCTGAAAGGCTTCAGCAGATAGTCGACCGCATGCGCATCGAACGCGCGCATGGCATAGGTGTCATACGCGGTGGTGAAGATCACCGCAATGTCGCGGCCCACCAACTCCAGCACTTCGAAGCCATCCAGCTTCGGCATTTGAATGTCCAGGAACAGCAGGTCCGGCTTCAAGTCCGCAACGGCCTTCACGGCTTCGAATCCGTTGGCGCATTCGGCGAGCACGCGGACGTCCGCATGCGCTTTCAGCATCTCCCGCACCAGGCCGCGCGCCAATTCTTCGTCGTCCACAATTACGGAGCCAATCTGTGCGGTGCGTGCGCGCGTTGACGTGGTCTTTTCGGCGGCGCCGGCCGGATTGTAAGTGCGCTCCAGGTTCTGCAAATCCACCAGCAGGTCGCGCGCGGATTGATAGCGCCGGTCGCGATCCTTCTCCAGGCACTTGCGCACGATGCGTTCCAACTCCGGCGGCGTCTCGTAATTGAAGCGCGCCATGGCGTCCGGCTGCGCATTCAAGACTTGCATCAGGACTTCGGTGGCGTTGGCGCCCGAATAGGGCAGGCGACCGGTGGTCATTTCGTAGAGCACTACGCCCAGGCTGAACAGGTCCGAGCGCGCGTCGGCCTCGCGGCCCAGTGCCTGCTCGGGGCTCATGTAGTGTACGGTGCCCATGACCATGCCCGGATCGGTGAGGAACTGCGTGGCCGCGCGGCTGGCGCCCGAACCCGCGCCTTGCGGCTTCATCTTGGCCAACCCAAAATCCAGCACCGAAACATGTCCGCGCGGCGCGATCATGATATTGGCCGGCTTGATGTCGCGATGGACGATGCCCTTGGCATGCGCGGCGTCCAGGGCATCCGCCACCTGAATGGCGATCCCGATGGCTTCGCCGAGCGGCAAGGGCGCACTGCCAATGTGTACGTCGAGGGTCTCGCCTTCGATGTATTCCATGGCCAGAAAGCTGAGGCCATCGGCCTCGCCGATTTCAAAGACGCGGGCGACGTTGGGGTGGCTGAGCGCCGAGGCGGTCTTAGCCTCCTGCACGAACCGGCGCATGCGGTCGGCATCGTGAGCCACTTCCGGGGGCAGGATCTTCAATGCTACGGGACGGTCGAGGTTCAGGTCCTGGGCCAGGTAGACTTCGCCCATGCCGCCGGTACCGAGGCGGGAGACGATGCGGTAGTGGGCCAGGACCGCGCCGGCGGCCAGCGATTCAGGCATTCCTCTTTATGGTAGCTTGGCGGATTGGATTCCGGACCCTTCGTCAGTGACGTTAGCCTAAACGCGCCACAGAGTTGCTGTTCGGGCTACGGCTGGAGGGCGAATGCGGTTCCTTTTCCAGCCGTGCCGCCGGCGGACGTCGTGCCGTAAAGCACGCCACCTGAGCTCAAGACCAACCCCGCCACGGGTATAGCGCCGTCTCCATTCTGGCCCGAGAAGCTGTGGAGCACAGTCTCGGTCCACGTCTCGCCCGATATCGAAGGCGGTGTTAGTTCGAAGACGGTGCCGCAGCCTGGGTACAATTGATAGAGGGCCGACCCCGGACAGGCCGAGTCGGACGCCACGCTTCCACCAGCCTCGGTCGTTCCGTAGATCGCCCCGTTTTTTCCGACTGTGATACTTGACACTGGTTGCGCGCCATCGCCGTCAATCCCGGTGAAATTGTAGATTACCGAAAACGTCCAGGTCCCGCCCGACGTTGCCGGCGGTATCAACTGGAAGACGGTGCCACATCCGCCTTGGCTTTGTTGACAGGCGGACCCTGAGCCGCCGTTGCTTGTCGTGCCGTAGAGCGCGCCCCCGGGGCCCACGGCGAGGGCCGCTTCGGGGGCGTTGCCGTCCGAGCCAACGAACGTATGCAGCACCGATCCCGTCCAGGCGCTGCCGTGGGTCGGGCCAGACGCCAGTTGGTATACGGTCCCGCACCCGAAGTCGGCCCCGCAGCCCTCGTCGCCTCCTGTAAATGTCGTCCCGAAAAGGGATCCGCCTTCAGCCACGACGCCCGCAAACGGCCCTCCTGCGTTGGGGGTGCCAGGGAACGCGTATATCTGGTACTCCGTCCAGTCCCCTCCGGACGCTGAAGGCGGAGCCAAAGCGATCGCCAACCCAAGCTGGAGGCTTGGCCCTTGCGTCGTGGCGTACAGCGTCCCTCCCGGGCCGATAAGCACCGTCCCGTTTGGAGAGAAATTCTGGCTGTCTCCCGAGTTGTACGGGAACGAGTGCAGGACGGTTAACGCCCAAGGGCCGCCCGAGGTGCTGGGCGGCGCCATCTGGAAGATCGTGCCAGCCACTCCATTGCCGCCGAGAGTAGTGCCATAGAGCACCCCGCTGCTCCCGAAAACC
>DATNMW010000346.1:0-16308 GCA_035602155.1 Bryobacteraceae bacterium | reverse complement strand
GGGGCGCGCGGCAGGAGCAGCTCGCGGACCGCGGCAATCGCATCCTCCGAGATCAGCGGCTGCCCGTGCTTGCCGATCATGACCGGATCGACCACCAGCGGGAACCGGAAATCGGCGGCGGCCGCGGCAATGGCTTCCACGATTTCGCGGTTGCCCAGCGCGCCGGTCTTGGCGGCCTGCGGTGGAATGTCTTCCAGCACCGCCGCCAACTGCGCCAATACCAGGTCCGCGGGTATGCAATCCACGCGCGACACGCGCACCGTGTTCTGCACTGTCAGCAGCGTAATCACGGCCTCGCCGTACACACCAAACTGATGAAATGTTTTCAGGTCGGCCTGGATACCTGCACCGCCGATCGGGTCGGAGCCGGCGATAGTTAACGCTACGGGAAGCATGCAGCCAATAGTCTAACAGTTCCCAGCGGTCGGGGCCGGCAAGAGACCCGGCATCACCGCGGCTCCAGCGGTACGATCTTCGAATCTACTTGGAACCTGCGATAGTTACTCCAGACGATCTCTTCGTCCATGGCGATTCGCTTGATTAACCCAATCCTTCCGGCGCCCTTCATGTAGATGCGTTTCGGCAACCACAGATCTTCGGCGACATGCGTCTGTTCAAACACCAGCTTCGAGCCCGGATTCAGCCGGGCCAGGAACAGGCCGAATGAGATCGTCTCCGTAGTTTCCGCATCCAGCCGGACCCACTGGTAGCTCGACTTATCCACCCACAGCTTCCCGCGTATCTTCAGCAGCGCCCTAGCGTCCCGGTCCCGCGCGCGATATCCGGCTTTAGGCGTCCCCGAAATCAACCAAGCGGCCTGGCCGTCCACCTGCGCCTCTCCCTCGATCCGGAAATCGTAGGCATCCGGGATCAGGCGCAGAAACTCGCGCTCCTTCCGGCGATGCGCTTCGTAGTCCGCCAGGCGGCGCCGCTTCTCTTCCGGCGCTTCGTGCGCCAATTTGGCGACGCTCTTATCCAGCTTGTCCTGTTGCCTCTTCAGCTCGCCGGGCGGCAGTGGATGGCCGTCGCGTTCCAGCATGCGCCTGTACGGCTCGCCATCCAGCATCACCGTTTCCCAGGCGCTCCCTTCCGTCGATTTCACTTTGCCGTCGGAATCGAAATGCCGCTCCGTGGAACGCGCCATCCAGGTATAGTCTTTCATGCGCTGCCAGTTGGCCTGGTCCAATTCCACCGACTTGCGGACGATATCGCGGGCTTCCTCCGCGGCGAGTCCGGTAGTCAGGCCGGCGGCCGCTACCACTAATCCAGTCAGTCGCAAGGCTAGTGAGTCAGATCGTAGACGAAATAGTCCACGGCGATGCGGTACGCCAGCGACGCCCACTTCTCGTAGTAGCGGGCATCGTCGGACCATTCCCAGGCATCGCCCAGGTCCATGTTGTGGCAGATGGCCACCATCACGCGGCCCTTGTCGTCGTAGATCGCGCGCCAGCGGGGCTGGTACCCATCCTGCTCATATGTCTTTCCGCTATCAAAGTACTGCGCGCCCGGTACCTGAAACCGTTCATCCAGGTCGTAGACCGTGTGAAAGATCGGATCGCTATTGGGGATCTCCACGATCGGCCGGTCCGGAAACACCTTCCGCATGCTGTCCACGAACGTATTCCACTCCTTGGTGCCGTGGAAATCGTCCACCATCAGAAAGCCGCCGCGCAGCAGAAACTCGCGAAGCTGTGCGGCCTGATCGTCGGGCAATCGCCAGTGCCCCACCTCCACCGCATATAGGGTGGGCCAGTTGTTGACCTCGCCCGTGCCGTCCAGGCTCACCACCTGTTCGACGGAGCGGGTCTCAATGCGAGTAAGCCGCCTTATGCCCGCCATCAGGTGGCGGTCCGACCGCGGATAGTCCATCGTCCAATAGCCCGGAAACGCTCTGCCATCGCGCATGCGCAGATCTACGAACGGATAGCCGTAAATGTCCGGATACCGCAGCCGGGCGCGGGTCCACTCGGTTTTCTGATTCCAATCCGTGGGAACTTCAAAGTTCTCGTATTCGAGTGCCGGGTAGTCTTTCCAGGGCGCTTGTGCAAGCAGGAAGCTCCACGCGGCCAATCCCAGGAAACCCACGACAAGGGCGGTGCGGAGACGCATAAGCTGCTGCGATTTGAGGATAACACAGCGGGGTAGCGGCGCGCCGACGGCGAGGCGCAACGTCCGCCCGCGATCGGAACTGGGGTGTTTTCCCGATTAGCTTTCGTTATCCCGTTTTCGTTAACCGATTTAGGCGTCGCTTTAGACGTGCCGGTGGTGTAGTGTTGCCTATAGCGATTGGGCTACTGGAGGCCGCATGCCGGAATTGAAGAAACTATGGCGCAGTGAAGAAGGCCAGGATCTCACTGAGTACGCGTTGCTGCTGGCTTTTGTCGCGCTCACAACCGCGGCTCTGGTCAGCGGGCCGATGGTTAGCGTCAATCAGATCTGGGTCGCTGGAAACAGCGAATTGACAGCCGCGGCAGCCACAGCCGGCTCTTAGCGCGGAGCTCCCGGTATCCTCCCATCGGATACCATGGAGCTATGGAAAAACTGCCGGCATTTCAAAACGAACCCTACACCGACTTCTCCGCTCCAGCAAACCGGCGGGCAATGGACGAGGCGCTCGCAGCGGTGCGCGCGCAACTCGGGCGCGAGTACGATCTGCTAATCGCCGGCGAGCGGCTGAAGACGGGCGATCTGCTGCGCTCGGTCAACCCTTCGAACCCGGCGGAGGTAATCGGCGTGCACCATCGCGCCAGCGCCGAACTGGCGCGCCGCGCCGTCGATTCGGCTTATACATATTTCTCCGAATGGTCCGCTACTCCCGCCGATGAGCGCATTCGCCTGCTGGTGCGCGCGGCCGGCATCATCCGCCGCCGCAAGCTGGAGTTCGACGCCTGGCTGGTGCTGGAGGCTGGCAAGTCCTGGCCGGAGGCGGACGCCGATGTCTCCGAAGCGGTCGATTTCTGCGAGTACTACGCGCGGGAAATGCAGCGGTTCAGCGGTCCGCAACAGCCTGCCGTCCAACTCCCCGGCGAGCGCGGCGAATTGCGCTATCTGCCGCTCGGCGTTGGCGTGATCATTCCGCCATGGAATTTTCCGCTGGCAATCATGGTGGGGATGAGCGTGGCTGCGCTGGTGGCGGGCAACACGGCCGTGATCAAGCCGTCCAGCGAAACCCCCACCATAGCGGCCAAATTCGCCGAAGTGCTGCTGGAAGCCGGCTTCCCGGACAGGTCGTTCTGCCTGCTCACCGGTAGCGGGGCGGCGGTCGGCGACACCATCGTCGAGCATCCCAAGACCCGCTTCGTGGCCTTCACCGGCTCGCGCGACGTGGGCCTGCACATCAATGAACTGGCCGCCAAGGCGCAGCCCGGCCAGATCTGGATTAAGCGCGTGATCGCGGAGATGGGCGGGAAGGACGCCATCGTAGTGGATGCGGATTGCGATCTGGACAAGGCCGTGGAAGGCGTGGCCGTCTCGGCGTTCGGCTATTCGGGACAAAAGTGCTCGGCTTGTTCGCGCGCGATCGTGGATGCCAAGGTCTACGATGCGTTTCTGGAAAAGTTGCAAGCGCGCGTTTCCACCATCAAGGTGGGCGCGCCGGAAAAGATCGAGAACTACATGGGCCCGGTGATCAGCGATTCCGCGCGGCGGACGATTCTGCAATACATCGAAACGGGCAAGGGGGAAGGCAGGCTGCTGCCGGTCAACGTCGCGGCGCCCGCGGCGGGATACTTCGTGCCGCCCACGGTCATCGCGGATGTGGACTCCAAGGCTCGCATCTTCCAGGAGGAGATCTTCGGGCCGGTGCTGGCGGTGACCAAAGCGCGCGATTTCGATCACGCCATGGATCTGGCCAACGATTCGCAATACGGCCTGACCGGAGCCATCTTTTCCAACGTCCCCGAACACATCGAGCGCGCCCGGCGGCAATTCTTCGTGGGTAATCTGTACGTGAACCGCAAGTGCACCGGCGCCATGGTGGGCGCGCACCCGTTTGGCGGGTTTAATATGTCGGGCACGGATTCCAAGGGCGGCGGTCCGGATTACATGATTTTATTTCTGCAGGCGAAGTCTATTGCTGAGCGGGTGGGTTAGGCGTTGGAACACACTGCTGCAGCGCATTCCGGGGATGGGAGTGAATACCTTACAGCAGAGACAGCATTGAGGGCCATCAGAACCCTTCCGCTATGCTGCGTGGCCCTGGAAACTGCTTGGGAGGGTCGACCATCCCGGAGTCGGATCGCGTCTGCACACGCGGCGGCTTCGCCCTTACCGGACCGAAGGCGACATGCTGGGAACGTCGTTTCTCGATCTCGGCGGCATTTTGGCAACGACTCGCAGGTTTTCGCCGGGATGAAATCTGGGCGCATTTGAACAAATCCCACTTCTGGTAGAATATAGCGCTGATGGCAGCGGGGACTAACAGGCGGGCGTTCTTGATTTGGATCGTGCCCGCCTCCATCGAGTGCAATCGAGTCCTCTTGGCGGAGCCTAAGTCGGCGACAGCGGGGTCCCCTCCGCAATCTAATGCCCAGCCTTCCAATTCAGGAGAAGCCACGGTTCGGGCCGCTCTAATCACGGCAGCCGTCACTCTCGGTGGCATCGTCGTCAAGGACTTGATTTTCAAACTCTTCGACGAACATCGTGCTGCTCGACGGGAGGAGGCTGCGGTCTACGAGCGATATTCGAAGCCGCTCGCCGCATCGGCCTCTTCACTGCTGATCCGACTGAACGAGATTGTACCGCAGCGGCACCGTCCCGTCTATCTCAAGTCGGCAGGGCTACCAGATGCGAGGGGACAAGGATCGGCATTTAGAGCATATAAGAAGCTGAGCACGCTTTACCGACTTGCAACGGTGATTGCCTGGATACGCGCGTGCAGACGAGAATTCTCCTTCGTTCGCGTCGCGGCGAGCAGGAAAAACGGACAGATAGATGATGCGATTTCAGAGTTCGAGCGCGCCCTGGCCGACGGCAGTTGGGTCGAGCGAGAACGAGTACTGCGTTTGGTCGATCGTTGGAAGTTGCAGAGTGTCGCCGAGATTGAAAAACACTCTGACCGTTTGGAGGAGCTAGGTGTTCTCGTCGACAATGCGATCTACGACAATTTGGAATCGGCACGGGTCGCAGAGCCTATCGAATTGTCGGAGGGCCAGCAACTGAGCACATGTAAGGAAATCGCCCGTCTGCTATGTACGCAACTGAAGACGAACACCGTAAGCGACGCTACAATGCTCGTTACCTGGCCGGACGCTTTTCGAATTCTATCTATGCGTGAGGCGTGGATCTACAAGGACTGGCAAGACGCGATTGGTGACATGATGCTGAGAAGGATCGAGGGAGAAGATCGAAAATTCGAAGTCCTGGGCTATAACGAGTTCGAACAATTGTTCAGGTGCTCGGATAGCCAAAGGCCACTGGTACAGTATCTGTCGGACATACTGGATCAGGTCGACCTTTCAATTGAAGATAGGTTCGACGCGCGGCCACGACAGTTAAGGCGGTTAGCGCGCGCGACCGCGGATCTGCTTAAGGCGATGCACGCGACGCAAGGTCCTCAGGGTATCGTCTCAGATCGCGTACTCAACCTGGCGCGCACAATACTAGATAAAGTGGAAGCTAATTAATCCACCGTATTGCGTCGCGTCATTTAAGCCTACCCTCAGAGAGCCGCCTGTTTCCGAACCTCCAACCTCGATGCCTCCGTTCAGCAACTTTTCGCCGACAGTTTCGCGGGCCAGAGCTAGCGCCAAAACGTGGCGCAACCGGCAATGTCCAGCACCTCGGGGAATATGGACGGGCGGCGGAAGCCGGATTTCACCGGCGGAACGCCCGTACTGCCGCTCAGGCCGAGCGGAGCACACGCCCGGGCGCACCCGTAGTATGCCACCGCTGTTGCGGAAGGAGCTTGCGCTATGACCCGAAAGGTTGTAAGTTTAAGGAGGTGCCACTACCGGTTTTCCGGCCGTGGCTTTGCGGTTACTTTCGGCGACGGCGCCGCGAAATGCGGATCGTCACCGTGATCGCCGTTGCTCCGGCGATCATAACTGTCAACGCGATGATTAACATCGGTTGCCTCCTTTCGCCTAAACGTAGGATTTACCGGCCCGGATCGCAAATCCGGGCCGGCAGCGTTTAGGACGCCGTAAGACGTCCCACTGCTTTCCAACGGACGAAAACTGTAACGCAAGAACCATTGTGCCAACAGGTGACCGGCATTCTCTTGCCAAGATTCGCCCGCCGATTAACCTGAGGCCTCGCTATGCACCGGTGAACTCGCAAGGCAAGCGCTGCCCGCTAGCCGTTCTGCCTCCTCCCGGCTCCTCTCTCAAATTATCCGGAGAGAACTTCCCGACCGCACCAGACTACTTCACCGTAAGGAGGAATCTCATGGACGAACGCGAGCGGCGTCACGCTATCGATCTGACGCTTTCACAATTGGACAAGCAATTCGGCAAAGGCGCGGTGTTGCGCCTGGGCTCCGGCGCCATCGTGCCGGTAGCGGTCATCTCCAGCGGCTCGATCTCGTTGGATGCCGCGCTAGGCGTGGGCGGCTTCCCGCGCGGACGCGTGATGGAGATCTTCGGGCCGGAGTCCTCCGGCAAGACCACCTTGACCTTGCACTTGATCGCCGAGGCGCAGAAGGCCGGCGGGACGGCCGCCTTCATCGACGCCGAGCACGCCCTCGACCCGGCCTACGCACGCAAACTGGGTGTGGACATCGATAACCTGCTGGTGTCGCAGCCGGACAACGGCGAGCAGGCGCTCGAAATCGCCGGCGCGCTGACCGCCTCCGGCGCCATCGATGTAGTGGTGGTCGATTCGGTGGCGGCGCTGGTTCCCAAAGCCGAACTGGACGGCGAGATGGGCGACAGCCACATGGGATTGCACGCGCGGCTCATGTCCCAGGCCATGCGCAAGCTGACGGGCGTAGTGAGCCGAACCGGCACGTGCATGGTGTTCATCAACCAGATCCGCGAGAAAATCGGCGTGATGTTCGGCAGTCCGGAAACCACCACGGGCGGACGCGCGCTCAAATTCTACAGTTCGGTGCGCGTAGATATCCGGCGCATCGCGGCGATCAAGGACGGGGACAGCGTCATCGGCAACCGCACGCGCGCCAAAGTGGTCAAGAACAAGGTTGCGCCGCCGTTTCGCGAAGCGGAGTTCGACATCCTCTATGGCGAAGGGGTCTCGCGCGAGGGCGATTTGTTGGATCTGGGCGCCGCCAACAACCTGGTGGAAAAAAGCGGCTCCTGGTTCAGCTATCGCGGAGAGCGCATCGGCCAGGGCCGCGACAACGCCCGCCAGTACCTGCGCGATCACCCCGATTTATGCCGGAACCTGGACGCCGAATTGCGCAAAGCGTTGGGCCTCGACGGACCGCAGGAGCTGCCCCGCAAGGCGGCGGCAGCGGCCACCGGCGCCGATAACAGCGCCAAAATGGCCGTTTGACGGGCCTCGCGCTTGCCATCCGCAAAAAAAAGCCCAAAAACAGGCCATTTTTCAGGTGTTCTCTCTTTACATCGAGTTTCGCCTTCCCTTATTATTGATACGTAATCGCGCCGCCGCCCATTACGGGCGCGCGGCCGGCGCCTTAATTTCGATGGATGGCGTTCGGAGGACCTCCTCTACGGGCGGTCCTTGAATTTTGAATCGGTGGTTTGAATCGGTGGTTTGAATCGATGGTGAGAACCAAAGGAGATCTATGGCAAGTCAACGTTTGACGCAGACGCAACTGGTGAGAAGCCTCGCCGAGAGTTGCGAAGTAAACAACAAGGTAGCCCGCCAGTTCCTGGATTCACTTTCCAGCGTGGCGATCGCGGAAGTGAAGAAGAACGGCGTTTTCGTACTGCCGGGTATTGGACGGCTGGTACGCCAGGATCGTAAAGCCCGCGTGGGCCGCAATCCCGCGACCGGCGAGACGATCAAAATCCCGGCCAAGAAGGTGGTGAAGTTCCGCGTGGCGAAAGCCGCCAAGGACGCCATCGTCCCGCCCAAGAAGAAGTAGGCGGGAACACCCGGTCAGACAGCAAAATCCCCGCGAGCCGCAACGCATGCCCGCGGGGTTTTCTTTGGGTCCGGCTCAAACGTCGCGCCGGAGGCCATTCATTGTAAGGTCGTGGCCGATTTTACTCGCCCGCCACGGGACTCGTACGATCCTGCCGTCTGGGCCCTGAAGTTAAGACCCGCCCAAGTTGCGGGCAGTCTCCGGAAGCCTATGGCTTCTTCTCCTCGCCATCGTCCTTCATGCCATCCTTGAAGTTGCGGATTCCCTCGCCCAAGCCTTTGGCCAGTTCCGGAATTTTCTTGCCGCCGAATAGCAGCAGCCCCACGATCACCACCACCAGGATGTCCCCGGTGCCGAAGATGGTGGCGAAAACCGTGTCAGTGGTTCCCACGCGGCCTCCTTTCGACTCCATTGTACAGGAAACCGCTGAGACCCGGCGCAACAAACGTGGGCCGGCCATTTCACGGACTGCCAACCACTAGCCGGCGGGCATGAGGATGCTACCCTGTAGAATTGGAGGAACCAATCTGTTCGCCCCACATCGCGCTAGAAAACAAAGGCTGAATTTGGCTTTGCTCGTTGGAGAAAGCCTCGTCTACCGGCCTCCCGGCGTTTCGGCGAGCCGCGCCTGCGCCCCTTCCATCGAACAAAACCGGCGCGCATACGTAATAAACTAGTGGTTCGCGCGTCACCAATAGCGCGACCCAGGCGCGCGCCAGCCCACCGGTGCCGCTTTGCATCTAATACGGTCGATTTCAATGAAACTATTTCAAACGCCGCTTCGAGTCTTAGGGATTCTCTTGGTCTTATGCGTCCGCGCAGCAGCCCAGCAGCAGATCGGCATCCAGCCACCCACCGGCGGATGGAGTTTCGTCACGGGTCCCTACCGGGCCGGAAGCGTGCCCTCCATCCGGCTGCAGAATTCTTCCCGCCTGGCTTCGCTGATGCGGGCGGGCAATCTTTATCTGTCGGCTCGCGACGTGGTGGCGTTGGCCATCGAGAATAATATCGACGTGGAGATCCAGCGATATGGTCCGCTGCTGGCGCAGCAAATACTCCTGCGTGCGCAGGCGGGCGGCGCCTTGCGCAGTGTAGGCCTGGGAGTGGCCAGTGGCCCCCAAAGCGTCAGCTTGCAAGGCGTCAGCGTAAATACGTCCGGCGGCGTCGGCATCAGCGCGGGTAACGGAGTCGGCTCCGGCGGCGGCATCACCACACAGTTGGGACCCTCTATTCCCTCCCTGGATCCAACTCTCCTGGGCGTTGCCAGTTTCGGGCATGTTACTTCCCCGCAGAGCAACCTGGTGCTCACCAATACCTCCGTTCTAGTGGACACCACCCGCACCTACGAAGCCCAATATGTGCAGAATTTCGATTTCGGCCTGTCCGCCCAACTGACCTACACGAGCACCCGCGTGGGCATCAACAGCACCTCCTACAGCCTGAATCCCTTCACCTCCGGCGACCTCGATTTGATTTTGACGCAAAGTCTGTTGCAAGGATTCGGACGGGCGGTCAACGGCCGGAACATTCGAGTGCAGAAGAATAACGTGAAGGTGAGCGCTCTGCAATTCAAGCTGCAGCTCATCGCCACCGTCTCCGCTGCGCTGAACCTCTACTGGGACCTGGTCAGCTTCGACGCGGACGTACGCGCGCGCCAACACGAAGTCGGCACGGCACAGCAACTTCTGGACGACAACAAGAAACTGGTGCAGTACGGAACGGCGGCGCCCATCGAAATTACGCGCGCGGAATCCCAGTTGTACGCCAGCCAGCAAGACCTGGTCACTTCCCAGACCAACCTGCTGCAGCAGGAAACCATCCTGAAGAACTACTTGAGCCGCAACGGTGTGGCGGACGCGGGCTTAACCAGCTTGCATATCGTTCCGCTGGATAAGTTTCAGATTCCCGAGAAAGATGAAGTCCGTCCGCTGGAGGACTTGATCCGCCAAGCCATTGCCGGACGCCCGGAGATGGAGCAGGCCCGCCTGAACCTGGCGAGCAACCAGATGAACCTGGTGGGCATCAAGAACTCCCTGAAACCCACGTTAAACGCTTTCGCCGAAGTGACTAACAACGGCCTGTCGGGTGAACTTGCGGGCGTCGGACTAATGCAGGGTTACAACGGTCCGCTGGTTGGCGGATATGGCGATCTCCTCTCTCAGATCTTTCGCCGGGATTATCCCAACTATTCGGCGGGCATCTCGCTCAACATACCTCTGCGCAATCGCGCCGCTAAGGCCGACTATGCCACCAGTCTGCTGGAACTGCGCCAAAACGAGCTGAACCTGCGCAAGAATATCAATCAGATCCGCGTCGATGTGCAGAACGCCATGGTTGGCGTTGAGCAGGCGCGCTCACGCTACGAGGCCGCCACGAAATCCCGCGTCCTTCAGGAGCAGACGCTGGCCGGCGATCAAAAGCGGTACGCCCTGGGCGCCACCGTGGCCTTCCAGGTGGTGCAGGACCAGCGCGACTTGGCCAGCTCTCACAGCGCGGAAGTGCAGAGCATGGCGAACTATACGCACGCACGCATCGCATTGGACCAGGCGCTGGGCACAACCCTGGATGTAAATGAGGTTTCGATCGACGACGCCTTGAAGGGGCAAATCTCCCAGCCATCGGTACTGCCTGCGGACCTGCCTAAGGAGGATCGCCCGTGAACACGCCGATGCCACCAAGTGCCATGCGGCGGATCCCCTGGTCCGCACGGGTCTCCTTGGACCCGTTCTTTGCGATTGCCGCCATGCTCCTCTGCGGACCGCTAGCCTGGGCGCAGCAGCCTTCTATTGCGTTGATCCCGCCGAGAGCGCCGGCTATCTTGCGTCCATATCTGGCGCCCGCGGCGCCTCCGGCCCGCCTGGCTAACACCCCGCGGCTGAGCGAACTCGTTCGCGCCGGAACCCTCTATCTCACTGTCCAGGACGCCATCGCGCTCGCCTTGGAGAACAACGTCGACATCGAGGTCGCCCGTTACAATCCGCTTATTCTGTCATTAAACGTTACGCGTTCCGAGGCGGGTGGCACATTGCCTGGCGTACCGAGCAACGCCTCGCAAGCCGGATCGGTAGCTTCCGGTCAGGGCGTTGCCGGCAGTCAGCAGGCTGCCGGAGTCAGCGCACCGGGAACTGGTTCCACCCACGTTCAGTCGACCAACGCCACCATTTCGCAAATCGGTCCAGTCACGCCAACGCTGGATCCCATTATTCAGGAGGCCAGCACGTTCAGCCACACCACCTCCCTGTATCCGGATTCGCAGGCCAGCGCCACTTCGACCCTGGTCGATGGGACGCGCGCGCTCACGGCCAGCATCCAACAAGGGCTGCTTACCGGGGGCACGGTTACCCTGACCTACACCGATCACTACTTGAATGAGAATTCTCCCACCGACGTGCTGAACCCCACTTCGGCGCCGGTGCTCGCCATCTCCGTGACCCAGTATCTGCTCAACAACGCCGGTGTCGCGGTCAACGCGCGCTTCATTAACGTCGCCAAGATGAACCGGGACGCCTCGGATCTGGCTTTCCAAACAACGGTAACCAACATCGTCTCCCAGGTGTTGAATGCCTACTATTCTCTGGAAGCGGCCGATGAAGACCTGAAAGCCAAGCGAAGCGCGACGGAGACCGCCACCACTTTTCTGGCGAACGTAAAGGAACAGGTGCGCATCGGATCGTTGGCGCCTTCGGAAACGATCAATGCCGATAGTCTGGCCATTACCGCGCAACAGGCTTTGGTGGATTCCGAAGTGGCCCTGAAGCAGCAGGAGATTCAATTGAAAAACCTGCTGAGCCGCAATGGGACCGCCGATCCGGTGCTAGCAGCCGCGCGTATCCTGCCGGTAGATCCGATCCGGATCCCCGAACATGACGACCTCCCTCCCTTGGACGATTTGGTCAAGCAGGCCCTCGCCAACCGCACGGATCTGGCAAGCGAAAGAGAAAATGAAGCAGCCACGGTGGTCAGCAACCTGGGGACAAAGAACGGCGTACTGCCGTTCGCGGTGGTACTCGGCAGCGAGAGCCAGGCCGGCATCGCCGGAACCGGAAAGACGGTCACTGTGGATGGCTTCACGGTGCCGCCTAATCCTTACTTTGTAGGCGGCATTGGCACGGCCCTGGGCCAGGTCTTTCGCCGCGACTTCCCTTCCGAAAACATTACCGGAGCCTATCAAATGGCCTTCCGGAACAGGCAGGCGCTCTCCGACTATGCCATCGACCAGTTGACTCTCCGCCAGACCCAGTTGAGCGACCAGAAGGACTTCAATCAAGTGCAGGTGGATGTCCAAAACTACGTCATCGCCTTGCGGCAGGCGCGCGCCCGCTACGAGGCCGCAGTCCGCAACCGGACCCTGCAAGAGCAGTTGTATACCAGTGAGCGGAGGCGGTTCGAATTGGGAGCGTCCATTCCGTACAACGTGACGCAGCAACAGCGGGACGTGATGACGGCCCAATCCTCCGAGACAGCCGCTCTGGTCGCCTACGTTACCGCGCGCATCGCACTCGACCGCACCACGGGCGCCATACTATCGGCCAATCACGTAGCGCTGGTGGAAGCGCGCGGCGGCAAAGTCATGCGCGAATCGACGATCACCGCGCCACCGCCGAGCCAGAAGTAGATTGGGTGGTAAGAAGAGCCGCTAGTTGAGAAATACTCTCGACAATACCCTGATTTAGCCGTAGGCAACCGTCCGCTAGTTAGGTTGGTTAAGTCAGCGGTGGTGGGGCGGACAGTTTCGCCTGCTTCCTAACTCCAGGCGACTAACCGATTACGGCCGCCGCTCCGCCATCTCCCGCTCGATGTCACTCGGCGTGTAAGGCAATGGGGGATTCATGATTTCGCGGCCATTGCGCGTAATCAGGATTGTATCTTCGACGAAATACTGCTGGCCCCCAGCGATCAAGCCAGGTTCGTAACATATCACATTACCCTCGCGAAACACTTTGGGAGTTCCTTCCGCCATGTCCACGCCCAATCCGTGCAGTGGCTGCATTGGAGTCTTGAGCGCCGCCGAAGCTGCCTCGCGCGCCAGGGGAGTATGCAGCTCGTTCTGGTGGGCTACCACGTAGCCTCGAAAGGCCTGCCGGACCTCGCCGGGGGTTGCGGCGGGCTTCATCGCCTCCACACCGGCCAAGTAAGCGCCGTTCAACAGTTCCATGGTCTCCCTCTGGCCGGCGTCGAAACGGCCTGACACGGGCAGCGTGCGGCCAAAATCACCCTTGTACATCCGGAAATCGCAAACCAGGTCGAGGCGCACTATTCCGCCGGCGCCCATCGTGCGATCCATGCTGCGGTAATCCGCGAATGCTTCAAAGAGCGTCGCCGGCATGGTGAGCGGCCCCGAACGGACCCACGGCCAGATCGAGGCGCCATCCGATCCCGCGTTAAGACAGGCGCGCATCACTTCGCCTTCCACCTGCCGCTGGGTCTTACCGGGCGCGATGGCCCGCGCACCAGCCCGGAATCCCTCCGCCGTAATGGAAGCCGCCTTGCGCAGCAACGCCAGTTCGGCGGGGCTCTTTACCCATCGACCCTCGTCAAGAATCGGGAACGCGTCCTTGATTTCCAGATCGCTCCACCGCTGGCGAATTGCCTCCCGCCAGAGCATGTGAGGGTTCTCGATGCCGGCGATCCCAGCGGGATTTGCTCACATTACCCGACATGCCCCCCGTTTGGCCGGCACTGTCGAGATAGAACACCAGCTTCGGGTTATTCTTCCGCCGCGAATCGACGAAGGATGCAAATGTATCCCACGAGACCACGTGATCGATCTTTAGAGCGGCCGCGGCCGCGGGGCCCGGATCGATAGATACCGCGTCGAATCCCCGCGGATCCGCGCCGAACGTTCCCGAACGCGGCATCGTGAAAAGCCAGGACTGCCCGTCCGTCCCATCCAGGACCAGAATCGCCTTCTCAAGGTTCGCCAGGCCGCTGAACGCATAGAAGCTCGCGTCCTGGTGGAACCCCGATTCGTCCCAGCGCTTCAGTCCGGAGACCGAATGCAGAGCCATGATTCCATCCGGGATCTTTTCCAAGGCGGCTCGCCGCCGCGCCTGGTACTCGGTGGATTCGATCGACGGCTGGGCGGCCGCACACGACAGGATCAGCACGGAAATCGCAAGACGCCACATGCACGCATGATAGCCGCACGCCCTGCCGCGCGAAAGGCTTTTCTGACCGAATGGACGCACGGCATGACGAACCGGTCGCCCTGGAGGGCGGGCATTCCTGCCCAATACCACTTTTTTCTCATTTGCAGAGATTTCGCAGAGGAGCGGCCGACCGTCTGTGGAAAAAACTCCGCCGCCAGATCGTTTAGATCTTGCTTCCACCCATCGTTTGCAGATACGTGTGAGCGGAGCGGGCAACCCGCTGCTACGACTTTGACCCCCAGTACGCATAAAACGTCTTGACCCGGGCTGCCACGGCGCAAGCCCTCGACGCCGATAACCCGCCCGTCGGCCAGGTCGGCGATGATCTCGTCTTTCGTGATGCGCACCCTTAGGATGCCGGGATCGCTATTCGCCACAGTGTTCATACCACGCTCCGGTATAGCACCCAGATACCTCCGGATGAGTCCGCGGATTACATTCAACCGTGGGACTTGAAGCCCTGTTCGCGGGCACCAGCGGCTCAAGCCAGAATTTACAGATCTTGTCCTCGCGCTCCACATGGCATACCCCGACGCACGCCGCTCCGTTACCATCGAATAGTGGGCCAGTTCGCCTTCGATTTCACGCCCGCAGACAGCAGGCGCGTCTGATGGACCTTTTTAGGGAACTCAAGCCGTGGTATGGTCTCGCCGCGCTGGCGCGCGCCTGCCTCCCATACCTGCGCGGCGCCTGATGCTCATCGATGCCTGAATTCCCGGCCGGGGCGCCGGACTGCCGCGGAGCAAGCCTTCGACGCTGATGTCCTCGTCAACATCGGGCCAATGCACTCCCTGCCCGGTCCCGATCAGACGAAAGTTTGCGCGTTGCGCGGGAGTGGCTTCGGACAGACGCCAGGACCAAGCCAGCGGGACGCTGATAACCCGCCCGTCAGCCAGGTCGGCGATGATCTCGTCATTGGTGATGCGCACCCTGAGGATACTCGGATCGCTATTCGCCACAGTGTTCATACCACGCTTCCAGAATAGCACCCAGGTACCCCCGGATGAGCCCGCGGATTATGTTCAACTCGTGGGATTTGAAGCCCTGGCTGTTCGCGAGCGCCAGCGGCTCAAGCCAGAATTTGCAGATCCTGTCCTCGCGCTCCACGTGAATGTGAGGCGGCTCGGCGCAGTCGAAGCTCGTAAAGAAGAAACGATAGGGTCCAGGGATACCTTTGATTCGCGGCGTTCAAAACCGTCGTTCCGGAGCGGATATCTAAGCCATAGCATACTCGGACGCTCGCGGCTCCGGTAACATCAAATAGTGGACCAGTTCGCCTTCGATTTTACCCCCACGCGCCGCGTCTACTCCGTCACCGAGCTGAACGCCGCCATCCGCGCCGCCCTCGAAAACGAATTCCCCGACGTCTGGGTCTCCGGCGAAATATCCGGCGTCAAGCTGGCCACCAGCGGTCACTACTACTTCACGCTCAAGGAAGCGCAGGCCCAAGTGCGCGCCGTAGCTTTCCGCTCCGCCCACCGCTATTGGAAATTCAAGCCCCAGGACGGTCTCGCCGTGCTGGCGCGCGGCCGCATCGACGTCTTCGAGGCGCGCGGCGAATACCAGCTCATCGTCGAATTGCTGGAGCCTCTGGGCCACGGCGCGCTGCAACTCGCCTTCGAACAACTCAAGAAAAAGCTCGGCGGAGAAGGCCTCTTCGAACCCTCCCGCAAGCGCCCCCTGCCGCGCTACCCGCAGCGCATCGGCATCGTCACCTCGCCGCGCGGCGCCGTCATCTCCGACATGCTCCAAATCCTGTCCCGCCGCTTCCCGGGCCTGCACATCCGGCTCTTCCCCGCACTCGTGCAGGGCGAAGGCTCAGTCGAGGAAGTCTGCCGCGGGATCGACTACTTCAGCCGCAACCCCTGGGCGGAACTGGTGATCGTGGCCCGCGGCGGCGGCTCGCTCGAAGACCTCTGGACCTTCAACGAAGAAGCTGTGGCGCGCGCCATCGCGGCAAGCCCGGTTCCCGTGGTTTCGGCCGTCGGGCATGAGACGGACTTCACCATTGCCGACTTCGTGGCAGATCTGCGCGCCGCCACACCCTCGGCCGCGGCCGAGCTGGTGATCTGCCCGCGCGAACAGATCCTGGATCAGCTAACCGTGTTCGATCACAAGCTGCTGCAAGCCATTCGCTACCGTCTGGCGATG
>DATNMW010000345.1:0-10061 GCA_035602155.1 Bryobacteraceae bacterium | reverse complement strand
CGTTTCCGAGCAGATTGATCAGCGCCTGGCGTAGCTTGCGCTCGTCCGCCGAGACGTAACGCACGGATTCCCCATCTACCGCCATTTCGAATCGCAGCGCCTTCGCCTCGGCCCGCAAGCGGAACATCCCTTCCAGATCGTTCAGCAGCCCGGGCAGGTCGAATGTCACCGGATTGAGCTCAGTGCGCCCAGCCTCGATCTTGGACATATCCAGAACGTCGTTGATGAGCGCCAGCAGATGCTCGCCGCTCCGGCCGATAACCGCGAGATTGGCCTTCGCTTCCGTCCCCATGCCCGCATCCCGCGCCATCAACTGCGCGTATCCGAGGATGGCGTTCATGGGGGTACGGATTTCGTGCGACATGGTCGACAGAAACGTACTCTTGGCCCGGCTGGCGGCCTCGGCGTCCGCTTTGGCTTGCACTAACTGCGCATTGGCATCGTGAAGGTGCCGGTTGGCGGCCTGAAACTCCACGGAGTTCTGGAAAATCTCGGCCTCCATCCGCTCCATGCGCGTAAGCACCCCGACGGGCTTGCCCCCGGACTGCGATTTTTCCAATACGTACTCGGTCACATCTACCGAGCGTACGATGATATAGTCGACCCGGCGGTTGGTCCCGAGCACGGGGGAGTTCATAGGACTCCAATAACGCTCCTCGAATACCCCGTCGGGCCGGCGGATGGCGTACTTCAGGACGGCCATGGTGTCGGGGACCCCGGTCTGAAGCACACGTTCGAAGGATGCGCGCAGGGAACCGGCACTCGTGGTACCCGCGTCGATTGGGTCGTCGGGGAAAATTTCGAAGATGCTGTGGCCGATAAGGTCCGTGCGCTTGGTCATGGTGGCCTCCAGAAAGGCATCGCTCACGGAGACCATCTTCAGGTCGGCTGCGATCACCAGGAAGAGGCCGGGAAGCGACTCGAACAGTCCCTGCAATACGGCACGGCTGCGGCGCAGTTCCTCTTCCGCCGCCCGGCGCGCGGTGATATCGCGAATTGCGCTCGAAACCAGCACGCCTTCCTCGGTCTCCAGCGGGCTTAGGCTGATCTCAACCGGGAACTCCGTGCCATCCTTGCGCAGCGCATGCAGTTCCATACCCGCGCCCATCGACCGCGCCCTGGGATCGGCGAAAAAACCCGTGCGGTGCCCCGGATGGTTGTCCCGGTCGCGCTCCGGCACCAACATTTCAATGCCTTGGCCCAGCAGTTCTTCCCGCGCGTATCCGAACAGTTTCTCCAGCTGTGTGTTGACCAAGACGATTCTGCCCGCTTCATTCACCACCACCACGGCGTCCGGCGCCGATTCCAGCAGCCCTCGGAACTTCGCCTCCGCACGCTTCCGATCCGTGATGTCGCGCGCGATGGTTGATGCCGCCGTAACTTGTCCAAGGGAATTCTTAATGGGTGAAATGGATAGTGCGACATCAATCAGCTTGCCGTCCTTTCTGCGCCGCACAGTCTCCTCGCTGACTCCCTCGCCTTGGCGGAGCTTCGATATGATCTGCGCGATCTCGTCGGGGCGGTCGGTTGGAAGGAGGATGGAAATCGGCTGGCCCATCGCCTCCTCAGCCGAGTAGCCGTAGAGCCGCGCCGCTCCTTTGTTCCAGTAGACGATCGTTCCCTCCAGCGACTTGCCGATGATGGCGTCATCCGAGTAGTCCACGATGGCGGCCAGTTGGTCCCGGCTTCGCTCCGCCGCCTTTCGTTCCGAAATATCGCGAATGGCGCTCGAAACCAAAACCCCTTCTTCGGTATCGAGCGGGCTGAGGCTGATCTCAACCGGGAACTCGGTGCCATCCTTGCGTTGCGCGTACAACTCGATGCCCGCCCCCATGGACCGCACCCGGGGATCCCCGAAGAAATCGGTGCGGTGCCCCGGATGTTGGTCCCGGAAGCGTTCCGGCACCAACATCTCGATGGGCTGGCCCACCAGTTCTTCCCGCGCGTACCCGAACACCTTCTCCACCTGCGCATTGACCAGCACGATCTTGCCCTTTTGGTTCACCACCACCGTGGCGTCCGGCGCCGCATCCAACAGTCCCCGGAACCGCGACTCCGCCCGCCTCCGTGCGCTGATGTCGCGTGCGATGGCCGAGGCCGCCGTGATCTGGCCAATGGAATTCTTGATGGGAGAAATGGTGAGCGCAACTTCAATCAGCCGGCCGTCCTTTCTGCGCCGCACGGTCTCCTCGTTGACGGTTTCTCCTTGCCGCAGTTTCGCTACGATCTCCGTGACCTCGTCGGCGTGGCCCTGTGGCAGTAGGATCGAAATGGGCTGGCCTATAATCTCTTCCGCCGAATAGCCGTAGAGCCGCTCCGCCCCCTTGTTCCAATTGACGATGGTTCCCTCCAGCGATTTGCCAATGATGGCGTCGTCCGAATACTCCACGATGGCCGCAAGCTGGTCGCGGCCCAACTCCGCGAGCTTCCGGTCGGTAATGTCGCGAATCGCGCTGGAAACCCACTGGCCCTCTGCGGTCTCCAGCGGGCTGAGGCTGATCTCAACCGGAAACTCGCTGCCATCTTTGCGCACGGCGTAGAGTTCCACGCCGCTCCCCATGGAGCGCGCCCGCAGATCGCCAAAGAAATCGGTGCGGTGCGCCGGGTGTTTGTTACGGTACGGTTCCGGCACCAGCATCTCGACCGTTTGCCCCAGCAACTCTTCGCGCGCGTACCCGAATAACTTCTCCACCTGCGCATTGACCAGGACGATTTTGCCCTCTCGATTCACCACGACTACGGCATCCGGCGCGGCCTCCAGCAGCTCCCGGAACCGCTCCTCCGCCACCAATCTTTTGGAAGCGGCGCGCAGGTCCCCCTGAGCCTGGCGATGTTCGGTTACATCCCAACAGACACCCGCCAGCTTAAGCAGCCGGCCGGCTTCGCCGAAATCGGCCCTTCCGCGAACCACCAGGCACCGGACCTCGCCCGCGGGCCACACGATGTGGAACTCCGTGTGACACTCCGCGCCGTGTTGCAGCGAGGCCGTTAGCTCTTTCCGCACACGCTCGCGGTCGTCCGGATTCAGCCGCGCCGCAATCTCCTCAATAGTTCGCGGAAACTGGCCGATCGAAACGCCGAAGAGGATCGCGCAATTCTCGTCTGCCTCGACGATATTCGGCGCAACGTCCCAACTCCAAACGCCGACTCCGGATGAACGCAGCGTGACGCGCAGGCGTTCCTCGGCTAGTGCCAGCCTTTCCCGCACTTGCCTGAGTTTCCGAAGACTGCGCAGAGGTGCAGCCTGCATTACGCCGCCAAGTACGGCGATGCCCACTCCCACGGCCAGGAACAGAAGCAAGCCGACTGCCTGGGCTGAGCTTTCCAACTGGAAGCTGCCACGCGGCACGATGAGAAAGTAATCCGCGGCAAACCCGCCGAGAAACACTGTTACCAGTGCGGGCCGGCCCCCCCCGTACCACGCGGTCAGCAGCACCGCGAAGAACAATGTTGCAAAGGGAAACTGGTTGCCCAGCACCGGGTCCAGCAGCACGCGCACCCATACTGCGAGCGCCATACTGACAACGGCACACCCGTAGCGGAGCGCGAAGGACCGCGCCAGCTCTGGCCCGTCGCGCGTCGGATTTTCAAGGTTAATCACGGCTGAAGGTTGGTGCGTCAGCCGCGCCCAAAGTCTCCGTAAATCGCGTAGTGGGTCAATTTGCTTTGTGGGGCAGGTTGGCAACCTGCGGGCCGATTGTCAATCGGCGCGCAGGATACCATCCTGCCCCAAAAGCTGCAAATTGACCGTAAATCGACACAAAAAAGGCCGGACCCGCGAAGGTCCGGCCTCTCGTCGCCGGCTGCCGAAGCCACCGGCCTTAGACATCCCTGTCGCTACTGCTCAATGTCGACAGTGACCGTGATCGAATGCGTAATGCCGCCGCCGGTGCCCGTTATCTCGACCGTGTGGTCTCCGAGGGCGGCGGTCTTGGAAACCTTCACTGTCATGGTCGACTTCCCTGCGCCCGGCGCCGCTATGGAGCTAGGCGTGAAGGTCACCCCTTGACTGCTTCCCGATAACCCGCTAGACAAGGCAATCGCCGAGTTGAAACCGCCGGAAATAGTGGCGGTGATCGTGGATGTTCCGGAACCGCCCCTGGCGACGGTGATCGTCGTGGGCGATGCGCTGATGGCGAAGTTCGGATTCGGCCCGGTCACCGTCAGGGAAACCGTGGTCGTGGCGGTGGTGCTGCCGGAGGTTCCCTTCACCGTAATGCTATAGGTGCCCGCGACTGTGGACGACGCCACGGTCATGGTCATCAGCGACGTTCCATTCCCGGTGATCGAGGTTGGGTTGAAGCCGATGGTCACGCCGGTTGGCTGGCCGCTCGCGGTCAAGGTAACGGCCGAATCGAAGCCGCCCGTCACTGCGCTGGTAATGGTGGACGTTCCCGAGCTGCCCTGCGTCACGGTGACCGCAGCGGGCGAAGCGGAAAGGGTGAAGCCCGGAGGCGGCGCGCTTCCGGTCAGTGAGTTGATCAGGCCGCTGCCGTTCGGGCTGCCCCAGCCGGTCGCCAGATCGTAACCGGCGGTTGCCGAGTAGCCGTTGCTGCCGCTGGTGATGTCGTGGAAATCGGTGTGGTAGCTCGATCCCAGGCCGATCGTATAAAGGGCCGGGTTGATGAAGCCCAGCGTGGGGCTGCTGCCAGCCACTGCCTGTTCATTGGCGAGCGCCAGATAACCGGCCCACATGGGCGCCGCAAAACTGGTCCCGCCGTACTCATTGGCGGTGCAGGTGGTTTGATCGGCGCAAACGTAAAAGGTGTAATTCGCGTTCGCCGAAACGTCCGGACCGTTGCGATAGGTCTGGGAACACTTGGCGCAGCCCGCGGCTGCCGCGGTCTGCCACGAGGGTATTGCGAACTTGTCGGGCGAAATGCCGCCGCCGCCGTCGGCCCAGGCGGTTTCCGAACTCCAGGGGCCGCCCGCGCTGCTGGTATCCAGGTCCGTTCCGCCTACAGACACGAGATATACATCGTCGGAAGGCCAAACCGAGGAGCTCGCTCTCCAGGCGCCGCTGTCGCCGGCCGCTTGGAACATGTTCTGGCCTTGCGCCGAGAACTCCTCGTAGTACGGATTGTCCGTGCTGGCGTCGACCGGGGTCCAGGTCCACGACGAGCTCAATTGCGCGTTCAGCGGACTGGCCGTAGCCATCGCGTTAAAAATGGCGGTATCCGCGGATCCCACGTACATCACCAGGCTGGACAGGCCCGGCGCCATGCCGATCGCCTGGGTCATGTCGATGGTCTGTTCGGTGTCGTCGCAGTCAGCCGATGCGAGGCAACTCGTGCTGGTCCCGTCCGTGGATAGCAGAGTTATCGGGACATTGTTTGTTTGGCCCGCGTTCTTGTAATATGTCTTCAGGTCGGCCAGATCGGTGCCGTAATACTCCAGCAGCCCGAGCGACTGGCCGCTGCCGGTGAGCGTTCCGCCGTAGTACGCCGCCCGCATGTCGCTGCCGCAGAATGAGGCGGACGGGCAGGAGCCAGTGGTGGCGTTGGCTTTCACGCCCGGATTCTTGACCAGGAGCGGGCGCGGGATCGAATAGTTGTCCAGGCCGGAGATGTGCCACAGACCGACGCTTAGGTCTGGCGTGGGTTCCTTGTCCGGAGAATAGAAGGTGCGGAATTCGGTGGGGTGCTGGTACACGCCCATGGTTACATGGAAGGCTTTCTCGATGTCCGCAACCCTCCCCGTGACATCCAGGTTCATGCGATTTCTGGAAGTGCCAACCACCGCCAAGCCGTGTGCCTGCGCGAAACTGGTTACCGCGTCATAATCCTCCTGGCTGGGACCGAATCTTTCCGTGAACTCTTCCACCGTAAGGTACTGGCGGTAGGACGCACTCGAAGGATCGTAGAGGTCCTTCAAGAGTTGGTCCAACGCTGCCTGATTGCGGTGCGGCAAAACAAGCACCAGGCGCATCTCCTGCGTGGCGGGAAGGCGTCCGACGGACTTCGCCTGCCCACTGAGCACCACATCGCGCACATGCCGGGTCGACGCGGGCAGCGACTCCGCTTGGCAAACCATGTTCACCGCCGGCACTAGCGCTACAACTGTTGTTAGCAAAGCTGTACGTAATTTTCGAATCATAATCTCCTCATGTCCGGTATCGGGAGTTTTCCTGGCTCAAGAAAAGGCCCTATTTCTCGCCGGAACGCCCTCTAAGTGGAACCCAGACTTGGCTAGTGTACCACCAACCGCGTCCATGGGAAGTTCCGTTATCTTTCGGTGTGGCGCGGCGGCCATCCTGCCCAATGCCTTCAGCTTTCCCAATCCCGCGATCCTGCAGAATTGTGGGGCAGACCCCTGACGAGCACCCGGCAAGAGCGATTTGGGACTTGGTGGGCCGAGTTGACCCGACTCCGTTTTATGTGAAGGTGAAAGCGGTGGAAGGACATGCTGGGCAACCGCTGCTCGACCCGCGCCAGATGGTCAGTTTGGGTCTATGGGTTGCCCCGGGGGATTAACGGCGCGCGGGAGTTGTCGGAGTGGTGTGAGTGGGAACCGGGGTTGCAGTGGCTGCTGGCGGTCTTGCTGAAACAGGGATCGGTGAGCCTGGGAGCAGTTGGCGGTGGATGGAACCCGCGTGCGCGCGAATTGCAGTCAAGACAGCCTGCGGCAGGGGGGCGCGCTGACCGAGTACTTGGAGCAAGCGGCCGCGCATGTCGCCCAGGTGGAGCGAGCGCCGGAAGGGGAGATCGGCCAGCGGCAAGAGGCGGCGCGGCGCGGCGGAAGCAGGGCCGGCAGGAGCGGGTGAGAAATTGGGATTGCGTCGCTTCCGATTACGCGGCAGGGCAAAAGATTAAGTATCGAGAGGCTATACAGCGGACAACTCGGCGCAGTCGTCGATTTTGATCTTCTGGCCCGGAAAAAATCGGCGTGACGATTCCAGCGGCCCGTGGGAGGAAGCCCCCAGCGCACTGGGATCTCCCTCTCTGCAAAATCCAGTGGCGCAACTTGGCCACCCGGAGCCAGATCGCGGGTATCCGCCGTTCAAGCGCGGTCGCTCGCTACTGCCGCTCACTTTATTGGAATGGATTCATTCACAGCTCCCTGGGGGCGCCCCACGATTAGTGCAAGTGTTCAGTCGCAGGAAAAGGATGCGGCCTTACTCTCTTGGCGCGCCGTGTCCCCACTCCTCGGGACGCACTACTGAACGTCATGTGCTTCACCTGTAGCCGATGTTTGCGGCAGTAGTCCGCGTAAAGACCGCCGTAACTCGCCGTGCTGTAATCCGAATCCGCAAAACCCAGCCGCCGCGCACTGCGATTGATCCAGCCGGGTGCGCCTTCCAGCTCCAAATACACGCCGATGGGAGTTTCATCGAGCATGGCCGATCCGGCTTCGCCGGGCCGGCGGTATTCGGTGCGAAACTTCTCGTATCGAAACGTGGGGACGAAATCCAGATGGGCCAGCATCTCGCTCAGCGTGCGCGGATCGGATACTTCGACTTCCAACTCTTCGCGGTCTTTGTACTTGCCGATGGCAGCCCTGCCTTTGTAAGTCAGAATACCCAACCGGCCCGCTACGCGCACGCGCAATAGCCGGCCCGTGCGGCGCAGCACGCCACGCGAAGTGTCGAAGAGCGTATTCGCTTCGAAGACCCGGCGCTTGGATACGCGAAACCCGGCGGCGCGCAGCAGACGGCGGCCTTGGGCGGCGTCCGGCAGCGCCAGCTTGATCTCGATTTCGCGCGGCGCACTGGAAAGCGTTATAGCTTCCTCCCCACAATCGCGTAATCCAGGCCGCCGAAGAACGCATCGCGGAAATCTTCCGGCAAGCCGGCCAATGCGGGCATGGATTCGATCGCCGGCGAGAGCCGATGCACCTCGATTCCTCCCAGTCCGTATTCCTCCATATAGAACGACAGCAAAGGATGCGGCACCGGGCGGGTGTGCGTCGGATCCAGATAAAAGTGACTGGCAAAGATGGCCAGACACTCCGGATTCGGCGTTTCGATCGCCAGGACGCTATCGCGCCGCAACCGCGATGCCGCGAGGCGAATCATTTCCGGCAAGCGCTCGGGCGGCAGGTGCTCGACCACCTGCGCGCTTAAAATGCCGTCCAGCGAGGCTTCCGGCAGATCCGCCAGATACGCAAAAAGGTCGGCCCTTTCCGCATCCAGTCCCTTTTGGCGGCATAGGTCTACGGATTCCCGGCTTGCGTCGATGCCCCGCGCCGGGACCCCGGCTTCGCGCATCAATTCCAGAAACTCACCTCGTCCGCAGCCGATATCCAGCACCTCGCGCCGGCCAGTGAAATACGGCAAATAGAATCGCTGGCCATTCTTGACGTATTCTTCCGCACCGCGAAAGCGCTCGGCGAAGCGGCCGTAATCGAATTCGGTTAGCGCAGGGGAGGTCGCCTGCTCTCGCGCCGGCTGTAGAGCAGGCTGCGGCGCGCCGGCGTGGGGCGGGGTGGTCGCGGCGCGCTGCCGGATCAGCCGCAATTCGGAATGAATCAGGTGATCGTAGTCCTTCCGGATACGCTCCATGTCGGACCAAAGGCGCTTCTGGATATCCACTCCACTGCGCTCCACGGCTCCGGTGAACTCGGCGTGCTGCAACGCGACTTGTTCCCGGAAGAAGCTCTCGGCCAGCCCCGCGCGATGCTGGAAGGCCGCATTCAATTCGGCCAGCCCGCGCAGCAATTTGGTTTCGTTGACCACCAGTTTGTGTTCCCATTCGTGGCGCCAATCCACCCAGTGAGCGCGGATATCTTTCAGCTCCTGGACCTCATCCTGAATCTGCGCCAGGCTTGCCAGCGTGTGGCGCGTCTCTTCGAGCGCCTCCAGCGTGGCTTGGACGCACGCCATCACGTTGCGGTTGAACTCCACCTGCTCGCGCACATGCCAGTCGAGCGCGCGCGCGATGCCTTTCTTGGCCTGTTGTGCCAGCCAATTGAGCGGGCCACCGGCGCGCGGATTCACCGTGCCGATGGCCGCCACCTTGGCCTCCGCGGCATCCCGCGCGTGCAGCAGCGGCATCAGATCGGGCAACGGCAGTACCGCAGCCGCGCCACCGTCCGGATGGCGCACGCGCACACGGTCGCGAACCTCCTGCAGAATGGCAGTCAATTCATCGGTGTCCACGTGGCTTGCTCCAACTGGCCGTGATTTTGGAATGCAGTCCGCCGCGCGGCGTGAATTCGCCGGTGACCGTTGCGCTTACGGGCTTGGCGGCCGCCACCACATCGCGCAGGAACCGGTTCACCACGTTCTCGTAAAAGATACCCAGATTGCGGTAAGACAGCAAATATAGCTTCAGCGATTTCAACTCCAGGCACTTCTTATCCGGCATATACCGCAGCGTCAGCTTGCCAAAATCCGGCAGACCGGTCTTAGGGCACACGGAAGTGAACTCCGGAATCGCGATCTCGATCTCGTAATCCGGAAACTGGTTGGGCCATGTCTCGATTTCCGGAAGGGCGGCATCCAGTCCGGCCGCCGCGTGTTCGTCGGTGTAGGTTCGCTTCATGATTGAGTTGCGGCGACTGGCTGTACACCCGACTGTGAGATGGTCTTGGCCAGCAGGTCCAGGAACATGCCGACGTCCGCCACTACACCCTGCGCTTGCCCCGTACCGCGATCGCTGACCTTAGTGGCCACCGCGGGATTGATATCCACGCAGACGATCTTCACCCAGCTTGGTAGCATGTTGCCGGTGGCGATGGAATGCAGCATGGATCCCAGGCACAGCACCAGTCCGGCGCCTTTAAGCTGCTCGGCGTAGGCGTCCTGGGCGGCGTTCATGTCGGTGATGGTATCGGGCAGCGGACCATCGTCGCGCAAGCTGCCGGCCAGCACGAATGGTATACCGGCGCGCACGCACTCATATAGGATGCCGCTGGGCAGGCGTCCCGACTCCACCGCCTGGCGCACGCCGCCCGCATGATAGATGGCATTGATGGCGCGCATGTGATTGCGATGCCCGTGCTCTTCCTGCCGTCCATCGGCCAGCCGCACGCCTAGCGAAGTGCCGAACAGGGCAGCCTCCGCGTCGTGTACGCCCAGCGCGTTGCCGCTGAGCAGCGCATGTACGAAGCCTTCCCGGATT
>DATNMW010000344.1:0-8566 GCA_035602155.1 Bryobacteraceae bacterium | reverse complement strand
CTCGCCGCTGCGGGCCCTTTGCGCGCCGCCGCGTTTTCGTGGAAAGTCACCGCGCGCGCCACACTGGATGCGATCGAAGATGCCACGCGCCTGGCGCGCTAGCGATGGCATGTGGGGCAGGATGGCATCCTGCGCGCCGATTGGCAATCGGCGCAAACTTGCGGTTTTACAACGGCCCACAGCAGACTGACATGACACACTACCAGAAACCTGTCCCAGACGGCGAGTCACCAATGCCGGGCTGATCTTGAGTTGGCGAGGGCTAGGAAGACTCGCCTCTGCACTTACTCCTATGGCAACACTGGTATTACTGCCGCTTGTTTCGCATCCACAGGCCTCACACGGCCCTTGCACCATGCCGGTCCTCTACCAGTGGATCGTAGTGAACTGGCTACAGAACGGCGACACCTTTGTGGTTCTTCATGAGCCACTTCCACAGATGTCCGAACGACTGGCTCTACAACTTCCTCTATGGCGGCGGCGCCGGGGCGGGAGGGGGAACCAACCTCGGCAGCAACGACATCATCGATCACGTCCTCAACTGCGCCTCGGGCGTTTCGCCCTGCGCGGGCACCTCAATAAGCATCACGGTCGGCGATCAAGGGAGCGCTTTCCTGCGACTGGGAGCCGTCGTACAGCCATAACCTGGCGAACTTCCTTGCCGCATTCCTTCCCTGGATATCAAGTACAGGCGCCACCTCTGCATCAATGTTCGATCCCGAGGTGCTGAGCCAATGTGCCGCGGTGTACCCGGACAACCCGAACAATCCCACGGCTAATAACGTAGTCCTACAGAACGCCACCACGAACTTCCTGAATCATTCGTACGCTGCCGGCCCCTTGCGCGCCACCGCCTTTTCGTGGCAAGCCACCGCGCACGCCACGCTGGATGCTATCGAAGATGCGGTACGCCTGTTTCGCTTGTAGGACGGGTCCCCGGGCCTGTCCGTCGCCCCCCGGCCAAACGCCCTTCACCGGGTGTCGAGGCCACTCTCGACACGGCATGCATCGGTGTGCGCGCCACAGAGGGCCATGCTTAAAGCGCGCCGGGCCGGGGGGAACCCAGGATCGGCTGCGATCGCGCGGCGGGCGGCGGACTCCGCATCGGCATAACGGCGCAGGCCAATCCATGCCAACGCCAGATTGGCGATGGGCCGCACCGCGCTGGGGTCCAGCTTCGCCGCTTGCTGAAACTCGCCGGCGGCCTGTTCGTAGGCGCCCTGCCGTATGTACAACACGCCCAGGTCGTTGTGCGCCTCCACGTAGCCCGGAAAGACGGCCAGCGCCTTGCGCAAATGCCGCATCGATTCTTCGCGTGCGCCTTTGTGGGCGGCTTTGGCGGCGCGCCATAACTCCTTGCGCGCGGCGGTGGGCGCAGGGTGCGCCAAGCTATAAACCGTGACCGTTCCCGAAACCGGACGCGCGCCGTTGGCCGGCTGCAGCCTGAAAGCCACGCCCGCGACGTGGCCATGCACCGAGACGAACTGGCGCTGAATGACTGTCTCGTTGAAATCGGCGACCCTGAGTTCATACTCGCCGGGCGCTACGCTGCCTAACTCAAAGCGTCCATCCGGGGCGACAGATACGCGGCCTATAACCCGGCCCGCGGATATGAGCTCCACCGAAAGCGCACGGTGACTCTCTTGACCTTCCCAAGTAACTTCGCCATTGACGCTTGCCGCGCCGCCCGGTACGATCTGTCCCCACATACCGGCCGCGGAAACGCAGCAGAAGACGCACACACAGGGAAAGAGTAAACGCACGGTATCGTCCTCCTGAATGCTCCTAAATGCTGTTAGTCTGTTTGCTTTTTGGACTGTCGATCAGATCGTGCTGAGACAGCGTCTGACTTTCCAACGGGGATGAGGTGCGTGGATCGGGCGCCGGATCGCCGAACCGGCTTGATCGTAGGTGGGTCGCGACTAGGACCGCTTAGGACCGCTGACTTTTTCAGTATGTACGAAATGGCGGAGAATGTCAACTTAGCCGTGCGCTACAATGCCCACATGCGGGAAGTGAACGTCGGCATAGTGGGCTTGGGCAATGTGGGCGCCGGCACGCTCGCCATTCTGGCGGGCAATGCGGATCAGATCGCGCTGAAGCTGGGCTTCCGGCTCAATGTGACAGCGGTTTGCAGCCGCTCGATGGCGTCTAAGTCCATCCCGGAATCGCTGGGGCCTGTGTTCCGCACGGCCGACTGGCGCGAAGTGGTCGCGCATCCCGACGTGGATATCGTGGCCGAGCTGGTGGGCGGCACTACGGTCGCGGCCGAGATCGTGGATGCGGCCATCGCCAATCGCAAGTCCATCGTCACGGCTAACAAAGAGCTGATGGCGGCGTGCGGGCCGGAGATCTGGGACCGCGCCATTCGCGCCGGCATCAATGTGGCCATGGAGGCCAGCGTGGCGGGCGGCATTCCCATCCACGCGGTATTGCGCGAAGGCATTTCCGGCGACCGCATCACGGCCATCTACGGCATCCTGAACGGCACCTGCAACTATATACTCACCGAGATTGAAAAGCGCGACGCGCCTTTGGAGACCGTGCTTGCCGAGGCGCAGCAGTTGGGCTATGCCGAAGCCGATCCCAGCGCCGATCTGGATGGCATCGATGCGCGCTCGAAACTGGCCATCCTGGCGGCCTTGGCGTTCGGCGAGAAGATCACGCCGTCCGACATTTTCATGGAAGGCATCCGCCGCATCTCGCCGCTGGATTTCCGTTACGCGCATCAGCTTGGGCATACCATCCGGCTGATCTGCGCTGCGCGGCAGACCGCGGAGGGGCTGATTCTTTCGGTACGGCCGGCGCTGATCCCGCGCTCCACGATTTTGGCCGGAGTGCAGGGAGCCTATAATGCGGTGTGGGTGAAGGGCGCGTACGGGGAAGACACCTTCTATTACGGGCGCGGCGCAGGCGCGTTGCCTACCGGCGTGGCGGTGGTCAGCGACCTGATGCGCGTGGCGCGCGAGATTCGCAGCGGCAGCCCCGAACGCGTTTCGCCCTTTGCACACGAGAGGCTGGGCGAGTATCAGCCGGTGTCGGTGGTGCTGCAGACCCGCGGCTATTACCTGCGTTTCCGGGTGAAGGACCGCCCGGGCATCCTGGCGGGACTTTCCGGTATACTGGCGGCCAAGAACATCAGTCTGGAGGCCGTCCTGCAGTTGCCCACGGGAACCAAACGCGACCTGCCCTTCGTGATCACCGTAGAACCCACCTACGAGCACGCCATACGCGAGGCCGTGGCGCAGATGGCGCAGCTCGACTTTCTGCTGGAGCCGCCCCTGTCCCTGCCCATGGAGACTGCTTTGTGAAAATACGGCTTCTGCTTCTTCTGGCCTGCTGGTGCCCGGCATTGTGGGCCCAGGTAGCTACCGAAGCGAACCAACGCTATCAAACCCCAGAGGGCCGCCAAGGGATCGCGGCGAACTTGCGCAGCGTGGGGCGCGACGCCACCGAGCGGCCGCAGGAACTCGTCGATGAGATGGCGCTCAAGCCTGGCATGACGGTGGCGGATATCGGCACGGGCGTCGGCTACATGCTGCCTTATCTGAGCCGCGCCGTGGGGCCGGTCGGCCATGTGGTGGCGGAGGATATCTTCGACGATTTTCTGAAGGCCGCCAAACAACGCGCCCGCCACCAGAAGCTCGGCAATGTGACTTTCGTCAGGGGCACGGAAACGAATCCCCGGCTACCCGACAAGAGCGTGGACGTGATCCTGGCGCTGGATTCCTACCATCATTACGACTACCCTGAGAAAATGCTGGCGGCCTTCGCGCGCGCCCTACGCGATGGCGGCCGGCTGGTGATCGTGGAGTATTACAAGCGTCCGAACGCCATGCCGGGCCAGGACGCCGTGAAGCACATCCGGCTGGACGAGCCCGACCTGGTGCGCGAGATCGAAAGCAACGGATTCCGCAAAATATCCGAGCGCGAGCACATCAAGGGCAGCCAGTATATGGTGGTGTTCATGAGGTAGCGCACGCAGTCGTGCGTGCCGTGTCGAGACTCGTTAGCGCGCCGCCAGATCGTGCAGGAAGATGCCGCGAGCCTGCTTAAATTCTTCAGGCAGCATAGGCCCCAGCAGCGCGGACTGGTCGGCCGCATGGCGCTCTTCCGCGAAGGTCGAAGCGAGCGACTGGAACGCTAGTACGCAGGCCTCCACTACGTCGCTCGAGTACCCGCCGGCCCCATCGATCAATCGATTGGCGTTTTCGAGGATGCCTTCGGCGGCGCCCACGCGAGACCGCGCTTCCGTAACGATGCCCGGATAACGCAGAGTCACATGCGGGCCGAAGGCGGCCACGAACGTACCCCAGCGGTCCAGCACTGTCAGTGCGCCGTATCGGTGCCGGTCGAGCGACATCTCGTAGGCGAACGCGGCGCCCTTGGTCTGGCCCTCCAGCTTACGCAGGTACATAGCCGCGGAGTTGAGTTCGCCGGTGAGCGAGTCCGCGAATGCGCTTACGCACCCAAGAAACTGCGGCTCGGACAGGCTGGCGTAGCGGGTAATTTGCACCGGAGTCTCAGGCGATGTGGTCGCCCAAGGCGCGCTCGATCTCCGGCGGTTCCACCTTTTCGCCGCCGTTCAGGCGCGTCAGGCAGTCCTCGATGATCTGCTTGGCCTCTTCCTTGCGGTAGTTCTTGATGAAACCGTCGTAGTAGTGCTCGCCGTTGAGCGCGTGATTAATCTCGGATTCCTTGTTGTGATCTTGCAGTTCGGTAAAGTAGACCACCCGGTATTTGCCGGAATACTGGGTTTCCCGGTAGATCTCGAACATGACCTTATCGGACTCGAATGCCATAGATAGAAGTTAGCACGACGGTCAGTGCACGTTCAGTGCATCGCCGCGGCGACGATCAGGCCGATGCTGATGGCCGCGGCCCCGGCGAAAATGGCCACTGCCACATTGCGCTCTTCGACCAGTTCCCGCCACAACTTCAGCGGCGTCACCCTAAGCAGAATCGCGGCGGCCACGGCGAACACGGCGATCCCAAGAGAAGCGAAGATCACGGCGTTCAACAGCGGGTGTTCAGTCAGCATGCTCCCACTTTCGCGTCGATCCACTGCCGCCAGATATCCATACCCGCCCCGGTTGTACATGAGACTTCCACAATCTCGGCATCGGGCTGCACGCGCCGGATGTATTCACGCGCCAGGTCCATGCGGAACGGCACGTAGGGCAACAAATCCACTTTCGTCAGCACCACCAGATCCGCGCGGTTGAATGTGGCCGGATACTTCAAGGGCTTGTCCTCGCCTTCGGTGACGCTCAACAGCACCACGCGCGCCTCTTCGCCCAGATCGTAGCTCGACGGGCACACCAGGTTGCCGACGTTCTCGATCAGCAATAAGTCGATCTCATCCGGCCGCCACTCGGCAAGCGCGGTGGTGACCATGCGGGCGTCCAGATGGCATGCGCCGCCGGTGGTAATCTGGCGCACCGGGAAACCGTAGCGCGCAAGGCGCTGTGCGTCGTTGTCGGTTTGAATGTCGCCCGTAAGCACCGCCACGCGCCGTTCCGGCTCGAAGGATGCCAGGGTGCGCTCCAGCAGCATGGTCTTGCCCGATCCGGGCGAACTGATCAGGTTCACGCACCGGGTTCCATACCGCTGGAAGCCCTGTCGCAAATCGGCGGCCAGACGGTCGTTTTCGTTCAAAACCTTGCGTTCGAGGGGCACGCGGGTCATGTTTCTTCGATCTCCATATAGGCGAATTCCAGTTCCCGGCCGCTGGCCACTTCCGTATCCGCGGAGCCGCACTGCGGGCACTCCGTACGATACTCCTGGACGGCGAAATCCCGTGCGCATTGCCGGCATCGGTGGCGCCAGGGCAGGCTCTCGATCTGCAGCGATAGCGGCGCCAGATCCGTATCTTGCACCAAGGCATCGAAACAGAAGCGCAGCGATTCCATATCCACGCCGGAAAGCTCCCCGATCTTGACGCCCAGCGCCAGCACGTGTGCATTGTGCCGCGCTGATTCGGCCCGTACGGCTTCCAGCATTGAACCGGCTATGCTCATTTCGTGCATGATCGCGCGCTTCTCCGATCATAGCTCGGGTGCGCCGCTGCCAGTTGCCGCCGCGGCCCGCCGTGCGCTATGAATTGTATTCCCGAGACCAAACAATGCAGACAAACTTATTCACGATGCAATTCACGCTCGCCGCCCTGGCGATTCCGGCGCTCGCCCAAACCACCGTCAAAGAAGCTCTGGTGAAGCATTGGAAAACGTCCGGCGATTTCACGCTGGCAGTCGCGCGCGCCATGCCGGCCGAAAGCTACAGTTTTCGCCCGGCCCCCGAGGAGATGAGCTTCGGAGAATTGATGGCGCACATCGGCGGCGTCAATCTCAACGCCTGCGCCAATGCCAGCGGGCTGGCGCGGCCGGCGCTACCCCCCAAGATCGCCGCCTGGGCTAAGGATACGGAGAAGGTGGAGGTCGACAAGGACACGGCCATCCAGTTCCTCGGCGACTCGTTCGATTTCTGCGTCAAGGCGGCCGCCTCCATGACGCCTGAGCGGCTGGACTCCGTGGTGGGTCCGCCTGCGCGCCATATGACGGGCTTCGAATGGTTGTGGGCTTATTTCACACACACGGCGCATCACCGGGGGCAGGCGGAAGTCTACTTGCGAGTGAAAGGCATCAAGCCGCCGGACTATGCGTTCTAGCTGACGCGAACCACGGTATACTTGCCCAAGATGCGATCTGAACTACTTTTGGCCGCTGCCGCGGCCGTCGTGACGTTTGCCCCAATGGCGCCAGCGCAGTCCGCGTATGTGCGCGTCAGCCAGGTGGGTTACGAGGCGGGCAGTCCGCCATTTCGCGCCTACTTGATGTCCACCGGCGCGGAAACAGGCGCGACGTTTAATGTTCTCAACTCAAGCGGCCAGACCGTGCATACAGCGCCGATCGGCGCCCTACTCGGCACCTGGAGCAACAGCTCCACCTTGTCATACTCGGTGTATGCCCTGGATTTCACAGTTCCGGCGGGCAATGGCTACACCATCTCCGTGGCGGGTCCGGTGGCAGGCGTCTCACCCGCGTTTCCCGTGGAAGATCCCGTCACGCTCTATTCCGGGCTGCTCCTGAACGCCAAATTCTTTTATGAAACCGAGCGGGATGGGCCGGACTACATCCCCAATGCGCTGCGCACCGCGCCCGGACACCTCAACGATTCGAGCGCCACGGTCTTTCAAACTCCGCCCTTGGATAGCAACGACTCGATCGCTACCACCGGCACGCCGTTGACGCCGGCAGGCGCGGTGATCGACGCGTCCGGCGGCTGGTGGGATGCCGGCGATTACATGAAATACGTCGAGACCACCAGCTATACGGTCGCGTTGCAGGAAATCGGCATTCGCGATTTCCCCAATCAGATGGGTGCGCACGCTCCGCTGAACCCGCCCGCTCCGCCGAATGCCCTTTCGTACGCCGGAAACGCATCCGGCGCGCCCACCTCGGCGAACTTCGAGCCGGAGGCCGGCTTTGGCATCGAGTTTCTGAGGAAGATGTGGGACGATACCACGAAAACGCTTTACTACCAGGTGGGCAATAGCCAGGACTGGGACAACTTTCCGAACCTTCTGAGCGATTACGATATCTGGCGTCTGCCGCAAGCCGACGACGACTGGCAGGGGTGCTCCGGCGGCGCGCGGTACATCTGTCATCGCCCCGTCTTCATCGCCGCGCCGGCGGGTTCGCCCATCAGCCCGAACCTGGCGGGGCGCCTGGCCGCCGCGTTTGCCCTGTGCTACCAAGTGGCGCGCACATCGCATCCGGCTCTCGCCAATCAATGCCTCAAGAACGCCGAAGATATCTTCGCCCTGGCGGACACGTCCTATGCCGACCCGGCGGCCTCGGTGGGCAGCGGCACGTGCGGTTCCGGGTGCCTGCTGACGATCGTGCCATTTGACGGATATCCGGAGACGGTGTGGGACGACGATATGGAACTGGGCGCCACCGAGCTTGATCTGGCGTTGCAGTCCGCGGGCGGGAGCTTGCCGCCCGGGTTGCCAGTCACCAATCCCATGACATACTTGGCGCAAGCGGCGCAGTTTGCCGCCAACTACATCACCAAGATCTACAATCCGGGCTACGCCGACACCTTGAATCTATACGACGTCAGCGGGCTGGCGCACTTCGAGCTATACCGCGCGCTCGTCGCGGCGGGCAATCCGAGCGGACTCGCGGTTACTCAGCAGTCCATTCGCGACCAGTTGCTGAAACAGGTCGGCGATGCCATTGCGAACGCGGGAAATGACGCATGGGGCTTCGGCGACGCATGGAACAGCGACACGACTTCGCATGGCGCGGGCATTTCCGTGATGGCCGGCGAAGCCTATTACCTGACCGGATCGCCAGGGTACGACACTTACTCACGCCGATGGCTGGCCAACATTATGGGCGCGAATCCTTGGGGATCGTCGTTCATTGTAGGCGACGGTTCCGCCACGTTCCCGGACTGCATCCAGCATCAGGTTGCCAACCTCGCGGGCGTGCTGAACGGCACATCGGGCGGCGTACCTGTGTTGTGGGGCGCGGCTTCCGAAGGCCCTTCCTACGCGGCC
>DATNMW010000343.1:0-40652 GCA_035602155.1 Bryobacteraceae bacterium | reverse complement strand
TCGCCCTTCGCCACGGCCGTGGTCACGCCGGCAATGTTACGCACCTGATTGGTAAGATTCGACGCCATGGAATTAACCGAGTCCGTCAAATCCTTCCAGGTACCGGCTACACCGCGCACGTCGGCTTGGCCGCCCAGTTTGCCTTCAGTGCCGACCTCGCGCGCCACGCGGGTCACTTCGCCCGCGAAAGCATTAAGCTGGTCCACCATGGTGTTGATGGTGTTCTTCAGCTCCAGAATTTCGCCGCGCACATCCACCGTGATCTTGCGGCTCAGATCGCCCTTGGCCACGGCCGTAGTCACTTCGGCAATGTTTCGGACCTGGTTAGTCAGATTGCTGGCCATGGAGTTAACCGAGTCAGTCAGATCTTTCCACGTTCCGGCCACGCCCTTCACATCGGCCTGACCGCCCAGCTTACCTTCCGTGCCGACCTCGCGGGCCACGCGCGTCACTTCGCCGGCGAAGGCGTTAAGCTGATCGACCATGGTGTTGATAGTGTTCTTCAGTTCCAGAATCTCGCCGCGCACATCCACGGTGATCTTGCGGCTGAGGTCGCCCTTTGCCACGGCGGTGGTCACCTCGGCGATGTTGCGCACCTGGGCGGTCAGGTTGCCCGCCATGGAGTTCACGCTGTCAGTCAGATCCTTCCAGGTTCCGCCCACGCCCTTCACATCGGCCTGGCCGCCGAGTTTGCCTTCGGTGCCGACTTCGCGCGCCACACGGGTCACTTCCCCGGCGAAGGCGTTGAGCTGATCCACCATGGTGTTGATGGTGTTCTTCAACTCCAGAATCTCGCCGCGCACGTCCACGGTAATTTTGCGGGATAGGTCGCCGGTGGCTACCGCGGTGGTAACTTCCGCGATATTGCGCACCTGAGCTGTGAGGTTTCCGGCCATGGAGTTGACCGAGTCGGTCAGATCTTTCCATGTGCCTGCCACGCCCTTCACTTCAGCCTGGCCGCCCAGCTTGCCTTCCGTACCGACTTCGCGGGCGACGCGCGTCACTTCTGAAGCGAAGGCATTCAACTGGTCCACCATGGTGTTGATGGTGTTCTTCAATTCCAGAATCTCTCCGCGCACGTCCACGGTAATCTTGCGCGAGAGATCGCCATTGGCCACGGCGGTAGTCACTTCCGCGATGTTACGGACCTGGGCGGTGAGGTTGCCCGCCATGGAGTTCACACTGTCGGTCAAATCCTTCCACACGCCGCCCACGCCCTTGACTTCGGCCTGGCCTCCGAGTTCGCCTTCGGTTCCTACCTCGCGCGCCACGCGAGTCACTTCGGACGCGAACGCGTTCAACTGGTCGACCATGGTGTTCACGGTATCCTTCACTTCCAGGATCTCGCCGCGCACATCCACCGTGATTTTGCGTGAAAGGTCTCCCCTCGCCACGGCGGTAGTTACTTCCGCGATGTTGCGGACCTGTGTGGTCAGGTTCGCGGCCATGGAGTTCACGCTGTCGGTCAGATCCTTCCAGGTTCCGCCGACGCCCTTCACATCCGCCTGGCCGCCCAGTTTGCCTTCCGTGCCCACTTCGCGCGCCACGCGGGTGACCTCTCCGGCGAAAGCGTTCAGCTGATCTACCATCGTATTGATGGTGTTCTTCAATTCCAGAATCTCGCCCCGTACATCCACGGTGATCTTGCGGCTCAGATCGCCCTTGGCCACGGCCGTGGTCACCTCGGCGATGTTGCGCACCTGCGCCGTCAGGTTGCCCGCCATGGAGTTCACGCTGTCCGTCAGATCTTTCCAGGTGCCGGCCACGCCGCGCACATCGGCCTGTCCTCCCAGCTTGCCTTCGGTGCCCACCTCGCGCGCTACGCGCGTGACCTCCGATGCGAAGGAACTGAGCTGGTCCACCATCGTGTTGATGGTGTTCTTCAATTCCAAAATCTCGCCGCGCACGTCTACCGTGATCTTGCGGGACAAGTTCCCGGTGGCTACCGCGGTGGTGACTTCCGCGATGTTGCGCACCTGGGCCGTCAGATTGCCGGCCATGGAGTTGACCGAATCGGTGAGATCCTTCCAGGTGCCGGCTACGCCTTTCACTTCAGCCTGGCCGCCCAGCTTGCCTTCCGTGCCCACTTCGCGCGCGACGCGGGTCACTTCGGAAGCGAATGCGTTCAACTGATCCACCATGGTGTTGATGGTGTTCTTCAATTCCAGAATCTCGCCGCGCACATCCACCGTGATCTTGCGCGACAGATCGCCGTTGGCCACGGCGGTGGTCACCTCCGCGATGTTGCGGACTTGGGCGGTGAGGTTGCCCGCCATGGAGTTCACGCTATCGGTCAAATCCTTCCATACGCCGCCCACGCCCTTGACTTCGGCCTGGCCGCCGAGTTCACCTTCCGTACCCACTTCGCGCGCTACGCGAGTCACTTCCGATGCGAATGCGTTCAACTGATCCACCATCGTGTTGATGGTATTTTTCAACTCGAGAATTTCGCCCTTGACATCCACCGTGATCTTGCGGGAAAGGTCGCCATTGGCGACGGCCGTGGTCACTTCGGCGATGTTGCGGACCTGCGCCGTCAGGTTGCCGGCCATGGAGTTGACGTTATCCGTCAGATCCTTCCAAACCCCGCCCACGCCCTGCACCACGGCCTGGCCGCCGAGTTTGCCTTCCGTGCCTACTTCGCGCGCCACACGGGTCACCTCGGAAGCAAAAGAATTCAACTGCGCGACCATGGTATTCACCACGCGCGCGGTGTGCAGGAACTCGCCTTTGAGCGAGCGGCCGTCGACCTCCAGAGCCATCGTCTGCGAGAGATCGCCCTTGGCCACGGCGCCGATCACGCGGGCGACTTCAGTGGACGGCTGGACCAGATCTCCAATCAGGCCATTCACCGAGTCGAGACACTCCGCCCAGCCACCGAAAGCCGATCCCAGGCTGGCGCGCTGGCTGATTTTGCCTTCCTTGCCCACCGCCCGGCTGATGCGAGCGAATTCGCTGGCCATGCGCTCGTTCAGCTTAAAGATGTCGTTCAGGGTGTCGGCAATTTTGCCGGCGACGCCGTCCAGGTTGACTGGCAGGCGAACCGAAAAGTCGCCGTCCTTGAACGCAATCAAGGTCTTCAACAAAGTGCTCGTGTCGAGCGCATCGGTTACCATTTCAGACTCCATCGGAGACTCCTTTTTATCCGTCGGCCCTAATGCCGATCGGCAATCAAGCCGCGGGTTTCGTTTTCCTCTGTTCCAGCAAATCCTTAAATATCGCTCCCAGAGCGAGAAACTGCTCCAAACAGGAGGGTTTCCGTAGATAGCAGGCGGCGCCAAACTCGCTGGCAGCCAACCGGTCGCGCGGTGAATCGGATGACGTCAGAACCACCACAGGAACGTGGGCTAACTCAGTAGTTCCCTGTAGGCGTTGCAGAATCTCGGTACCATCGTGCCGTGGCAGGTTCAGGTCCAGGATGATCAGGCCCAGGCGTTGGGCGTCCGTCATGCCCGGCTCGGACGAAATCATCCGCAAGACCTCCGCTCCGTCCGTAATGATTCGCATCGGGCAGTCCACACCATGCTCCCGGAGAGCCTCCCGGATCAGGTAGACATCCGCGGGATTATCTTCAGCCAGCAGAATCTCAGCCATCGTTTCATCACCTGGTGACATGATCGCCTCCTCTTTCCGGCCGGGACGGCTGGCGGGCGCGGAACCGTACAAATCTTGCATTGTGGGGCAGTGCAAGTTTTGTATCGTGCCTCCCATTTCAGTGCTCCCGGCGCTACCCGATTTTACGTGCCTAGCTGGTTTCCAGGTGTTTTTTGTTACACCTGCGAAACGTACTGTAATGTGCAGAACCTCCGCCGGATGCATGTTTGCGGCCATTCCGGCCCGGCCGCGTGTGGCCGTGGACCCCGTCGAATCCGCGACTTGGCCAAAAATCGCATTTCGCCGGGGGCAAGCCGCCAGGGCGTACGATTGGCTCCTCGCTTGCTTTCGAGCCAAGACGATGCAAAGCGACGGGCCCGTTCGAGTACTGATCATTGATGACAACCGTGTGGACCGTCGTCTGTACAAGCAATGCCTTCAAGAATCGCCTGTATGGCAATTCGAATTCGCCGAGGCGGACAACGCCACGGTCGGAATCGAGATGGCGCAGGCTTGGCGGCCGGACTGCACATTGTTGGACTTCAATCTTCCGGATATGGATGGGCTCGAAGTTCTAAGCCGTCTGGCAGGCGATCTCCATCGGTTGCCCAGCGCGACCGTCATGCTGACTGCATACGGCGGCGAGGGATTGGCGGTCAAGGCCATGAAAGCGGGGGCTTCGGACTATTTACCGAAGGGACAATTGTCCGCCGAGGCTCTACCGCACGCCGTCATGAACGCCGTTGAGCGCTTCCGGATGCAGCAGCGGATCGAGCAACAACAGTCCGCGCTGGCGATGAGCGAGCGGCGTTACCAGATCCTGATCGAGGCCATCCCGCAAATGGTCTGGAGCGCCAGCGCGAAAGGCCAAGTGGAGTATGCCAACCGCCGCTGGTCCGAGTACACCGGCCTCAGCGTGGAGGAAGCCGCGCATTTGGGATGGGATCGCCTCCTCCATCCGGAAGATTGCGAGCGGACCTGGAACGTCTGGAACCGGGCGGCGGAATCCGGCGCCACTTTTGAAATCGAACACCGGCTGAAGAGGGCTTCCGACGGTAGTCATCGCTGGCACCTGGTGCGCGCCGTCCCTCTGCTGACCAGCCAAGGCGAAATTACGAACTGGCTGGGCACCTGTACCGAGATCGAGGATCAGAAGCGGGCCGAGAATGCCACCCGCGAGGAACAGAAACTCAAAGGGATCGGCCGCCTGGCTGGCGGAGTCGCTCACGACTTCAATAATCTTCTGGTGTGCATTCTGGGTGGCGCCAGTTGTGCGATGCAGAGCTTACCGGCATCACATCCAGCCCAGGAAATGCTGCAGGAGGTGATCCAGGCCGGCGAGCGACTGGCCGAACTCACTCGCAGAATGCTGGCTTACGCGGGTAAAGCCACTTTCCTGGTCCAGCCGACCGACGTCGACCGACTCGTCCAAGAGGCGTGCGAGAGCGTTCGAGCCTCAATTCCCGAGACCATTCGCCTCGAAATCCGGAGCGCTCCAGAGGCACCGCGCGTCAGGACCGATTCGACGCACATGCGGCAGGCAATCGTGGATTTGGTGTTGAATGCCGTGGAGGCAATCGGAGAAGGCTCCTTGGGCCGGATATCGGTACGCACCGCCGTGGTTGAGATCGGCGAGGAATCCATCCGAACATGCGGATTCGGACCGCCGGCGGCCGCAGGCACGTACGTGGCAGTGGAAGTGCGAGATACGGGGTGCGGCATGGATGGGGAAACCCGGAGCAAGATCTTCGATCCCTTCTTTACCACCAAGTTTATGGGAAGAGGTCTGGGCTTAGCGGCAGTTCATGGCTTTATGCGGAGTACGGGAGGCGGCGTTGAGGTAGAAAGTGCGCCCGGGGAAGGAACCAGTTTCCGTGTACTGCTTCCGGTTGAGGCTGCGGGAAGCGCCCCGCAGCTTGGGTGAGGTTGACGCCTCCTTGGCATGTCCGCACAATTCAAAGCTTCGGCCAGCGACAGATATCGCGAAGATTGTTGCGTGCGCTTCAACCACGATTCCTTGCACGATCTGATTAGCCCGGTGAACCAGATCGGCACGATTGCCGAGCTTATGCTCAACAGATACCGGGGCGCGCTGGATGACGAGGCCGAAACCCTATTCGGTTTTATTCAAGACTCGGTGGGACGTCTGCAAAACCTGGTCGGGGGATTGAGTACATATATGCGGGTGGCCGGTCCACCAGGTTCTTTCCGCCTTTGCGATGCCAACGCGCTGCTGATGGGAGCCCAAGCGTCGATGCAGCCCCAGATCGACCAAAACGGCGCGGTGGTGACTCACGATCCCCTTCCGGAATTGTATTGCGATCCAATGCAGATCGGCTACGTGTTTGCGAGCCTGATGGAGAACTCGATCAAGTTCCGGTGCGAGCAGCATCGGCCCGAGATCCACTTCTCTACGATCGCGGAAGGAAACACGTGGATATTCTCCGTCCGGGACAACGGCGTGGGAATCGATCCCCGGCACTGGGATCGCATCTTCGGCTTATTTAAGCGTATCGACAACGAGGCATGTCCCGGAGCTGGTGTGGGGCTGGCCATCGCGCGGCAAATCGTCGAGTTGCACCGCGGCCGGATTTGGGTCGAGTCGCGACTTGGCCGCGGCGCTACGTTTTTCTTCAGCCTGCCGCAAGCAACGCATCACTGAACGGTCGGTATCCGTGTTGTAACGCCGGCTGGAAGCTGGGGGATGGTGAAGTAAAATGTCGATCCCTCGCCCGGCGCAGATTCCAGCCAGATGGTCCCGCCGTGGTTCTCCACCACGCGCCTGCATAGGGCCAAGCCTACGCCGTTGCCAGGATACTCGCTCCCGTGCAGCCTCTTGAACACGGTGAAGATGCGGTCCCAATACTGCGGATCGATGCCAATGCCGTTATCCCTGAATTCGAACCGCCAAAAACCACTCTGCTCGCCAGCCGAAATATAAATGCGCGGCGTCTCCGCGCGCCGGTACTTGATCGAATTGCCGATAAGATTGGCGAACAGGCGCACCAGGCTGGCCTGGTCCCCATGGATCGTAGGCAATGGATCGTGCGTGACGATAGCCCCCGACTCGCTGACGATCAGTTGCAGCTCAAATAGCGCCGCCGCCAGCACCGCCTCGGCCGACACCGGTTCAATCACGCGGGTGGGTGCTCCCGCGGACGAAAAATTCAGCACATCCTGCACGAAGGATTGCATGCGGGTTGCCGCCGAAACGGTAATCGCGATGTAGTCGTCCGCCTGCCGGTCCAGCTTCCCGGCGTATCGCTTCGCCAGAAGCTGTGTATAGGCCGCGACCATTCGCAATGGCTCGTTCAACTCGTGCGACACCATATAGGCAAATTGCTGCAGTTCGTCGTTCGAGCGGCGCAACGCCTCCTCCGCCTGGCGGGCCCGCAGCAGCGCGTGTATCGTAGCTACAAGAACGGCTGGTTCGATGGGCTCCGTCAGATAGCTGTCCGCGCCGCCGTTCAAGCCTTCCACCATATTACTGGGGGAGATGCTCGAAGCCGTCAAATGCAAGACGACAATACCCGACGTCACCGGATTGTTCTTGAGGCGCCGGCAGACTTCCATGCCGTTCATATCGGGTAGGTTGACGTCGAGCAAGACCAGTTCCGGCTTCAATTCGGACGCCAAGCGCAACGCCTCACGCCCGGTTGCGGCTTCTTTCACGTCGAAGCCGGCTTGGGCTAAAACCTTGGTCCGCGCATACCGCCCCGGATCGTAGTCGTCAACGTTGATAATTGTGTGCATCGCGGCCAGCGTCTGCTATTGTACCAGCGGCTGCTATGGAGTCAAGCACCTCGCGTACCGTGGCGAGGGCGTCCTCCCTCTCCAGGCGCTCCTTCGACATAACCGCCGCCGCGCCGTGAAGGCGTTCCCGGCCGGCAGCGTCCAGCCGCATCGATGTGTTGATGATGATTTTGATTCCGCTCGTCCGCGGATCGGACTGGAGGAGCCTGAATACTTCGAAGCCGCTCATCTCCAGCATTGCCAAATCCAGGAAGATGAGGCGTGGACACTCCGCGCGGGCCTTCGCCAGCCCATCCTCTCCGTTGGACGCTTCCGTAACCGAAACGTTCATGGCGCGCAGCAGGTGTTTCAGCAGATATCGATCGCGCTCGTTGTCGTCGATGATGAGGACACGATCGAGAGGTGTTTTCGGCGCCAAACGGGTCAATTCGCTGCGAAACCATTGTGGATCAACGGGCTTGGACATGTAACCGCCCGCGCCCAACTGATAGGCCTTGCGCGGATCGTCGAGCGTGGTTACAACCAGTACCGGTACCTCCTTCGTAGCGGGCGATTCCTTAAGCTTTGCCAGAAAACTCCAGCTATCCTCGCCGCGTAGCATTATATCGAGAACGATCACGGCCGGTTTGAAGACCGCCAGCTTCCGATGCGCCTCCGCAACGGTGGCGGCCCGCACGATCTGAAAATCCGAGTCCTTGAGCCATTTGCCGTAGAGCAGGACCGCTTCGTCGCTGTTTTCGACAACCAGGACGGGCCGCATCCCCGGTTGCAGGTTCATCTGCGCGGCCTCCCCTGTTTCCGGATCCTTCCGATACGCAGCGGGAAGCACCACTGAGAACGTCGATCCGGCCCCCAGTCCGCTGGTCAATTGCACTTCGCCGCCAAGCAAATGGGCTAGTTTGCGGGATAGGGGCAGCCCCAGGCCGGTCCCTTTCACGCGCTTCTGAATCGGATTCTCTACCTGGGCAAAGTCCTGGAAAATTCTTTCCTGGTCCTCCGGTGCGATACCGATCCCGGTGTCGGCGACGGAAAACTTCACGTGATCTCCGTCCACGACCGCCGCCGATACGCGGACCTCTCCGCGTTCGGTGAACTTCAATGCGTTTGAAATAAAATTGCGCAGGATCTGAGAAATCTTGCCTTCGTCGGAGTATAACGGCGGCAATCCTACGGTCGATTCAAAAACGAGATTGACCGACTGGTTCAAGAACAGCGGCCGAAGCATGCCGCGAAGAGCGCCGAAGAGGTCTGCAACCTCAAATTCAACCGGCTTGACCTCCACTTTGCCAGCCTCGACTTTGGCCAGGTCCAGCAGATCGTTCACCAGTTCGTAGAGGTCCTCGGCGGCCCTCCTCACATAGCCCACCTGTTGGTGTTGCTCCGCGTTCAACGGACCGTCCACTTCGTCGGCCAGGAGGCGCGTCAGCGCCACGATCGAGTTCAACGGAGATCGGAACTCGTGACTCATGTTCGACAGGAACTTCGATTTCAGATCGTCGGCGCGGCGCAGGTGATCGGCTTTTTCATCCAGCTCCGCATACAACGCGACCACGCCGCGATTCGTGTCCTGCAACTCGCGGTTCAAGTGGGTCAGCTCCTCCTGCCGCTTGCGGAGCTCGTCGAGCGTGCGCAGCAGTTCCTGGTTTTGAAGCTGGATTTCGGCGAATGGATCTTCCGGTTTCCCGGCGGCAACGGCCTCCGTGATGCGGGCGATCACGTCGCGCGTGCTCGCGCTGGTCCTTTGCGGCAAGCGCTTCCGCAGCAGGACGGTGGTACCGTGCCCGGGATCGGACCGGATTTCGAACTCGTCCATGAGGCGGCGGGCGCCGAGAATGCCCATTCCCATGCCCGTTGAGGATCGATAGCGGCCCTCCAAGATTCGGTCAAGGTCCCCGATGCCGGCGCCCGTATCGACGATGCGAATCGACAGAGCTTCGGGCATCGGGTCGCCTTCCATTGCGTATTCAACCTTGCCCCCGCCGGCGTAACGGAATGCGTTGCGAGCAATCTCCGAAACAGCAGTGGCGATACGGGTCTGGTCCTGCGCGTCGAATCCCGCGACGCGCGCGATCTGGCGCGCGCGTTGGCGGGCGGCGACGGCATCGTGTTCGTAGCGAATATTAAGAGTCAGGATCGGAACAGTCGTCACATGCCTGCCATTCATTGCACAACCTACCTGGCCACCACGATGGTAGCGTCGTCGTTGCCCCGCGAAAAGTCGCGATAGATCACACCCGCTACGATGGCCGGGTCGTGCGAGGCCAGACCAGGGTAGTCCGCCAGACTCCAATGCGTGCCGATACCGTCGGAATGCAGGACCAGCGTGGCGCCATCGGACCAAGGATACGTGAACGCTCGAATGTGGCGGGCCTCCATACCGGCCGTGCCGTTCGTTGAGATCATCCGCCGCGGCGGAGCGCCATCGATAAATATACTGGCGCTGATGTTCCCGAGCCCGCCGAAGTTTACAGTGCCGCGATCCGTATCGAGTTCGGCGATGGCTACAGCGGCCCCGCGAGTGGGCCGCAACGCGTCGTGGACGGCAGCTAGCATCTCGGTTACCGGAAGATCGGGATATTTATACAGCGTATCGACCGCCGCCGCCGCGGCGCGCGCCGCATCCGGTCCGTGCCCCAATCCATCCGCCAGCAAGAATGTGCGGCGTTCCTGGTTGCCCGTCATGCCCCAATGATCGCCACAGACTTCTTCTCCGGGCTTTGGCACTTGGACGGCGGCTATGTTTTCTGGCGCTAAGGTGGCTCGGCCTTCTACCGAAATACGCGCCAGGAGCGCCGTTCCGTGCCCCGGCCGCGAGTAAATCTCGGTATAGGACGAGAGACGGGTAATTGCGCCCAACCCGCTGCCGGACGTGCCCGTTGTGCTGTGCCCGTCCCGGAAGCACTCTTCCACGTCGGCGATTCCAGGTCCACGGTCGAGGACCAAGACTTCCAGCAGCGTTGGCTCACGGTCGCTATACCCGCGAGAATCCGTTGCCGGCCCAGGGGCCTGCCGAACGACGATCTGCCCGTTGTTGGCGTGTTTGAGCAGGTTGGTGCAGGCTTCGGTTACAATGATGGCCGCCCGTTCCGCGGCCTGCTCGCCGAAGTCAAGGTCTAGCGCGAGTTGCCGGGCGTTTCTGCGCGCCTCTGCAATCTGGCTCGATTCTTCAATGCGAGATACAAATGGCGGCACGCGCGTTATAGACCTTTCCATCTCAGGATAGTTACACGCGTACCGCAGCCCGGCTCAGATTCGATTTCGAACTCGTTGGAAAGCCGCTTAGCGCCCCCAAGACCCAAACCCATACCGGATCCACTGGTAAATCCGTCCCTGAGCGCCTGTGTGATGTCCGCAATCCCCGGGCCCTCGTCGATAAAGCTGACGCGCAGCCCAGCCCTGGAGCCGTTGCGGACCGTTTCTACGGTCGCGATCCCGCCACCTCCATAATCCAGAGTGTTGCGCGCCAATTCGCTGGTTGCGGTAACGATCTTCGTCTGGTCCACCAGGTTGAAACCTAGTTCGACCGCACACCGGCGGACCGCCTGCCGGACGCCGACGATGTCCTGGGAAGTCCGAATCTCGTGCGCCTCAGATTTCTGTGTTTCCATCGCAGTCCTGGAGGTCTCCGTTCGAACCGAGATGGATGCGCAGGGTCCGCATGCCTTTCTCTACGTCCAGTGCAGTGCGGATGCCTTTCATCGGCAAGCCTAGCTCGACCAGCGTGATCGCCACCGACGGCTGCATGCCCACCACGACGGTCTGGGCATCCAGCAGCCGCGCCATATTGGCAATATTGCTCAGCATGCGGCCGATGAACGAATCCACCATCTCGAGGGCGGAGATGTCGATCAGTACCCCGTGGGTATGCCATTTTACGATTTGTTGGGTCAGATCGTCTTGCAGCGCAAGGGCCAGCCGGTCGTGCATGTCCACCTGGATCGTGACCAGGAGGAACTCGCCCATTTTCAGGATCGGAATTCGTTCCACGCCGTCGTGTCTCCTAACTCGCGTTTCCGTTGGAATTCTTGACCCGCGTTACCGCATAGCCGGTGCGTTTCAGCGCGACGGCGAAAGCGTCGGCCAGCGTTGCCTTGGTGGTCACGTCTTCCAGGTTTACGCCCAGATGGATAATGGTCTGCGCGATCTGCGGACGGATTCCGCTAATGATGCAATCGGCCCCCATGAGACGCGCCGCCGCCACGGTTTTCAATAGATGCTGCGCGACTAAAGTGTCCACTGTGGGAACGCCCGTGATGTCGATCACCGCGATATCGGAGCGCGTTTGTACGATGGCCTCCAGCAGATTCTGCATCACGACCTGCGTCCGGGCGCTGTCCAGTGTGCCGATCAGCGGCAGAGCCAGGACGTTATCCCATAGGCGGACGACGGGCGTCGACAGTTCGAGAAGTTCCTGCTGCTGGCGCGCGATCACCTCTTCGCGGGTCTTCTGAAACGCCTCCATGGTGAGCAGGCCGAGCCGGTCGAGAAGGAGCGTGGCTTTCCAGATCGCGTCGGCCAGTTCCTGGGCATCGCTCGAATTCCGCCGCATTCGGCTGAACACCGCTTCTTTCAACGAGAAGATGAACATGGCGGTCTCGATAGGCGGGGAACCGGCTCGGGCGCGCGAAGCCGAGAACTGCGCGAGAAAGTCGCGGATACCGCTCCACTCGGATTTCGAGATGTCGTCGCCGTCGTTTTGGGCCGCCTCGCGGAGGGATGCCAGGAATTCGCGGCAATTTGTTGCTAGATGCTTTTCGTCGGCCGCGCTCATCCGACGGCCGGACGTCTTCGTCTGCAGAGCGATCCATTCGTTTAGCAGGTCTCCGTCGTCGTTGCGAAGCGTGTCGTTCAATAATTTTGCTGTTGCGGGCAATGTTGTCTCCCTGGTTGCACTTCATTGTAGTCGAAGCGCCGTTTTGGCGCACGAGCCGACAACCGGCTGCGAGAAGGCCAGATTCTTTATCGGCAAGTGTTCAATTCTAAGCACGCATCGTTCCGTTCGCGCCGAACTTCTTAGGTCCGATCGATTGGAAGGCCATCTCCGTTTCCGCGGCCATTGGCACGCAGATTGCCTAGGCTCGGCAGGTATTCAGTGATGGCCGCGGGCCGAAGTCAGCCCATTTCCGAATTCGTTAATTCGTGGGTTAGAATGGGCGAGGGGCAGGGAGGAGGGGAATGTCAGCTCAAGTGCTGGTGGTGGACGACGACGCGGTCGAGCGATCCGACCTGGCCGAGATGGTTTCGGCCTTTGGTTTTCAGGTAGCTACAGCCGCGGACGGCACGGAGGCTCTGGAGAGGTTGGCGTCGTTTCCGGCTAACGTTATCCTGACAGACTTGATGATGCCGGGCATGGACGGCGTCGAGCTCCTGAAGGAACTGGCCGCGCACGGCGACCGTACTCCGACAATCGTGCTCACGGCATTCGGAAGTATCGACCGGGCGATTTCGATTGTGCATGACCTCAAGGCTTTCTGGTTTCTCGAGAAACCGGTGCAGCCCGGCGTCATGCGCGCCCTTCTGGAGCGGGCGATTCAGCAGAGCCGCCTCACCGCGGAGACCGATCGCCTGAGCCGGCAACTCAGTTATCAGGGTGTCTTGGGGGAGATGGTGGGCGATTCCGCGCCAATCAAAGAAGTTTTCTCGCTGATTCGGCAGGTGGCGCCGACTACCGCCTCGGTTTTGATCACCGGTGAAAGCGGCACGGGCAAGGAACTGGTGGCGCGCGCGATTCATCGCCTGAGCCCGCGAAGCGGCGGCCCGTTTGTGGCCGTCAATTGCGCCGCATTGCCGGAGAGCTTGGTGGAGAGCGAACTCTTCGGCCACGAAAAAGGCGCCTTTACGGGCGCGGCGGCGCGCAGCGCGGGATGTTTCGAACAAGCTCAAAACGGGACGCTGCTGCTCGATGAGATCGGAGAGATGCCGATTGCCACGCAAGCCAAGCTGCTGCGCGTAATCGAGGAGTCTAAAGTACGCCGGCTGGGCGGCGGCAGCGATATTCCGATCTCCGTCCGGGTTTTGGCTGCGACCAACCGCTCGCCCGAAAAGGCAATACAGGAGAAGCACCTTCGCGAGGATCTGTATTACCGCCTCAACGTGTTCCACATTGCGCTACCGCCTCTACGCGAACGTAAGCAGGACATTCCATCGATCGCGGCGGCTCTGATCGGAGACTTGAACCAAAAGCACGACTGCCGGGTCACTCATCTGAGTCCCGAAGTGCTGGCGCGGTTGAACGCCAACGCCTGGCCCGGAAACGTCCGCGAACTGCGAAACACGATCGAGCGCGCCGTCATCGTGGCGGGTAAAGGCGAAATCCAGCTTCAACATCTTCCGGGCGCTTTCCTGCCAGAGCCGCGGCAATCGGTCATGCCGCAGAGTCTACAGGATGAGGACGTGCTGACAGTTCGGGCGGGCGCCGAGATGCGCGAGGTGGAAGAGGCTTATATCCGTCTGGTGCTGAGACACACGAATAACAATAAACGCCGTGCCGCGAAGGTGCTGGGCGTTTGCCTGCGCACCCTCCACGGCAAGCTGCACACGTTCGAGGGCCGGAATGCGCAGAGTGCCGGGGTCGGCACATAAGCGCTGTCGGCACAATCAATCCGCCGGGAGGGTGAAACGGAACACGCCTCCTGCGCCATCCGTCGATTCGGCCCATATCCGGCCGCCGTGCCGCCCCAGGATTGCCCGGCAAATCGCCAGGCCGAGACCCGGTCCCGGGACCCGATTGACTTCCAGGCGCACGAACGGCCGGAAGATGTTTTCCAGGTAGGCCGCCGGAACTCCCGGACCGTTGTCGCGCACAGTGAAGAGCCATTCCTCGGCCAGTCGTTCCACGGTTAATTGGATTTGAGGAGCGGGGGTTGCATTCCGGTGGCGAAGAGCGTTTCGGATCAGGTTATCGAGGACCTCCATCAGCCGGTCCGGGTCTCCCGAAACTCGCGGCAGCTTGTCGTTGGCGACGCCGGCGCCGTTGGCGCGGAGTTCTTTGTCCAACTTGGCCAAGACAGCGCGAAACAGCACGTCCATGGGCACGGGTTGGAACGATTCCCTCCGGATTTGCAGCGCAATCGAATAACTGGCGATGCCATCGGCCAACAGATCGATCTTTTTGGCTCCGTTGACGATGTACCCGAGGCGTTCTTCCAGGTCCGGCGCCGCCGCCGGACGGCCCTTCAAGAGTAAGTCGGCGTGCACTCGAATAGCTCGAAGAGCGGTCCTCAAATCGTGCGAGACGTGCAGCAGGAATTCGCCGGGATCAAGCCCGTCCGAGCTCGCTTCGCGTGCCTCTGGCAGCATCATCCCAGCATAACGCTTGCTTGTGGGCGGGATGGCCCGCGCGCCGGGATGCACAAAAGGCAATCGGCGGAGCCAATTCGTGATAATGATACAATTTCTGCACACTGGACAATTTCCTGCCCAACAGAATGGACCGTTTTGGCACGGGGGTCTCGCACCTACCGGGCTTGCCGGGAAATCCACTGTGGCACGAGGATTGCTAGTCTTATCCAAACCGGAAATAGGGCAGGCGTGCGCGCATGACCGTGCCGCGCATACGTCCGCATGCGGGGAATATGGTGACCGCCGAAAACAGCGATCGGGTGCTTTTGCCATTTGGAACGCCGCGGAATCTTGCTCAGTTCCCGATGGTCCGCATCAAACGGACCGCTATTCGCGAGGCTTCGCGGCCGTCCGGCGCGTGGCGGGGCGTGTTATCTAAACTGAGCTTGATGCAGTGTGCTCCGTTGCGGTGGTAACTGAACCCGTCTTAATTTTAAACCTGGAGCGTATATGCTATTTTCGATGGCCCAGTGGGCCTCGTCCCTGTGAAATGTCTGCGGGTTCTAGGCCTTCTCTTCGCGGCGGCGCCGCTCGTGAGGGGCGATCAACCACAGCCGGGCGGGGCGGACCAGACGGGAGCTGCGGCGCTTAAGACCCTCAGCCTCGAAGATCTGTCCCAAATCGAGGTGACGACGCCCTCCAAAGAGCCGGCTAAGGCCTTTCAGACCGCGGCTGCCATTTACGTCATCACCGGAGAGGATATTCGACGATCCGGCGCCACCTGCATCCCGGAGGCGCTGCGGCTCGCGCCCGGCGTGGAGGTCGCCCGCATCGACTCCAATACCTGGTCGATCGGGATTCGCGGCTTTGGAACGAATCTGACACGATCCGTTCTGGTGCTCATCGATGGCCGCACCGTTTATACGCCCCTTTTCGATGGGACGTATTGGGATGTGCAAGACACCATGATGGAGGATATCGACCGGATCGAAGTGATCCGCGGCCCCGGCGGCACCATCTGGGGGCCGAATGCGGTGAACGGTGTGATCAACGTCATCACGAAGAGCGCCAAAGAGACTAAGGGAACGCTGATCTCCGCGGGCGGGGGAAACTTCGAACAGGGCTTTCTGAATGCCCGGTACGGGGGCGGCAACGGCGACGACTTCAACTATCGAGTCTACGGCAAAGGTTTTACGCGCGGCCCCGAACACGATTCCGGGGAGAATTATGACGACTGGCGCGCCGCCCAAGCCGGTTTTCGCCTGGACTGGGAAGAGCATAATCGCGACACCTTTACCCTGCAGGGCGATGTGTATGACGAGGAAGCCGGCGAGAGCGTTGGGGCCACCAGTTATACGCCGCCGTATTCACAGACCATAAACTCCAACGCGCTGCTCTCCGGCGAGAACGTGATGGCCCGCTGGGAAAGAGTCGTCAACGACGGCAACGACATCCATTTACAGGCTTACTGGGATCGCACCGATCGCGAAGGGGCGAACTTTGCGGAGATCCGCAACACCTTCGACATCGATTTCCTGCAGCGCGTGCGATTGCCGTTCCGCCAACAGCTTTCATGGGGCCTGGGAGCGCGTGTCGATCCGGTTGACGACACGGAAGTGGTTTCGGGGCTGCAGTTCCTTCCGCTGAAACGGACGGACTATCTCTTTACCGGGTTCGTGCAGGATGAAATCGGCTTGGTGGATCGCCGCTTGACTTTGATCCTTGGAACTAAACTCGTGCGCACGAATTTCACCGGCATCGCTCCCCAGCCAAGCGTCCGGCTGCTGTGGACGCCCAGCGAAAGGCAAACCGTCTGGGCCGCCTTTACGCATGCCCTGCGCACGCCTTCCGACGCCGAAGAGGATTTCTATCTCCTGGGTTTAGTCGGAATACTGAAAAACGGCACGCCGTATCTGGCGCGATTCAACGCCAATTCCTTCTTCGCGCCGGAACAGCTCAATGGCTCCGAATTGGGCTACCGCCGCATCCTCGGCAAAGCCCTATATCTGGATATCGCGGCCTTCTATAACCACTACCACGATCTCGAAAGCGAGGACATCACGGGAGCGACTTACGTCGAAGATGAACCGGCCCCCACGCATCTTCTGCTGCCGGCGGAATTCGGTAATGGTCTCCTCGCCTATACCAAAGGCGTCGAAGTCGCGCCGGAATGGAGGCCCTCCAGCTTTTGGCGTCTGCGCGGCTCTTATTCGTATCTGCATATGGACGTGTCTGGATCCGCTCACGACATCGACAACGTCGAGCCTCCCTCCTCTATTTCGGGGGCCAGTCCGCAGCACCAGGTTTCCGTGCAGTCTGCGTTCGACCTTTCCAAGAAGCTACAATTGGATCTTGCCTATCGATATGTGAGCGCTCTGCCGGCTCTCGCGGTCCCGGCCTATTCCACGGGAGATGTGCGCCTTGGCTGGCAATTCAGCCATCAATTGGAACTCTCCTTAGTGGGGCAGAATCTGTTCCAATCGTGGCATTTGGAGAACGGACCGGTCGGCATAGTGAGAAGCGCCTACGCAAGATTGACATGGAGCAGGTGACGCGCAACGGCTTCCGCCGATGGAAACACTCTGGCCGGTTGCTGAGCCATCCCGCCGTGCCGGTATGCCTGGCCGTAGCTTTCGCCTTAGGTCTGCCGTGTTCCTGCCTGGCGGCGGAGGAACCCACGGAGTACCAGGTGAAAGCGGCGTTTCTGCTAAACTTCACTAAGTTCATTGAATGGCCGGCGGCGGCATTCGCGGCTTCGGATTCGCCGATCGCCATCTGCGTTCTGGGAGACGATCCTTTCGGGAGCGCGCTGGATCAGATAGTGGCGGGAGAGGTGGTGAACGGCCGGAAGGTGGCGGCCCAGAGATTAAAGCGCGCGCCCCCGCCGAAATCGTGCCAGTTGCTGTTTGTGGGCGGACCGGAAAAAGAAGTCTCCAAAATCCTTCCGGGCTTGGGTCCCGGAGTTCTTACTATCGGCGAAGGGGAGACTTTCGTCCGCGCCGGCGGCATGGTCGCCTTCGTCATGGAAAACCGGCGCGTGCGGTTCGAAATCAATCAGACCGCGGCGGAGAATGCCGGAATCAAGCTCAGCTCCAGACTGTTGAATGTAGCGAAATCCGTTGAATGATAGGTGAACCAAGTGCCAGGGCGCCGGCCATGCTAACTTTTCGCGACATACCGATCAAGCAAAAGCTGATGATCATCATCATGGCGACCACCACATCGGCTCTGCTGCTGGCCGGCGTCGGCATCGTGGCCGCCGACTCACTTCTCTTCCGCCGGGATTTGCGGCGCGATCTATCCGCGCTCGCCCAGATGGCCGCCGAGAACAGCACCGCGGCATTGGCCTTCAACGATCCGCAGGTGGCGGCGGAGACGCTGGCGGCGTTGCGCGCCCGGACGCATCTGGCCGCCGCCTGTATCTACGAGCCGGACGGAACTGTATTCGCCAAATACTCGCGCCCGGATGCGGGTACCGGATGTCCGCCAGCCGATGCGCAGGACCAACTTAGATTTACTAACAGCGGCCTGACCGTCTCACGCTCTATTATTCTCAGCGGCCGCCGCGTTGGGACATTAGTGTTGCTCTACGATCTGGATGAAATCTCCGAACGCATGAAATTATACGGCGCCACCGTCCTTGGCGTTCTGCTGGTTTCAAGTGTAATAGCATTTTTGCTTTCGTCGAAACTGCGCGCCGTGATCGCGACGCCTATTTCGTGGCTGGTTGGTGCGACCCGGTCGGTATCCGAGACTGGCGACTACAGCGTGCGTGCGCAGAAAATGTCCGGCGACGAGTTGGGCGCCCTGGTTGACCGATTCAACGAGATGCTGGCCGGCATCCAGTCGCGGGACAGCAATCTCAGGACGGCGCTGCGCGACCGGGAAGAGGCCCTGCGAGATGCCGAGAAGGCGCGCGAGCGCTTTCGTTTCCTGGCCGAATCCATGCCCCAAAAGATCTTTACCGCCACACCCGCTGGCGACGCGGACTACTTCAACCGGCAATGGACGGAATTCACAGGGCTGCCTCTTGGACAGATCGAGAACTGGGGCTGGGCCCAGGTAGTGCATCCCGACGATGTCGAAGCTAACGTGCGGAGCTGGCGGCAATCCATCGAAACCGGCGAGCCGTTCCAATTTCAGCATCGGTTTCGCCGTGCCGACGGCGCGTACCGGTGGCATCTGACCCGGGCTCACGCGATGCGGGACGCGGAGGGTAATATCTCCATGTGGATTGCATCGAACACGGATATTCACGAGCAGAAGGAGCGGGAGGAGGAACTGCGGCGGGCCAATGACGACCTCCAACAGTTCGCCTATTCCGCCAGTCACGATCTGCAGGAGCCCATCCGGAATGTAGCAGTGTACAGCGAAATTGTAGCGAAGCGGTACAATGACCTTTTGGATGCCGACGGAAGGCAGTTTCTTGGATTCCTGACGGAAGGCGGGCGCCGTTTGGCGACGCTCATCAATGACTTGCTCACCTATACGAGAGTTGGCGTCATTGACGGCAACATGACTGCAGTGGATTCATCGGCCGCTTTGCAGCACGCTCTCTCCAGCGTGGCGGAAGCAATCCGGGAAAACGACGCGACGGTTACCTATGATGCGCTGCCACAAGTGTACATGAGTGAGTCGCACCTGCAACAAGTATTTCAGAATCTCATCGGCAACGCCCTGAAATATCGAAAGGAAGACCGGCCCCAAATCCGTATCTCGGCGGTCTTCAAGGGCGCCGCCTGGCGCTTTGCCGTGCAGGACAACGGCATCGGCATCGATTCCCATTACAAGGAGGTAATCTTCGGTGTTTTCAAGCGGCTCCATCGCGACCAAAAATACAGCGGCACCGGTATCGGGCTGGCGATTTGCCAGCGAGTGGTTGAGCGTTATGGCGGACGAATCTGGGTCGAATCCTCACCTGGGCAAGGAGCGACCTTCTTCTTCACCGTCCCCGAACATGCCCCGCGAGTCCATTCCGCCGCCGTTTAATCTCTTGCTGGCTGAGGACAACCTGCCGGACGCTCTGCTGGTGCGCGAGGCCATCAGAATGGAAAACCTGCCGCTCGAAGTCTACATTGCGCCGGACGGTGAGCGAGCCATCGACGTCATTGTGAAAGCGGAAAACGATCCGGACGCAACCTGCCCGCACGTTCTGCTGCTTGATATCAATCTTCCGAGAATCGATGGATTTGAAGTGCTCCGGAGAATTCGCGCCAGTGACAAATTCAAGAATCTTCCGGTGCTCATGGTCACTTCCTCGGATTCACCTGCGGATCGCAACGAGGCGGCTAAACTAGGCGCAGGCTATTTCCGGAAGCCCGTTACCTACGACGAGTTTGTAAAGATCGGAACTTTCCTGCGGCGATTACTTGAAGAGAACGGCCTGCTCTGAGAGGTGACGGCGATGGAAGCCCGCGGGCATCCCGCATCTTCTTGCCCGAAGGTGACGGCAATTTCAGGTTCTCCCTCCCGGATCTCCACGAAGGGATCCCCCCAAACAAACTTGCAGCCAGGTAAGGAATTTTCTATAATGTAAGGAGCATGAATACTACAGCAGCCAGCACCGTAACCAGCAAGGGACAGATCACCATTCCGAAGCGGATTCGCGACCTTTTGCGGCTCGAGCCCGGTCACCGGGTAGAGTTCCAAGTCGACCCGCGAGGACACGTGGTCATGCGAGCCAAGAACGTGGATATTCGCGAACTCAAAGGCATCATTCGCAGTACACGAAAGACTCCCCCCTCCATTGAGGAAATGAATGAAGCCATCGCTCGCGGCTATTCGGGAACATGAGGGGCCTGGACACCAATGTCCTTGTTCGATATCTGGTGGCGGACGATGCCCAGCAGACGGCCTTGGCCGTCGGACTCGTGGAACATGCGCACCGAACGGGCGATCCTTTGTATATCTCCGCCTTGGTGCTGTGCGAAACGGTCTGGGTCCTAAGCAGGACGTATGGCCAAGCTAAAGCGGAAATCATCCGCGCTCTCGAACTCATCCTAAGGACCAAGCAGTTCCAACTCGGGAACGATATCCTGGTTCGCCGCAGCCTGGACGCCTTTTGCGATGGTAGAGGCGACTTTGCGGATTATGTAATTGGTGATATCTGCCGCGAGGCGGGGTGTGAAGACTGCATCACATTCGATCGCGGATTGAAAGGCGCCGCGGGTTTCACCTTGCTGCGCTAGCGCCTGCTCCAATCTACCTGCTCGATGCGCCCGATCACGAACATATAGAAAAACGCTCCCGCCAGCACGATGCCGGTAGCCACCGCAAACGCCCAGAAGAACTGGCCGGTGCGCTGTACGACCAGGCCGGTGAGCGCCGGCGCAGCCACTCCAGCCAGGTTGCCGACGCCGTTTTGCACCGCGGTCCATTTGCCCGCGGCCGGCGGTCCGGCCAGCGTCTGGATGAGTGCCCAGTGATTGGAACTCCACATCCCGAAGAAGATGCAGGCGAGGAACAGCAGGGCCATGGACAGGTCCTTGCTTTCCACCATGGCCACCGGCAGGATGACGGTGGATAACACCAAACCGCCGACGGTGAACGTCTTACGCACACGCGTGGGAGTAGCGCCCGCGGCGATCCAATGGTCGGAGAGCCACCCGCATAGCGCCGAGGAAACCCCGATGGCCAGAAACGCCAACGCGCTCATGTTCGCCATATGGTTATCCGAAAAGTGGCGTTCCTTCACCATGTAAGAGGGCAGCCATGTGAGCAGAAAATACCAATAGTAGTTGCCGCAAAACAATCCGCCGAAAGATCCCCAGGCGGAGCGTTGCCCGAGGATATGCAGGACGCCGGGTGGCGGGTGCGCGGCATGCGCGGCGTGCTGAGTGGCGATGCCTTCTCCGCGCGGCATCCACCGCAGCCAAGGAATAAGCCAGACCAGGCTGGCGGCGCCCAGAACTATGAAAAAAGGCCGCCATCCGAAACGCGCCATCAGCAAGCCGCCGACAAGCATTCCCAGAGCCGGACCGAATTTCGACCCGGCGTCTATCAGACCATTGGCGAGTCCGCGGTGATGCTCCGGAAAATACGTCGCGAAAGTCTTCGAATAACAGGGGTACGCCGCCGACTCTCCCATCCCGAGCAGCAACCGCAAAGCGAACAGGGCGGCGAAACCGCTAGCCAGACCCGTGGCTGCGGTAGCCAAGGACCACACGAAGAATGCGATGGCGTAAACCCAGCTCACATCCACGCGGTCGAGAACGAATCCCACAATGCCCAGCAACTGGAACAACGCATAGGTCGCGAAGAATGCGGAAAGCAGGTAACCTTTCAGTTGGGGGTCCAGACTCAGTCCCTTCGGAGGCGGCAAGGCTACGGCGATCGAGAGATTGCTGCGATCGATGTAGTTAATGAATATAGAAACGACCAGCAGCATGAGAGCCGCCCATTGCGCCTGTGACAACTTAGTGCGGGCGGTGGCGGCTTTAGTGGACATAGGGTTAGTTGGTGGGTTTGTCGCGCGGCGGCGCAACCGTGGCGAAGTCTTTCTTGACGCGCTCGACATACTGGTCGAGCAACTCGGCGACGCGCTCGCGGCGCGCGGATTTCACGATCATCCCCACGTGGTGCGGCCGTTGCATGCGCCACACGATCTCCGGATCGTTGTAGCCGGATGTATCGGGCTGTTCCTGTTTGGCGAGCGATACCAGCAGCGCGGCGTAATCGTTGGCGGGCGCTGGAGGCGCATAGGGCAGCTTGCCGCCGGCGATCTCCACTTTAGCCCACTCGCCCCACAGGTTCAGACCAGTAGCGGCCTCCACCAGCTCCGCGATGTGCGCTCCTCCCACGCGGGCCGACGTTTCCAGAAAGTAAAGAACGCCGTCCTCGCCTTTGATGAATTCGGTATGGGAGACGCCGCGCAGCAGTCCCATGGCCGCCAGCACGCGTTGGTTGCCGGCCAGCAAAGCTTCCGCATGGGCAGAGCCGCGATCGAGCAGTCGCGTGGTAAAGACGCCCCCGCGGTGGGAGACATCCAGCGGCGGATAGCCATACTGGCTGGCCACGGCGAAGAGAATTTGGTTCTCGTAGACGATGGAATCCACGTGGCAAACATCGCCCGCAATGTATCGCTCCACCAGGAAAAACGAGCGGCGATCGCCGAGCGCGTGGTCGGCTACGCGCAGATCGTTGGGCGAGTGCAGCACCTGGATGCCGATGGCGCCCGCCATTCCGCGCGGCTTCAAAACCCACGGCGGGGGCACGCGCTCTGTGAATTCGTGCACCTTGGCGTCGTTCAGCACGTGCACGAATTCCGGCACTTGCAGCCCCGCTTCCGCAGCCTGCATGCGCATGGCAAGCTTGTCGCGAAAGTATCGCGTGGTGGTCTCGCCCATGCCCGGAATGCGCAGATGCTCGCGCAGCGCGGCTGCCATTTCCAGATCGAAATCGTCTAGCGCCACCACGCGGTCGATCGCTTCCATGCGCGCTAGATGGCTGATGGCCAGCAGCGTATCGTTGCGGTTCCAGGATTTGTCCTGGTCCGGCATGTAGAAGATATCGTCGATGCTTTCGCGCGGCCACTGGGCTTTGTCCTTGAGGCTCAGGGACGTAATCAGGAACACGCGCGCACCCTGGCGCTTGGCTTCGCGCAGGAAGTCGTGGCCCTTCTCGTAACTGGCCAGGCAAAGGAAAGTCAGCAAGAAGCGCAGTATAGCAGGTGCCATAGGGTGTATAAAAGACTAAGGGGGGACTGACTGTGATTCGTGTAATTTGCTGTCTGCTGGCCTTCTTGCCGGCAGGGACCCTGCTGCATGCCGGGACACCGTTTTTTCGACCCACGACCGACCATGGCGCCACGGGTTGGACAGCCGAACGCGGCGCGCTGGCGGTCGACACTTCCGTCTCGCATGAAAGCGTCAAATCGCTGCGCGTAGAGCCGGGTAGTTCATCCGACGCTTGCATCCGGTCCGCGCCGGTTTCTTTGCGCATCGGCAGCAGCTACGAGCTGAGCGGCTGGGTGCGCACCGAAGGCGTGCAAGTGCGCGATCTGGACCGTTCGCCCATCGCCATCGGGGCCGTGCTGACCATGGCGTCCATGCCGTTCGACGTTCATTCGGCCGCACTGGGCGGTACGCGGCAGTGGACCCGATTGGCGCTGCGCTTCGTGGCCAGCCGCGCGGAGGATCGCATTCTGCTCACGGTGGGCAACGGCGGCGCGTTTACGGGCAAGGCGTGGTTCTCGGGCGTCTCCCTGGATGAAGCGGCTTCCGCCGGCGACCCGCCCGCCGATACTGTCCGCACATTCGGCCCGGCGTACCGGTATCCTTCGGCCGGCTGGATCTATCTGCATATCGAAGGCCAGCCCTACGAGCGGGGCTACCAGCACGGACATTTGATGGCACGCGAGATTCCGGAATATCTGGATCGCTGCGCCGCCGAACTGGGAGCCAAGGCCGAAACGCAGAGCTGGGACCAGTTGCGCACCACCGTCGACGCATTGTTTCTGCGCGGTTTCGACCGCGAAATTCTGGAAGAAATGAAGGGCGTCGCGGAGGGCGCCTCCGATGCCGGCGCGAAGTGGCTGGGGCGGCGCATCGACCTACTGGATATCGTGGTGGCCAACACCACGGTCGAACTCGGCGAATTGGCCAACGCTATGCCGATGACGCCCACCGGACTTGAGGGTTTGCGCCTGGATGCGCCGTCTTACGCCGGCCACAATCGCGAATCCGCCATGGATCATTGCAGCGCCTTCGCCGCTACGGGCGCCGCCACGCGCGATGGCAAGATGGTCGTCGGCCATGTCACTTGGTGGCCCCTCACGCTGGCCGAGCAGACCAATGTGATGCTGGACATCAAACCGTCGAACGGTCACCGCATCATTATGCAGAGCTACCCCGGCGGCATCGAGAGCGGCACCGACTGGTATCAGAACGACGCGGGAATGGTGCTCACCGAAACCACCATTCGGCAATCGCCGTTCAATATCCAAGGTACGCCGGTGGCCTTCCGCGCGCGCCAGGCCATTCAATATGGCGGCAACGTGGATGAAGTCGTCGCGCGGCTGGGCACGCGTAACAACGGCCTCTATACCAACGAATGGCTGATCGGCGACGGCAAGAACAACGAGATCGCCATGTACGAACTGGGCACCGCGCGCGCCAAACTGTGGCGCAGTTCGAAGAACGAATGGTTCGGCGGAACGGAGGGTTTTTATTGGGGCGACAACAACGCCAAGGATCTGCAAGTGCGGCTGGAGTACGTCCCCGATCCGCGGGGCGAGCCGGAGTATGTGCCCTATTCCCCGGAGATGCGCGATGCGGCGTGGCAGGATCTTTACCGGCAGTATCGCGGGCAGATCGACGAGCAATTCGGCTTCCTGGCGTTCCGTACTGCGCCACTGGTGAGCGCTTCCACCATGGATGCGAAGATCGCCACGGCGGACATGGCGCAGAACCTGATGGTGTGGGCGGCGATCGGCAAACCCAACCAGCGCGAATGGGAGGCCGGCGAGCGCGGCCGGCATAGCTATGCCAAGAACGACGGGCTGTTCCCGTCCGGCTATCGTCTGTTCCGCGGCGATGCTTCCGAAGGGCTGCGCGCCGCGGTCGCGGCGAAGGAGAAGGCGCGCGTCTCGCCGGCGGCCGGGCACAAGGGGGACAGTTCCGCTCACGGGATTGCGTTTAACGAGGATCGGCTCTGGAAGGGCTGGATTCTTCCGGCAAGCGATGCGGATGTGTGGTTCGCGGCGGGCGCGGCGGCGTATTATCAGGACCTTAAGTCGGACGATCCGGAACTGGGTGTCAATGTGCGGCGCGCCGCTTATCGGCGCTTGCAAATGGCGGCGGGTCCGGAAGAGCGCCAATCGCTCGAAACGGCGAAGGGCGTCTTGTTCCTGGATGCGCTGCGCCGGCATATGGGCGACGACGCTTTCCTGAAACTCATGCGGGACTATTTCGCCGCGAACACCACGAAGACGGTGACAGCGCAATCGTTCCTGGACCAGGCGGGGACGGCGTTTAGCGTGGATGCGGGGGACGGGCCGGCTTATGTGACCACGGACATCCGGGGCCGGCTGCACTCGGCGATGTTGGTTTACGGCACCGTGCGCGAAGCGGGCGCCAACCGGTATGCGGCCGAGCAACTGCAGAAACGTTTCCTGGATATGTATGAAAGCGCCGTTCCGATCCGCAAGGATTTCGAAGTGACGGACGAAGACTTGCGGCATCGGGATGTGATCTTCGTGGGGCGTCCGGAGGCAAACTCCGCGCTGGCGGCGTGGGCCGCGGGGTTGGGTCTGGACTACGGCGAGAATGTGTTCCGGCTGGACGGGGAGGCATACTCATCCGAGCGCGATGCGCTGTTGTTCGCGGGCCGGAATCCGCAGGACCAAAGTCATATGGCGCTGGTGGTGGCGGGAAACGACGCGCTACGCACCGTGAGGCTGACAGCCAAAGTGCGGGACTGGAAGAGCGGCGAATATGAGTTAGTGGAAGATGGCAAGGTCTCAGCGGGATTCTTGGAACAGAAGACAGGAGACAGAAGTCAGAAGTCAGGAGACGGGGTCAGGCCGGCGGCGCGATAGGCTTCAATCAGGGCTCCCGTGGCGGGGTCATACAGCGGCGCACTTGTGCGGTTGCCGTCCTCCAGTTCAACCAGGGTTCGAAAGCGTTCGAGCAGCATGCGGCTGCGGAAAACGCCGCCGATCCAGGCCACGCGCGCGGCTTCGCCGGGTCCCCAGAGCTGCCCGCGAACCGAGGATGTCAGCACGGCGAGTTGCTGCGCTGCGTTGTGCAGTATGTCGCGCGCAACGGCGTCTCCCGCCATGGCGGCTGCATCCACCAGGGGGGCGAGCGTCGCCATACGCGATCGCGGCCAATCCGGGGTGTAGAAGAGATGCAACGCGCCGTTGGCGTCCGCGGCGCCGGTGGCATCGAGCAACGCGTGCGCCAATGCGGTGGGCGGTCCCCAGCCTTCTTCGGCCCGCAGAGCGGCGCGCAGGGCTTGGCGCGCGATATCGAATCCGCTGCCTTCATCGCCGAAGATATAGCCCCAGCCGCCCACGCGCGCCGCGCCTCCCGCCGCGTTCCGCCCGAATGCGATGGAGCCGGTCCCCGCGATGGTCACGATGCCGGGTTCGCCGCCAGTAGCGCCCGCCAACGCGATGACGGCGTCGTCGGTTACCAGTAACAGGTCGGCCGGCAGGATGTCCCGCAGGATAGCTTGCTTATCTTCCGGGCCGCCGCTCATGCCGAAACAAGCGGCCGCGAAGCGTACGGCGAGCGCATCGAGACCGGCTTGCGCGCAGGCCGCGGCCACCGAGTCACCCACGGCGCGCTCGAGTTTCCGGCGACCTTCGGCGGCTGTGGTGTGATTGCACGGGCCGCCGCTGCCAGCGCCGAGCACGCTTCCGGTTTCGTCGCCGATCACCGCGGTGGTGCCGGACTGTCCGCCATCCACTCCCAGGAAAAGTCTCATCGGTAGTCTCTCAGACTATACCAATCGGCGCCCACTGGGGCATACTGAGGTAAGGCTTGAGCATGTTCGAACGTTACACCGAAAAGGCGCGCCGCACCATATTCTTTGCCCGCTACGAGGCCGCCCGGCTCGGCTCTCCGTATATCGAAACCGAGCATCTGTTGCTGGGCCTGCTGCGCGAAGACCGCGCCTTACTGGACAGGCTACCCGCCGGAGCTGCAGAGCAGATCCGAGAACGAATCCAAGAGCGCGTACCTCAACCGATCCAACGCGGTACATCTGTGGATCTGCCGCTGAGCATGGAGTCCAAGAGAGCCTTAACCTATGCCGCCGACGATAGCCAGGCTCTGGCGCACCAGCATATCGATTGCTGCCATCTACTCCTGGGGATTTTGCGCTTCGAGAATTCCATTGCCGTGGAGCTGTTGCGCGAGTTCGGCATCGAGTACGCAAGTTATCGCGAAGAGGTGGCCAAGTCTGCGCGTCAGCCCGCGAGCACCGTTCCGGTTGCCGTCGAGGCCGCCGGCCCGCTGGCTAAGGCCGCCGGCGATTTGCGGCGCACGATTAGTCTGGCCGTGTTGATCCGGGAGCATGGCCCGTCGCCTCTGAAGCGGACAGGATGGACTCGCAAGGAGGCATTGGGCCATCTGGTCGACTGGGCGGGAGCGCATCACCAGTGGTTCGCGCGCGCACTCACCGGGCCGAAGCTCGCCGCCAGTGGATATCCCGAAGATGGCTGGCTATCCGCGCAGCGCTACGACGAGTTGTCTTGGAGGGATTTGGTGAATTTGTGCGTCTCGCTTAATGAACTGATCGTTCATGTGATCGCCCGCATCCCCGCGGAAAAGCTGGACACGCTCTGCCGCATCGGCGTTGCCGAACCGATCCCGTTGCAGGAACTCGTACACCGCTATGTGGCGCATTGCGAGGACGTGGTGGCGCAGCTCCTGATGCGCGGATGACAGACCCGCTCGCGTCAGGTAGTCTTGTCTTTGGCGTAGCAAACCGGGTCCAGCAGACACTCGGCGCAACGCGGCTTACGGGCCTGGCACAGAGCGCGCCCATGATGGATGATCTGGTGCGAGAAGAGTATCCAATGGTCTTGCGGAATAATCTTCATCAAGTCCCGCTCGATCTTGACGGGATCAGTCTGTTTCGTCAAGTCCAGGCGCCGTGAGATGCGCTGCACGTGCGTATCCACCACCACCCCCACCGCAATCCCGTACGCTGTGCCCAGCACCACGTTGGCGGTCTTGCGGGCAGCGCCGGGGATGGAGAGCATCTCATCCATTGTTTTCGGAACTTCGCCGCGAAAATCGCGTATTACTCTCTGGGCCGCGCCTACTACGGACTTTGCCTTGTTGTTGAAGAAACCCGTTCTGCGGATATCCTGCGCCAGAACCTCCGGACGTACAGAGGCAAAGTCGCGCGGGGTGGGATATTTCGCGAACAAGCCGGGAGTAACTTCGTTCACGACCTTGTCGGTGCATTGCGCGGAAAGTATGGTCGCCACCAACAGCTCCCAGGGATTGTTGTGATGGAGCGCGCAGGTGACGTTGGGATACATCTCGTCCAGCCCTTGCAGGATGCGGTCAACGCGCGCGCGGCGCTCCGCGGCGGTTTTCGGACGTTTTATTTTGGAGGTCACCGGCCCAGTTAAGCTGGTAGCATAGCATGCCATTACGCAGAACTTTTCTCGCGCTTGGGTTCTTGATTGCAGCCCTTCGGGTCTCGCCCGCCGCACCGCCGCTGGTGTTTCGCGACGTGCGCGTGTTCGACGGCACGCGCGTCATCCCGACGGCCGACGTGCTTGTGCGCGATGGGCGCATCGAAGCGCTGGGCCCCAACATCGCTATCCCAGCGGGCGCGCAGGTCCTCGATGGCAGCGGCAAGACGTTGCTGCCCGGACTGATCGACGCCCACGCGCATGTCTGGACGCGGGACATGCTCAAACAGCAGCTCATGTTCGGCGTCACCACGGTGATGGATATGTTCACCGAAGTTCATTTCGCCGCCGGAATGCGCAAGGAGCAGAGCGCAGGTCAAGCTTCGGATCGCGCGGATCTATATTCGGCGGGCACACTGGTTACCGCGCCGGGCGGGCATGGCACCGAGTACGGCATCAAAATTCCGACGCTGTCCGACCCGGCGGAGGCGCAGGCGTTCGTGGATGCGCGCATCGCAGAAGGTTCGGACTATATCAAGCTGATCTTGGACGATGCCACCTTGTACGGTGGACACCGGCCCACCCTGAGCAAGGAGACGCTGGCCGCCGCGATTGCCGCCGCGCACAAGCGGGGCAAGCTGGCCGTGGTACATATCGGAACGCTGCAAGATGCGGAGGAAGCCATCAATGCGGGAGCGGACGGATTGGCGCATCTGTTCGCCGGGGCGAAATCCGAGCCGGATTTCGGGCGTCTGGTCGCCTCGCACCATGCCTTCGTGATTCCCACGCTGACGGTGTTGCAGAGTGTGTGCGGCACGGCCGGCGGTGAGCCGCTCATCGCCGACGCGCATCTTTCCCCGTATCTCGACTCATCCGACATTACCAATCTGAAGAAGGCCTTCACGCTTCCCAACAAGCTAAGCTGTGCCGGTTCCTTCGAGGCCGTCAAACAGTTGAAGGCGGCCGGCGTGCCGATTCTGGTGGGTGACGACGTGCCGAATCCCGGAACCGCACCGGGCGCCACCGAGCATCGCGAGCTGGAATTGCTGGTGGATGCTGGGCTAACTCCCACGGAGGCGTTGATTGGCGCCACTTCCGCCGCCGCGCGCATTTTCCATTTGGACGATCGCGGCATGATCGCGCCCGGCAAGCGCGCGGACCTGCTGCTGGTGAATGGCAATCCATCGAGCGATATTCTGGCGACGCGCGACATAGCCGGCGTGTGGAAAGACGGTGTGGCGGCGGATCGTGCCAGATTCAGCGCCGCCATCGCGAGAGAAAAAGAACAAGCCAAAGCGCAAGCCGCCGTAGCGCCCCCGGCCGGTTCCGAGAGCGGACTGGTCAGCGATTTCGAGCAGGCCAAGCCGGAGGCAAAGTTCGGCGCCGGATGGGTGGTCTCGACCGATTCCATGATCGGCGGAAAGTCCACGGCTACGATCAAGATCGCTGCGGGGGGCGCACACGGCAGTCAGGGATGCCTCGAAATTTCCGGCGAAGCGGCCGCCGGCAAGGCGCCGGCGGTATGGGCGGGCGCGCTATTTTCTCCGGGCAAAGCGACGATGACGCCGGCCAATCTGTCCGGGAAGAAGTCGCTATCATTCTGGGCCAAGGGCGAAGGGCGAGCCTACACGTTAATGATCTTCGCGCAGAGTTTCGGCTATCAGCCCGCGGCGCAGAATTTTGCAGCGGGCGCCGAATGGAAGCAGTTCACTTTCCCGCTGAAGGCGTTCAATGGGACGGACGGACATGACCTGATGGGCGTCTTCTTTGGCAGTTCACCCACGCTCGGCAAGTTCGACCTGCTGATCGACGATGTACGGTTCGAATGACCGTCGAGTATCGTCTAATGGCTAAGATGAGGATGTACCGCCTGGAATGTTCGATAGCCGTGCCGGTCTCGTTACGGGAAGCTTTCGCGTTCTTCGAGAATCCCCACAACCTGGCACGCATCACGCCGCCGTGGCTCAATTTGCGCATCATGTCGCCCCGAACGTATTCAAATGCAAAAGGGCGCCAAGATCGACTACCAGATCCGCTGACTGGGGTTGCCGTTGCATTGGCAGACGGTAATTACGGAGTATGAGCCGCCATTCTTCTTCGTAGACGAGCAGGCGGCGGGTCCTTACACCCACTGGCATCACCGGCACGGTTTCAAACCCACCGAATACGGAGCGCTGGTTTCCGACTGCCTGGATTACGCATTGCCCTTCGGAGCCTTGGGCAGGCTGGCGCACCGGCTGGCCGTGCGCAAGCAGCCACAGCCGATCCTCGACTACCGCCAAAACGCGCTGGCCGGCATCCTGACCGGCGCTATTGCGGCGAAGTGATCTGCACCTCGGCCGAGAGGTTTTGCCAGTCCGGCAATTCGTATGGTTTGAGCTTGGTCGAGAGCGGCGCCACCCCCTCTTTAGACTCGTAAGGCTTCAGTGATGGCATCTTGAAGCTGAAACTGCCGGCGGCTTCCTCTTCGGATTTGGCGGTGCGACCCCAAATGTTCACCGTGCCGGCGAGGTCCGCAATGTCCGCGCCGGAATGGTTGACCACCACGAAGCGGGCTTCGGTCTCGTGCCGCGGCGTCTCCACGAAGCGGATACCGGACACCTCGACATACTTTTGCAGGGGATTCTGTTTGAGTTGATTCTTCGCCGTGACAGTCTCGACCGGCGTGGATGCGGCCTGAGTCCCGCCTCGGAAATACTGCACTGCAAAGTACACGCCGGCGCCCACACCCACAAACGCGAACGCGAAGAGGATGGCCATCAGCCATGTGGGCAGTCCGGCATGTGCGGGAGGAGCGGCATACTGCGCGGTCTGCAGCGGCGCCACGGCTGGCGGCGGGTAAACGGGCGGAGCGGAGGGCGCCGCAAGGGCGCCCTGTGGGCTGGGTGGCGCAGTTTGAGCTGGGGCTTGCGCGGGTTCCCCGCGGGCTTTCTCTCTGGCCGCACAGTCCGGGCAGGCGTCGTAGGACGGGGGCACCTCGCGCCCGCAGGTCGGGCAGATCCATGTGAACATTCGATCCCTCTATTTCATGCTACCGCGTTGCGGCACGCCCGTTCTTTCCTAGGTGCGCCCGACCATAACGTAAAGGTTGCTCGATTCGGCGATCCGGCTTGCTCGGCGGCGGCTTGCCGTCTGGGCCACCGTCTGCATCCTTTTACTCGCTGGATAATCAACACAAGCCTAGTCGACGATACGGCTGGAAAAGGAGAAAATATCCGTGGAAAGGCTTCAGGGGAAGCGTGCTCTCATCACTGGCGGGACCAGCGGCATCGGCCTGGAAACCGCTCATCGGTTTTGAGCGAAGGCGCGCGCATCGCCATCACCGGCAAGAACTCGGCGACTCTCGAGGCTGCCCGCCAAGAACTCGGGACCGGGGTGTTGATCATCCCATCCGACGCGAGCGATGCCGCCGCGCAGAAGGCGGTTGCAGAGGTCATTGGCCGGGAATTCGGCGCACTGGACGTCCTGTTCGTCAACGCGGGCATCGCCGAACTCAAGCCCGTCGCTGAATGGGACGAGGCGGCGTTCGACCGCTCCTTTGCGATCAACCTCAAGGGGCCGTTTTTTTTGGTGCAGGCGCTGTTACCAATCTTCGCCGATCCCGCGTCGATTGTACTGAACGCATCGCTCAACGCGCACATAGGCATGCCCAACACTAGCGTTTACGGCGCCACAAAGGCGGTGCTCCTGTCACTCGCCCGCACCTTGTCCGGCGAACTGATATCGCGCGGCATCCGCGTGAACGCCGTCAGCCCCGGTCCCATCTCGACGTCCCTTTATAGCAAGTTGGGCCTGTCCGAGACCGAAATCCGGTCGGTAGCCGCCTCCATTGAGAGCCAGGTCCCTGCCGGCCGCTTCGGAAAGCCCAGCGAGATCGCCCACGCGATTGTCTTCCTCGCCTCCGACGAATCTGCATTTACGGTTGGCAGCGAACTCATGATCGATGGCGGGATGGGCAATCTTTGAAAGCGTGGGCGCGACCCGAGACTTCTGCCGCGCCCTGCTGGAGAATTTCTGGGAACCCGCCCAGCGCGCGTGTTATATTCCCGAGATGCCCATCCTCGCCCGCCTGGAAACCTACTTCGAATTTCAGCGCCTCGGCACGAATTGGAAGACGGAAATCCTGGCGGGCCTCACCACCTTCATCACCATGGCGTACATCGTCTTCGTGAATCCGCAGATCCTGCACGAAGCCGGCATGCCTCTCGCGGCCGTCACAGCGGCCACCTGCATCTCGGCCGCATTTGGCAGCTTCATGATGGGCATTCTGGCGCGCTATCCGATCGCGCTCGCGCCAGGCATGGGGTTGAATGCTTATTTCACTTACACCGTCGTCAAGGGTATGGGCATACCCTGGCAGGCGGCCCTGGGGGCGGTGTTTGTCTCCGGAGTAGCTTTCCTGATCCTGACCGCGGTGGGCATCCGGCAGTTGATCGTAGCGGCGATTCCATTCGAACTGTACGCGGCTGTGGCGGCGGGAGTGGGCCTGTTCATCGCGTTCATCGGGTTCCGCAACGCGGGCTTGATTGTGCCGCATCCCGCCACCTTGGTGACCTTGGGCAACCTGCGCGATCCGCACACGTTACTGGCAGTGTTTGGTTTGTTGGCGACCTCCGCCCTTCTGGCGCGGCGTGTGCCCGCAGCCATGCTGATCGGGATATTGCTCACTACCGCCGTGGGAATCGCGGCCGGTCTGGTGGTGTGGAATCCGCAACGTTACAGCTTTCTCGACCTTTCGGCGACCGCGCTGAAGCTGGACGTGAGCGCGACGCTGCGGCTGGGTTTCTTTGAAATCGTTTTCGTGTTCCTGTTCATCGATATGTTCGACAACATCGGAACGCTGGTGGCGGTGGGCAAGCGCGCGGGCCTGTTCGACCACGCGCACACCATCCCACGGGTGGATCGCATCCTGTATGCGGACGCTTCCGCCACTATCGTCGGCTCGCTCACCGGCACGTCCACGGTGGTGAGCTACATCGAGAGCGCGGCGGGCGTCGCAGCCGGAGGCCGCAGCGGCGTGACGGCCATGGTGACCGGGGCGATGTTTATAGTGGCTCTGTTCGTTGCGCCGGTTGTGGGCGCTATCCCGGCGGCCGCCACGGCGCCGGCCCTGATTGTGGTGGGCAGCCTGATGATGACGGCGATAGGCGAGATAGATTGGAAAGACCCTGAGGTTTCGATTCCGGGCTTCCTGACGATGCTGGCCATCCCGCTGACTTTCAGTATCGCCAACGGGCTGGCCTGCGGGTTCATCGCTTATACGGTGCTGAAGGTCGCCTGCGGCAAGTTTCGCGAAGTGAGCTGGCTCGTTTACGTACTGACCCTGCTGTTTATCGCCCGCTTCGCTTACTTGAAGGGGGCATGAGATCAGGAAGTGCGACTCCGGCGCGCGTGGTCCAATCGTTCCTGTAAATTCGGATCCTTCTCATACATAGCCAGCGCGGCCACTGCATCGGCCGAGGTGAGTCCTTCGCCATGCTGCACTAGGTCCAACAGATAATCGATGGCGTTCTCCCGGCGCAGCAGAGCGATGGCCAGCAACAGCGTGCGGCGGAGCGATGGTGCTCGCGTGCGCTCAAAGGCTTCGCGCAGGACGGCGAAGGCGCTCTCCAGCCGCGAGTCGCCCAGCGCCAGCGCAGCGGCTTCCGCAATGGCTTCTTCGCGATGATCGAGGAACTTCGCCACAAACTCGGGCGATTGCGCGGGCGCCGCGCGCAACAGGCCTGCGAAGCATTCCCCCAAAATCTCCGGTTCGTCGCCGCTGAGAGCTTTCAGGCGCAGCAGCAGCCTGCCGCCCGGAAGGCCCGAGGCTGCGATGGCCCGCAAGGCCCCGATGCGCGCATCGCGTTGGGGGTCGAGCAGCAGGGGCAGAATCTCCTCCAGGGCATCCGGGTAGTCCGTCTGCGCCAGTCCCATCGCGCCCAGCGCGCGCACTTCGGCGGCGGTGTCAGCGGAGCCGCCCCAGGTGGGCTCCAGTTGGACATGCCGCACACCGCGGCGGAAAACGTCCGGCGAGGAATATTCCAGTTTGCAGAGCGCCTTGAGGATTTCGATTTTGGCCGCGCAACGCTTGTCGGTGGTCTCCGGCTTCACCATGAATCGGTCGAAAGCCTCCACCAGTTGCGGCGTCAACTCGGCCACCAGCCACTCGCCGGCAATGCGCGCGGCCTTGGCCGCCACCAGATTCATTTTGCTGCTGAGACACTTGCCCACTTCGGCGCGCCCCTCCGGCGAGGGAGGTTGACCGCGCAGTTCCGCCAGACGGTCGAGCTGCTCTTCGAGAGACGATACTTTGCGCGCCACAAGACGATTCTAACCGCAGGCGTGACATATACTGAAAGCATGACCATCGATGAGCGGCTGGAGGCTCTGACGCGGTCCCTGGAATTGTGGCAGCACATGCAGATGGACGCCAGCAAGGAGTACGAGGAGCGGTTCCGCGCCAACGAGAAGCGCCTGGCTCAACTAATGGACACCATGAACCGGCTCGGACGGATACTGGAGATCCACGACCGGCAAATCGACGAGCATGGCGACCGGCTAGATAATCTTGAGCGCCACTGAAAGGCGCGCCACTTCCTGCTGCCAGAGAGCTTCTTATGCCTAAACTATCCGTTCGCGATCTCGATCTGAAAAATAAGCGCGTCTTCATTCGTGTGGATTTCAACGTACCCTTAGCCCCCGGCGGCCAGGAAATCACCAGCGACAAGCGCATCAAAGCGTCGCTGCCGACCATCCGATACGCGTTGGAACAAGGAGCCGGCGTGATTCTGGCCTCACACCTGGGCCGTCCGAAGGGCAAGCCCAATCCGGAAATGAGTCTGCAGCCGGTGGCCAAGCGCCTGGAAGAATTGCTGGGCCGTCCGGTCAAGATGGCGCCCGATTGCATCGGCCCAGCGGTGGAAGCCATGCAGCCGGCACCGGGCGAAGTCTTGCTGCTGGAGAACCTGCGCTTCCACGCCGAAGAGGAAAAGAACGATCCGGAGTTTTCGAAAAAGCTGGCGGCGCTGTGCGACGTTTATGTGAACGATGCGTTCGGATCGGCGCACCGCGCGCACGCCTCCACGGTGGGCATGATCGCCTATATGCCGCAGGCGGCCGCCGGACTGCTCATGGAGCAGGAGTTGAAATACCTCACCATGGCAACCAGGAACCCGGCACGGCCGTGCGTGGCGATTCTGGGCGGCGCCAAGGTCTCCGACAAGATCGAAGTGATCGCGAATCTGGGGAAAGTGGTGGACAAGTTGTTGATCGGCGGCGCCATGGCTTATACGTTTCTGAAGTCGCAAGGCGAGCCGGTGGGTAAATCGCTGGTGGAGGATGACAAAGTCGATCTCGCACGCAAGCTGATTCTGGAGCTGAAAGACAAGCTGGTGCTGCCGGTGGATCACGTGGTGGTGTCCGAAATCAAGGAAAACGCCGAGAGCCAGGTCGTCGATACCATTCCCGACGGCAAGATCGGCGTGGACATCGGGCCACTGACGATCGATCATTACTCGCACGTAGTCCGCACCGCTAAGACCGTGATCTGGAACGGCCCCATGGGCGTCTTCGAGAAGAAGCCGTTCGACCGGGGCACCGTCGCGCTGGCGAAGGCGGTTGCGGCTTCAGGCGCCACGTCGGTGGTGGGCGGCGGCGACTCGGAAAAGGCCATCAAGTCAGCGGGAGTGGCGGACCAGATCTCGCATATCTCGACAGGCGGCGGAGCGTCGCTGGAGTTTCTGGCGGGAATTGAATTGCCGGGCGTGGCCGCGCTGACGGACAAGTAGCTTGCCCGACAAGCAGTCAGCGCATCCGTCCCGCCCACCGCAGATAGCGCCACAAATCCGCCCGCCGCTGCCATGCAAATCGCCAGAAATCGCTGAAGCCGATTTGTTCCGCGTGAAAGCCCCAATAAGTCTCCATGCGCCATCGGAGATAGGGACTACGCCAGGGACTGAACCGGTAACCGCGCGTGAGCCGCCAGAGAACTCGCAGCATTGCTCGCAAGGCTAATTGCTGCCGGAGTTTCGGGCCGAGGCACTGGCGCCGATGCCATCGGGTGTGGCGTAGTAGCCGGACCGCGTGCGCACGGTTGGCCGGTTAGGCCCGTTGGCCGTCACTTTGATTTGCCGGAACGATCCGTCCAGGGCGATATTCACGGGCGTATAAGCCAGCGTGTACTGATTCCGTATATCGTGCGCCACCTGGCGCGCGACGCGATCCACTTCGGCCGCCTCTTTGGGGAAATAGGATTCGCCGCCGGTGACCGTAGACAGTTCTTCGAGGGCGCGCCGGCACCGTTTGGCCTCACGGCGCTCTTCCTCGCTCAGCAGACCCACGCTGTAGATCAACACCCCGCTATCCTGCGCCGATTTGACCAGGTTTTCCAGGCTGATCAGGCTGCTATTGTCGTTGCCGTCGGTCACCACCACCAGCACCTTTTTGTCCTTCTTCGCTTTTTCCTTCAGGTGGTCGATGGACATGCGGATGGCGTCGCGCATGGCCGTGCCCCCGCGCGAATCGATTCGCGCCAAACCTTCCTGCAGGTCTTTCACGTCGTTGGTGAAGTCCTTGTCCAGGAAAGCCTCGTCATTGAAATTCACGATAAAAACTTCATCTTGCGGGTTGGATTCTTTGACCAGGGCCAGTGCGGCGGATTCCACCTTGGCGCGCTTGTCGCGCATGCTGCCGCTGTTGTCGACCACCAGCCCCATGGAAACCGGGATGTCCTCGCGCTTGAATACCTTGATCTGCTGCGGCACGCCGTTTTCAAACACCTGGAAGGCATTCTCCGGTAGGTTCACCACCAGGTGGCCGGTCTTATCCACCACCGTGGCGTGCAAGACCACCAGCCGCGTATCCACGCGGATGACGGGGGTTTGTTGTCCGGGTGTATCGGCGGCCCACAGGCCAAAAGCAGCGATGGCGCACAGCGCCGATGTCAGGATTCTCTTATTGGGTAGGTGCATAGTAGCCCAATCTCCAGAACGCCCGGAGAGGCGGCAACCCGCGTGGTTGGACCAGCTTGACTTGGACCCGCCGGTACTTGCCATTTCTTTCCAGGTTCTTCGGAGAGTAGCCGATAATATACTGATTGCGCAACTCGATGCCGATCTTTTCCGCGATATTGGGCAGTTCGTTGATGTTCTCCACAGGGAAATGCCGACCACCGGTCTGTTCCGCGATTTCGCTCAGCAGGCTGGGGCCCCCCATCTCCTCGGGAGTCCGGCTGCGATTGCCGGCCGATTCGAAGATGCCGATCGCATAGATTTGTACGTCCGCCTCGCGCACCAGGTTCTTGACTTCCGTTTCTGTGTAGCGGCTGTTGTTGTCGCCGCCGTCGGAGATGATCAGCAAGGCTTTGCGGGCATTCTTCGCTTTCTTCATCTCGTGCAAACCCAGGTACACGGCGTCCAGCAGCGCCGTCTTGCCCTTGGACTGGGTGAAGGTCAGGCGATTTTGAATCTCTTCCAGGCTGGTCGTGAATTTAATTACCAGATCGGCGCGGTCGTTGAATTCCACCAGGAAGAATTCATCTTCGGGGTTGGCCGTCTTGAAGAATTGAGCCACCGCCTGACGCGATTTTTCCAGTTTGTTTCCCATGCTGCCGCTGCAATCGAAAATGATGCCCACCGACAGAGGCGCATCCTCGCTGGAGAACTGCGAAATTTGCTGCTCAACCTTGTCTTCGAATACGCGGAAGTTCTCCTTTTCCAGCCCCGTTACAAACCGGTTGAGGGGGTCGGTGACCGTGACCGGGATCAACACCAGCGTGGTATCGACACGGATGTTGCCTTTCGGCAGAATCTCGCTCGGCGCCGCCGGCTTGGGGCGGGAAACTATGGAAACCTGCGGGTCCCCGCCGGTTTTTTCATCGCCCTTTCCATCGCCGCTCTCAACGGTGTTTCCAATAGCCAGTGCCAGGGAAATCCGGAGAAGCGGAACGATGCCGGCCACCACCAGCACGCGGCTAAATCGCAGGCCTCTCACAGCTTCCCAGCCATTCCTTCTTTCATGAGTGTAGCACAGCACTTTTGTGGTAGAATCGCCTGTGCGCCGTAAAATTTTGGGCGTTATCCCTGCGCGTTACACCTCTTCCCGTTTCCCAGGCAAACCTCTCGCTCGAATCGGCTCCAAGTCGATGCTGGAGCACGTATTCGAACGCACGTCCCAGGCCCGTTACCTGACCAGCGTCACCATCGCTACCGACGACGAACGCATCGCCGACGCCGCGCGCAGCTTCGGAGCGCCTGTGCGTATGACGCGCGCGGATCACCTGTCGGGTACCGACCGCGTGGCGGAAGTGGCGTCCGCCAGTAACGCCGAATTGATCGTCAACATACAGGGCGACGAGCCTCTGATCGACCCCGCCGCGATCGACGCCGCCATTCTGCCGTTGCTCCACGACGACGACATCCGGATGGGCACAATGAAGAAGCGCATCGAGGATCCGCGCGAGATGGGCGATCCCAACGTGGTGAAGGTGGTCACGGACCGGTCCGGCAACGCCCTCTATTTTTCGCGGTCGACGATTCCTTATGGCGGGACAGGCTTCTACAAACATATTGGCTTGTACGTTTACCGACGGGATTTTCTCCTCGCATATCCCGATTTGCCGGTGGGGCCGCTGGAACAAACTGAACGGCTGGAGCAGTTGCGCGCGCTGGAAAATGGCTACTCTATCCGGGTAGTCGAGAGCGAGTACGAATCGCTGGGTGTGGATACGCCCGAGGATCTGGAACGTGTATCGAAGCTGTTCGAGGCTTCGGTGCAACTTGCGAAACCATATGGCTAAATACGTATTTGTGACCGGCGGCGTGGTGTCGTCGCTGGGGAAGGGCATCGCGGCGGCTTCCATTGGGAGCCTTCTGGAGAGCCGCGGCTTGCGCGTCACCCTGCAGAAATTCGACCCGTATCTGAATGTGGATCCGGGCACCATGAGCCCCTTCCAGCACGGCGAGGTATTCGTCACCGACGATGGCGCGGAAACCGATCTGGATTTGGGACATTACGAGCGCTTCACGCACGCCAAGCTTACCCAGGCGAACAATCTAACCTCGGGCCGCATCTACGAGCAGATTATCGCCCGCGAGCGCCGCGGCGACTATCTGGGAAAAACCGTGCAGGTCATTCCGCACGTTACCAACGAGATCAAAGCCGCTATGCGCAAAGTCGCGGCGGACGTGGACGTGGTCATCGTGGAAATCGGCGGCACCGTCGGCGATATCGAGTCGCTGCCGTTTCTAGAGGCCATCCGCCAGATGCGCCACGAGCAGGGGCGCGACAATTGCGTCTTCGTGCACGTGACCCTGGTGCCCTGGATCGCCGCCGCCCAGGAGTTGAAGACCAAGCCCACCCAGCATAGCGTGAAGGAGTTACGCGCTATCGGTATTCAGCCCGATATCCTGTTGTGCCGCTGTGAGCGCTCCATCGCGTCGGATATGAAGGACAAAATCGCACTGTTCTGCGACGTGGACGCGCGCGCGGTGGTGACGGCCCGGGATGTCCCATCGGTTTATGAAGTCCCGCTGGTGTTCGCCGATGAAGGCGTGGACGAGATGGTGGTGCGGCTGCTCAAGCTGGAAAGCGGGCCGCGCGACCTGAGCCGCTGGAGCGCCATGCTGGATCGCATGCGGAATCCGATGGACGAGGTTTCCATCGGTTTGGTGGGCAAATACGTCGAGTACGAGGATTCCTACAAGAGTCTGAAAGAAGCGCTGCTGCATGGAGGGCTGGCGCACGAGACGAAGGTCAACATCACCTGGATCGAATCCGAAAGGCTGGGCTGGCCGGATGCGATCGCCGCGCTCGAACAGTTCGACGGCATTTTAGTTCCCGGCGGGTTCGGCAAGCGCGGCGTCGAAGGAATGCTGTGCGCCATTCGCTACGCGCGCGAATGCAAGGTGCCCTATTTCGGGATCTGCCTGGGCATGCAGACGATGGTGAT
>DATNMW010000342.1:0-23886 GCA_035602155.1 Bryobacteraceae bacterium | reverse complement strand
ATTGATCGCGGCACAGGTGACCTTCTGTTTTGTGGTGTTGTTCGTGGCCGGGCTGTTTTCCGCCACATTTGAACGCTTGTCCCATCGGCCCACCGGCTTCATCGCCGACCGGCTACTCACGCTGGACACGGTGGCGCAACGCGACGAGTCCCCGGTCTTCTGGGACCAGGTGGCCGAACATCTGCGCGGGATTCCGGCCGTTCAGAGCGTTGCTTTGGCTGGGTGGCCGTTGCTGGGCGGGGGCGGCTGGAACGGTTTCGTTTCAGTCAATGGCGCGCCGCCCGGCCCGGTTCTGGCCTACTTTCTGGCCGTCTCTCCCGGTTGGGTAGACACCATGAAGATTCCTTTCACCTTCATCGACGGCAGCGACTTCCGCCCCAGCGACACGTTTCCGGGCGCCGCGATTATCAACGAAACATTTGCCAAGGAGTTTTTCAACGGGAAGAATCCAATTGGGCAATCGATCGCGAAAGATGGCGCTCCTTGCAAGGTTGTCGGCGTGGTGCGGGATGCCCCCTACCGCAGCATGCGGGAGCCCATCTTACCCTCGGCCTATGTGCCGTTTCATTCAATCGATTCCAAAGGCGCGTTGCGGCCGGTACGCAACGCGGCCTTCATGGTGCGAACGTCCGGCGCGAACCCCATGGCGATGGCATCCATCCTGCGCCGGGAAGTCCCGCGCGCGCGGTCCGAATTCCGCGTCAGCAATATCCGCACACAGGCGGAGCTGGTGCGGGCGCAAACCGTGCGCGAGCGGCTGCTGGCGATGCTGGCGCTGTTCTTCGCCGCAGTCGCACTTTTGCTCGCTGGCATCGGATTGTATGGCATGCTGGACTACTCGGTACTGCAACGGCGGCGCGAAATTGGCATTCGCATGGCCATCGGCGCGCCCGCCGGAAGCATCGCGCGGCTGGTCACGGTGGAAGTCTTTACGATGGTGCTGGTGGGAGCGCTCGCCGGCGTCGCGCTGGGCCTGGCATCGGTACGGTACATCGAAACGCTGCTCTACCAGGTGAAGGCCGGCGATCCGGCGATGCTGGCGCTTCCATCGCTGACGATTCTGGCGGCGGCGCTGCTGGCGGCAATACCGGCGGTGTTCCACGCCGTGCGCATTGACCCGGTGGCGATGCTGCGGGCGGATTAGCAAAACTCCTGTGGCGTTGACACATGAACCGGCGCCTGCTACTGTGGGGATAACACAGGAGTGCGCGATTTGCCGGAAAAGAAGCTCGATCTATTGCAAGGCACGCTGGACCTGATGGTGCTGCAGACGCTGGCCGCCATGGGGTCGCTGCATGGCTACGGCATCGCGCGGCGCATCGAAGAGGCCAGCGGAGACGCCGTGCTCCTGAACCAGGGCACCATCTACGCTTCGCTGGTGCGCCTGCAGCAGCGCGGCTGGATTTCCGCCGAGTGGGGCACGTCCGACAACAACCGCAAAGCCAAGTTCTACGCGATTACCAAACGAGGCCGCAAGAAACTGACGGAGGACGCCGCATACTGGGAAAGGCTCTCCGGCGTGATGGGGCGTGTACTGGCCATGCAGGGCGATGGTGGTAATCGATGATGGGAGTATTGGACGCGCTACGCCGGGCAATCGAGCGGCTCCGATCGTTCTTCCGCAAAGCGCCCATGGATCGCGATCTGGATGCAGAGATGGCGGCGCACCTTGTGTTAGCCGTCGAAGAGAATCTGCGCCGAGGCCTCTCGCCCGAGGAAGCCAGCCGCCAGGCCTTGGTGCGCTTCGGCGGCGTGGCGCAGTCGCAGGAGCGGCATCGCGAAGCGCGCGGTTTGCCGGCCCTCGATCTGCTCCTGCAGGATCTGCGCTACACCTTTCGCACGCTGCGCCGCGACCGCGGGTTTGCTTCGGTGGCCGTTTTGATCCTGGCTCTGGGTATCGGCGCCAACATCGCGGTCTTCAGTGTAGTGAACACCATCCTGCTGCGGCCCCTGCCGTTCCGCGATCCGCGACAGCTCGTGTGGATGGCCAGCGACCGTGGAGTGGGCGGCCTTTCCGCCGTGACTTACACCGTGGCTGCCTACGAGGAGTTCCTGCGCCACAATCGCTCCTTTCAAAACGTGACCAGCTACGATCCGTACTTTGGCGATACGGATTACAAGCTGACTGGCCGCGGCGAGCCGCAGCAGGTCGCGGGTGTCGCGGTGGCCGGCGATTTCTTGCCCACCTTGGGTGTCCAGCCTGCCCTGGGACGGCTATTCACACCGGAAGAGTGCCGGAAAGGCGGCCGGCCCGCCGTCTTGCTCGGTCACTTCTTCTGGCAGCGGCAGTTTAGCGCGGACCCCGCCATCGTAGGGCAGGCGATCCTGCTGAACGATAGCCCTGTGACGGTGGTAGGTGTGCTTCCGGCTTCGTTTGACTTCGGTTCCGTCTTCGCGCCTGGGTTGAAAACGGACATTTTCGTCCCGGGCATCATGGATGTCTTGCGCAATGAGGGGAACTCACTGGCTCTGTTAGGCCGTCTCAAGCCCGGAGTGACCGTCGCCCAGGCGCAGGCGGAAGTGGATGTCCTCATGCCGCAGATCAGAGCCGCGCATAAGGACTGGTATGACGATTACGCGACGGCGATCACTGAGCTGCAGGACCACGTCAGCGGGAAGCTGCGCCGCTCGCTCGTGGTGCTATGGTGCGCGGTGGGTTTGATCCTGCTGATCGTCTGCGTGAATTTGTCGAACCTGCTGCTGGCCCGCGCGGCCGCGCGCAGCAAAGAGTTCGCCTTGCGTAGCGCGCTGGGAGCCGGACGTATGCGGATCGCTCGCCAACTCCTCACCGAAAGCCTGGCGCTGGCGAGTGTGGGCGCGATGCTGGGCCTTGGAATCGCGTTCGCGATTACCTGGTATCTCGCGCGGCAGGGATCGATTGCGCTGCCCCTGCTCAGCACCGTCCAGGTCGACGGCGCAGCGCTGGGCTGGACGCTGCTCATCGCCCTGGCTGCCGCCATTCTGTTTAGTCTCGCGCCCAGCCTCAAAGTCTCCGGTGGCAATTTGCAGGATGCGCTGAAGGATGCCGGCCACGGGATGAGCGCGGGCCGGAAACACGAAAGCATGCGTGCCATGCTCGTCGTTTCCGAAGTCGCGCTGGCCTGCGTCCTGCTGGTGGGCGCGGGTCTGCTGCTGCGCAGCTTTCTCCGCGTGCTGGATGTCGACTTGGGGTTTCAGCCCAGCAAGGCCGCTGCCATCAAGATCGACTACAACGATGGCGGCAACCGCGAGCGGCGCGGCGCGATTCTGCAGGAAATCCTGCGCCGGGTGTCTGCGATTCCGGGTATCCAGGCGGCCGGCATCGTGGATATGCTGCCGCTCGACCGTAATCGAAGCGGGGGCCTACAGGCGAAAGGACGGATTTACCGCAAGGGCGAGGATCCGGGCGCGGCGTTCGAATATGTAGTGACGCCCGGCTACTTGCGCGCCATGGGCATGCAGATCCGCGAAGGCCGTGACTTTAGCTGGCAAGACACCCCCGCAAGCCAGCCGGTCGTAATCGTCAATCAGGCGGCCGCCCGCAGCCATTGGCCCGGCCAAGACCCGCTGGGACGGATCGCCCTGGTCAACGGCATGGATACGCGCGTCGTCGGCGTGATCTCCGATGTCCGTGAAAGCAGCGTGGAAGAAGGATCGGGCCTTGAGATGTATCTGCCCGGGACGCAGGCCGACCCGGAAGGCGCGGAACTGGTAGTACGCAGTGCGCTCCCGCCCGAGGCGCTGGCCTCCGGAGTGCTGCGCACGCTACGCGCGTACAATCCCGAGCAGCCCGCCGCTGAGTTCCGTCCGATCCAAAGCATCGTGGATCACGCAGTTTCGCCTCGCCGGTTTTTCGTGATACTGGTGGGCATCTTCGCCGGCCTGGGCCTGCTGCTGGCTTCGCTGGGCATCTATGGCGTCATCTCCTATTCGGTGACGCGGCAGGCCCAGGAGATCGGCATTCGCATGGCCTTGGGCGCTTCGACGGAGCGCGTACAATTGGGCGTGATCGCCAGGACCATGCGGCTGGCGCTGGCTGGCCTCGCAGCCGGAACCATTACATCGGTGATTGCGGCCAGGTGGATCGCCGCGCTGCTTTTCAAGACGGAACCCACCGATCCGGCGGCATTCGCGGCTACAGTCTTGTTGCTGTGCGCCGTGGCGGTGATCGCGGGATATATTCCGGCGCGCCGCGCCGCGCGCATCGATCCCATGGTTGCTCTGCGGGGGGACTGAAGCGTTCAGAAGCGATAGTCCAGCGGCGGCTTCTGGCTGGCCGGTATCTCGGACTTATATGTCTTGCCCGCCATCTGGCGTGCGAAATCCTTCCTGGCGTCCTGAATCAGTTGCGGATTCGAAAATAAATCGGCTCCCGTGAGGGCCAGCGCCTTGGCCGCCACCAGCATCCCTTTCTGGCCGATGCTCATGCCCGCGCACGCGGCGGCTTGCCAGGTATGGGGCACCACTCCGGGTACGAAGGTCGCCGCGACGAAGCCGATGGTCGGGACATTCCAGCTCACATCGCCAACATCCGTGGAAGCGGCCGGCTCATTGGGATTGAACGGGCGCAAAGGCTCGATGGAAGCCGGCAATCCGGGATCCCCGGCACTGCCCGTAGGCAGGCTCTTCTGCAACTCCTCGGCGAAATGCTTCTCTTCCGCGGTGTAGCGGAACCCGCCGACTTCCTCCAGGTTCTTCTGCGCCACTCTCGCCAGCGCATCGTTGGCCACGATGTTGTTGTCGCTGCCGAGTATCTTTACGTCCAGGGTCGTCTCGGTCATCATGGCGGCTCCCTGGCCGATTTTCTCGATGCGGCCCCAGATTCCGTCGAGCGTATCGAGGGACGGGCTCCGCGCGTACAGGAAAAGCTCGGCCGTGTCGGGCACGATATTGGGCGCGGCGCCTCCGTTGCTGACGATGTAGTGAATGCGGGCGTTGCTGGGGATATGTTCGCGCATGAATTCGATGCCGGTGCCCATCAGCATCACGGCATCCAGCGCGGAACGGCCGCGATCGGGCGCGAAAGCGGCATGCGCGGCCACGCCATGAAACAGGAACTTGGCGGAGGTAATGGCCAGCGCGCCGCCGTTCGCGACGGCGTTGCGGTCGGCCGGATGCCAATGCAGGACCACATCGACATCCCGGAAAAGTCCCGCACGGACCATGTAGACTTTGCCGTCGCCGCCCTCTTCGGCGGGCGTACCGTAATAACGCAGCGTCCCCGCCACGCGATTGGTTTCCATGTATTCTTTGAGGGCCACCGCGGCGAGGGCCGCTCCCGATCCCAGAAGGTTGTGGCCGCATCCGTGGCCGGGCGCGGCGGCTGCCACCGGGCTGCGATCCGGCAGGGCGGCTTGCGAGAGGCCCGGCAGCGCGTCGAATTCGCCGAGAATTCCAATGATGGGACTGCCCTGGCCATAGGTAGCGATGAAGGCCGTGGGCTCATCCGCCACGCCTGCCTCGATGCGGAAACCGGCTTCCTTCAAATCGCGCTGCAACAGCGCCGAGCTCTTGTCTTCATGATAGCCCAGCTCCGCATACTCCCAGATTGTTTTGGAAGCTTGGGCATACTCGGCGCTGTGATGGTCGATGAGTGCTTCGATCTGTTTGTGTGGGGAGGGAGGCTGGCCGGCGGCGATTAGCGCCGCGCCTAGCATGATGAGAGAGAGGCGCATGGATGTCGAGTGCATTCACGTAGTCTAGCTCACCAGGTCAAGTGCTGCGGCGCTGCTCTCGCGCGGCCGTTTGGGCCAGCTCGTCGCAGCGGTTGTTGTCGGCGTGGGATGCGTGGCCCTTGGTCCACGACCAGGTGGTCTTGTGCCTGGCTGCCTCGGCGTCCAACTCCTCCCAGAGATCCCGGTTGACCACCGGCTTCTTCTCTTTAGTCATCCAGTTGCGCAGCTTCCAATTATGCACCCAAGTGGTGATGCCGTTCTTCACATACTCGGAATCTGTGACTACTTCCACTTCACACGGTTCTTTCAGCGCTTTTAATCCTTCAATGGCGGCGGTCAGTTCCATACGATTGTTGGTGGTGTGCGGTGCGTATCCGTATAGCTCGCGCTCATGTTCGTTGTAGCGCAGGATGCACGCCCAACCGCCCCGGCCGGGGTTGCCCAGGCAGGAGCCGTCGGTGACGATTTTGACCTTCTTCACCGGACTCTTAACCGGACTCAGGCTGCCACCACTTCGCGGCTGAAGAACTCGTCGACCAGCTCCAGGATTTTGGCGCCTTCCATCTCACGATATACGGCGGCCCGCAACTGCGCGCCGTGCCGCACGCCGTGCGTGAAGTAAGTGGCGAATTGCTTCATTTTGCCGACGCAATCCGGCTCCTGCCGCTCGATCAGCATGGCGTAGTAAGTGCGCATCATCCGGTAGCGATCCTGGTGGCTGGGCTGATCGTAGGTGCCGGTCGCGAGATACTGCGCGATCTGGCGGAAGATCCACGGATTAGACGACGCCGCGCGGCCGATCATGACCGCGTCGCAGTCGGTTTGGGCCACCATGCCGACGGCGTCTTCCGGCGAGTTGATGTCGCCGTTTCCGATCACCGGGATGCGCACGGCGGCTTTCACTTCGGCAATGCGCGTCCAATCGGCCTGGCCGCTATAGCCCTGCTCGCGCGTACGGGGATGCAGCGCCAGAGCCGCCACTCCGCAATCCTCAGCCAGGCGCGCCAGGCTGACCGCGACCAGTTCCCGATCGCTCCAGCCGGCGCGGAACTTGATGGTCAAGGGAATGGAGATGGCTGCACGAACCTCGCGCAGCAGCCGTTCCACGAGTGGAAGGTCGCGCAGCAGGCCGGAACCGCCGTTGCATTTCACAACCTTGTTGACGGGGCAGCCGAAGTTGAGATCCACTACATCGAAGCCCAGGTCCTGGCAGACGCGGGCGGCATCGGCCATGACAGCCGGGTCGGCGCCGAACAACTGCGCGGTAATGGGCCGTTCCACCGGATCGAAGGCCAGATACTTCAGCAGCGTGCGGGTAGGCTTGCGCGCGCGCAACGAAGCGCTGACGCCGTGCGAACTGGTGAATTCGGTCATCAACAGGCCGCATCCGCCCAGGTTGCGGATGAAGCGGCGGAACACAGTGTCGGTGACGCCGGCCATGGGGGCCAGCACGGTGGCGGGAGCCACGCGCACCGGTCCGATTGCGAATTGGGCTGGGAAGTGGAACATCGCCTGGAATCCTATTTTACCTGTTTTGCCCAGCGGTACACTGGAAACGGAAGCGTGTGCCGGTTCGTCCGACTGAATAGAGATATACAGACCAGATGAAACCACTTCAAATAGGACTGCTCGTACTGGTTGGGGCATTGGGTGGCGCCCTGATTATGAAGCTCACCCAGCGGCCGAAGCCGGTTTCCGCTCCGCTTCCGATTGCCAGCGCCGCGCCTGCTCCAGTAGTCCCAGCGCCAGCCGCTGCCCGCTTAGAGAGCGCCCCACCCGCCGCGACACCCGCTCCCGAAGCTCCGGCGCCAAAGGAGACGCCGGCGAAAGTTGTGAAGATGGGGCACCACTCACAACCGATGCAGCGGACGCCACCCGCTGAGGCGCCACCTGTAACCACACCTGCGATCAAGGTCGCCCAGAATCAGCCGCCCGCGGATCCGGTGCCCAGCGCACCGCAGGTCCCGGAATCCGTTGCGCCTCCGATGAACCCAGAGCCGGCTCCCCCTCCCATAGCGCCTCCGCCGCCCGTTACCGAAGCGGTGTCTCCGCCGGCCCCACAGCCGCCGCCCTCGGTCACCTTGCAGACGGGCATGACATTGCCGGTGCGCCTGGGTGAAAGCCTTTCGAGCGAACACAATCAGGCTGGCGACACATTCACGGGCACGCTGGATGCGCCCCTCTCCGCGGGCGGATTCGTGATCGCCGAAAAAGGCGCGCGCGTAGAAGGCCGTGTGGTCGAAGCGCAGAAATCCAACGTGAAAGGTAAAGCCGCGCTGGCGCTGGAACTGACCAAGCTGACTACGTCCGACGGGCAGCATGTGGACATAAAGACCGAGACCCTCCGGAAGCAATCCGAGAATATGGCCACGGGGGACCAAGTCGGAATTGTGGCCGCCGCGGCGGGCATCGGAGCCATTATCGGGGCGATTGCAGGAGGCGGCAAGGGTGCGGCGATCGGCGCGGGCGCAGGTGGTGCGGCCGGCGGCGGAGGAGTGGTGGCCACCCGCAACAAGGCTGTTACACTGCCGACGGAGTCCAAGATCGGCTTCCGCCTGAGCGCGCCGGTTACCATTACCGAGCAGTTAAACCGGTAGCCACAATTATCTTTCGATAGCACGTACTTCCCTGTAGATTCATGCCACACTATCAACGTGGAATCGGGCCGAAGGCTGCCGCAAATTCGGCGGAGGTTCTATGTCATCGACTGCACATTCGCGGGCAAGTCAACGAGGCGCCCAGATGCCTCGCGTCGATTGTTTTCGCGTCTTAGGCGTGCACCCCGGCGCCTCGTGGGAGGAGGTCCGGCAGGCCTATAAAGACCTTGTGCGCGTGTGGCACCCGGATCGATTTCAGTCCGATCCCCAGTTGCAAGACCGAGCCGAGCAACAACTGCAGAGGATTAACGAAGCGTACTTCACGCTTAGGTCGAATGTTTTTGGAGGACGCCAGCCGGAAGCCGCGCCTCCGCCGAAGCCGTCCGGCCCCGCTCCCACCGTCAACGCCTCTCCGCGCCCTGGAGGCGGTCCCGATCGGTTTCCGCGGAAGCTGCGACTTGGCCGGCCAATAAAGGCCGCATGGTTGGGCTTGGTATGTCTGGCGCCGCTGGCTATTGGCATCTTGCTGGTCGACGCACTTCGGCTTCCCGCCTTGGAGTCTCTGATGCTTCAGGACGGCCCGTCCGGGCCGGCAATTCTGGTGCCTTCGCGATCTGTTAGTCCCCTTGGCGGCGTACCGGCCACGGCTGACGCGTTGTCGATCTGGGCGCGCGGCAAGGCGATGGACCTCTGGAAGTCGATCCCGAAGGTCGGGGAAGGACAGTCGGAGCGCTTTGTGGAGACCGCCAACAGCACAGTCGACCAGCGGGACACCGGCACGGTTCCGCCGGGGACGCCGGAAAACTGGACGGAATTGCTGCGCACCCGGATGTCCGGCGGAAGCGAACTGTGGGTTTCAAACGGGACTAGCAAGGACGCTGTCGCCAAGTTGGTGGAGGCTGACACGGTATCGCCCGTGCGGGCTGTCTATATTCAGGCGAAGAATAAGGTTTGCATTCGGCACATCGCGCCGGGACTGTACGATCTTCTGGCCGAGATAGGGGAAAATTTGGACCCGGATCGCGTCCGTTTTCAAACCAAGCGGCACGCGCTCGAAAGAAGCGGGCCGTTTCAGTGCTTCGATGTGAGTTCGACGCAGGGCACTTGGGGAACTAAATACAAGGTCGTTCTGGGGGCCCGCTGAAAAGTATTTGACGCAGATTTCTTAATGGGAACATTACAGTCAATCTAAGGAGCCTCAGATGCAAATCAAGAAACTCGCTCTCCGGATATTGCCGCTGGCAGTACTGTTGGGTGCGGTCAATCAAGTATGCGCGCAACCGAATTTCAGCGGCGAATGGAAGATGAACCCCGCTAAGAGCAATTTCGCTCCATTGCCGCAGCCGGACAGGCTGGTCCGCAAGATCGTCCAGCACGACTCGCACTTGAAGATAAAGACGACTCAGTTTGGCCAGCAGCGCGAGATTGTCACCGACCTGGCATACACCACGGATGGCGCGGAGTGCAAGAATGTCATCCGGGGGCAGGAGTTCACCGGCAGCGCGCAGTGGGATGGCGACGCGCTGTTGATTGAAAGCAAGCGTGAAGTACAGGGGATGGAAATCGTACAGCGGGAAAACTGGACCCTTTCCACGGATGGGCAAACCCTCACGATTGCCAATCACGTCCGGACGCCGCAGGGCGCCTTCGACATCACCATCGTTCTGGAAAAACAAAGACCCAGTTAGAAGGCCGCCCGTCATCCCGATCGTTCTCCGATTTATTGGCCCGGTAGGGAGTTGCATGACTAACCGTAGGAGTGAGTCGGCCGGCCATGCCCCACAAAGAAGTGTCAGTGCGGGTGGGCGTGGGAGTGAGGCTCTTCGGCGGGGATCACGCAGCCGCTCTCCGCCACCGCGCAACCCACATGCTCGAACTGCACCGTGGAGTGGCGAATATGGAATTCGTGCGCCAGCATATCGTTGATGCGCGCCAGGATGCAATTGCTGGCGGATGGGGGCACGTCCTCAATGAGCACGTGACAGCTTAGCGCATGAATGCTCGATCCCAGGCTCCAGATGTGCAGGTCGTGTACGTCCAGCACGCCTTCCACCCGGCACATGCAAGCGCTCACCGACTGCAATTCCAGGCCGCGCGGCAGGCCTTCCAGCAGGATATTGAGCGACTCCTTGATAATGTCCCAGGCGGTCCACACGATCAGCACGCCGATCAGGATCGAGAGTATGGGGTCCGCCTGGATCCAGCCGGTGTAGCGAATCACGAGCGCGCCCGCGATGATGGCGACGGATCCCAGCAGGTCGCCCAGCATGTGCACGAAGGCGCTGCGGATATTGATGTCGCTTTGGCGCGCGGCGCGCAGTCCCCACATGATGCCGCCGTTAAGCGCCAGGCCCCCGGCGGCGACCAGCATCATCACGGTTTCGGCCACGGGCGTCGGGTGCCGCAGCCGCTGCCAGCCTTCGTAGAATATCCAGGCGGCCAGCGCCACCAGCGTCAGGGCGTTGACGAAAGCCGTCAGCACGCCGGCCCGGTGATAGCCGTATGTCTTGACTTCGTTGGCCGGCCTGCTTTGCAGATAGACGCCGAACCAGGCGAGCAGCAGGGCCAAGCCGTCTGTGAAGTTGTGGCCGGCGTCGGAAAGCAGCGCCAGGCTGTGCGCCTGGATGCCGGCGAACACTTCTACTCCTACGAATGCAAAAGTGGCTACCTGAGACCACCAGAGGATGCGGCCGGTCGCCGCGCCGTGGGAGTGTGAATGGGAATGCGAGTGCAGACAACCTCCTGTTACGATTTTAGCGCCGGGGAGCGGGTCCTGGAGGCCCGCCCCACCGGGCTGCTAGACTGAATCTTTACCCGCATGAAAATTCTGATGGTGGCTTCGGAGGCGGCCCCTTTCGCCAAAACCGGCGGGCTGGCCGATGTCGTCGGATCGCTGCCCGCCGCGCTGAAGGCCCTGGGCCACGAAGTCGCGGTATTGCTGCCACGTTACGCCGCGGTGGATCTCAAGAATGCGCGGCGCGTCTATGATTCGCTGCCCATCTGGCTTGCGCCCCGCCAGTACAATACATCCCTTTACCTGATCGAGCGCGAGACGCCCTTCTATTTTCTGGACTACCCGCCGCTCTACGACCGGGCCGCCTTCTATGGCGAAGATGGCCTGGACTATCCCGACAATCACATCCGCTTCGCGGTCCTGGCGCAAGCGGCGCTAGCCTTCTGCCGGCGCATATGGCGGCCGGATATCCTGCACGGCCACGATTGGCAGGCCGGACTGGCGCCGGCGTATCTGCGAACCATCTATGCCAACGATCCCACCTTTCTGGGCATGCGCTCGCTGTTCACCATTCACAATCTGGGCTATCACGGGCTTTTTCCAGCCGCCGCCCTGGCGGACATCGGGCTCGCCGGAACCGAGGAGTTTCAGCCGGGCGGGCTGGAGTTCTTCGGCAAGGTCTGTTATCTGAAGGGCGGCCTGAACTATGCCGACGCGCTGAACACGGTTAGCCCTACTTACGCGCGCGAAATTCAGACTCCGGAATATGGCTTCGGACTGGATGGCGTGCTGCGGGCGCGCAGTTCGGTGCTTTCCGGTATTCTGAACGGCGTGGATTACGCGGAGTGGAATCCCGCGATCGATCCCTTCATCGCGGCGCAATATTCGAGCGGGGATTTGAGCGGCAAACGCATCTGTAAACAGGATCTGGTGAACGTGTTTGGACTGCCGGCAGAGGCCATGGACGCGCCGTTGATCGGTATCGTCTCCCGGTTCACCAGCCAGAAGGGAGCCGACCTGATAGCGGAGGCCGCCGACGGCTTGGTTAACGACGGTTATTATATGGTGGCGCTGGGCGCGGGAGAGCCGCAATACGAGCAACTGTTCCAGAGCGTCGCGGCGCGGCATCCCTCGCGTATCGCGGTGCGCCTCGGATACGATAACGCGCTGGCGCATAAGGTCGAGGCGGGCGCGGATCTGTTCCTGATGCCCAGCCGCTATGAGCCCTGCGGCTTGAATCAGATCTACAGCTTGAAATATGGCACAGTTCCAGTGGTGCGCGCGACTGGCGGGCTTGATGATACCATCGAACCAGGGACGGGTTTCAAGTTTCGAAGCTACTCCGGAAGCGCGTTGGTGGAAGCTCTGCGGGAGGCGCGCGAGGCGTTCGCCGATACGGAAGGCTGGCGGGCGATCATGCTGGCCGGCATGGCCAAGGACTTTTCGTGGCGCGTCTCAGCCGCGCAATATGCGCGGCTTTATGAGCGGTTGGGTGCGCGTCGTTGAATCCGGCGTACATAAAATGGATCTAATCTTACAGGAGAGTAAAAGAATAATGGCGGGTCAAAACACCCTTACCTTTACCGACGGAGGCTTCGACCAGGATGTTTTGCGGTCGGATGTGCCGGTGCTAGTAGACTTTTGGGCCGAGTGGTGCGGCCCGTGCCGGCAGATGGGGCCGACCATCGACTTGGTGGCACAGGAGTACGCCGGCAAGTTGAAAGTGGGCAAACTGGACGTGGATTCCAACATCAACACGGCCGGGCGCTACAATATCCGGGGTATTCCGACCTTGCTGCTGTTTAAGGATGGCCACGTGGTGGAACAGCGCGTGGGCGCAGTCGGCAAGTCGGAAGTCGTGCGAATGGTCGAAGCGCATGTCAGTGCGGTAAAGGTTTCATAAGCCCGGAAGCCGGCTGCGGCATGAGCCTATAGGCGTGGCCGCGCCTCACGCTGGTCGCCCGGTTGAATGATCCCGATGGCTTCCTGGCACGGCACGCAATAGCGGGCCCACGGCAGGGCCTGCAGGCGCTTAGGCGGAATGGCGTGTTCGCAGGCAAGGCACACCCCAAAGTCCCCGGATTGCACGCGGTCCAAAGCTTCATCCACCAGCCGGAGCTGTCCGTAATCCAGACTGTTCAGGCGCAGTGAGACGAATTCATCGTGCGAGAGCTGCGCTTGGTCTTCCTCGGCTACACGTCCCATTTTGGCGATCGTATCGAACTTGACTCCCATTCCGGAAACTACCTGCTCCCGTTTCTCGAGCAGCATTTGTCGATACATTTCGGTCGAACTTGCCAGCATCGCGCTGGTTTCCCGCTTGTTCATGACTTGGCCCCTCCCTTGCAAACTGGTCGTTTCAGACCGTAAGCACTTTAAATGGTTAAGAAACGGTAGCAAAGTTCTCACGACAAAACAAGCCTTATTTTGGGGAAAAGTCGGACGTTAGAAGTCGGACCCGTAAACGGGTATGGCGGCTCCGGTGATCTCCCCTCCCGCTTCGGAGACCAAGAAAGCGGTAAGGCTGGCGACGTGCTCGGTTTGCACCCATTTGGACGGATCCGCGTCCGGGCTGGCCTTGCGGTTGGCTTCCGTATTCATGGTGCCGGGCAGGATGGTGTTCGCGGTGATGCCGGCGTCTTGATTTTCAAGCGCCGCCGTGCGGATCAGCGCTACCAGAGCTGCTTTGGAGGTATTGTAGGCGCATAAATTCGCCGCCGGCTCAACGGCCTGCCGGCTGGAAATCGCCACGATGCGCCCGCGCCTGGCCTGCCGCATCGGCGGAATCACGGCGCGCAAAACGTTGAACGCCGCGCGCAGGTTCAGGTTCATCATCAGATCCCAGGTATCGTCGCCGGTTTCGGGGATGGGCGCACCGCCTGCGAATCCACCCATCACATGGACCAGCGCGTCGATCTTCCCGAAACGGCCCATGGCGGCTTCCACAAGCTCACGCGCGGACTCGGCGACGGTCAGATCCGCCGGGATGCCGGCGAAGTGGGGATTCGCAAAATCGGAATCCTGGATGCTCTTCGAAGATCCGGCCACCATGGCGCCCTTGGCCAGAAATGCGCGCGTGACGGAGGTTCCCAGACCGCCTTTGGCGCCCGTGATCAGCACCACTTGATCGTCGAACTCTTTCATGGCTTTGCTTCCTTTGGGAGCGCCCTTGGCATCGCGTACAGCGCGGATCCCCAGACGCGGCCGTTGCCAGCCTCCTGCGCGAAGACGATCAAGCGGGAACCCGCCGCACCATTGGCGGTGCGAATCGGCACTTGCGTCTTGAACACCGCGCGCGTATTGACAGTCCCAACCTGCTGAATTTGTCCTGCGATGGCAACGTGATGCAGCGTGCGGCCGCGATTCTCTCCGCGCAGCACATCCGAGGTTCCACTGTCGGCGGCGTACGCCACGTAGACGTTAGCTTTGTGGATCTTTCCCTCCGGCAGCGGATCCACCTCTAGCCATAGGCCCGCGTCGCCGGATGCCGCGGCGCGAATCCGGACCGCGATTCTTGGCTCCGTGACCGCCTGCCGAATCGCAGATTCGGCTTTTCTTGAATCGCTGCCGTTGAACTCCGCGCTACCGTCCACCACCATTTCCGGCGTGTAGGGGCCGTCCAGACCAAAGCGGCGGTCGTAAGTCTCCTGCCGGGCGGTGAATGCCGCCGAGGAGTACGGATCGATCCACCCGTCATGGTTCCAATAATCTACGTGCTCGCTGAGCACGATGATTTGGGCGCCGGAGATGGGTTGGTCCCGGTCCAGCTTCTCAAGCAGGGCGTCGGCTGGCGGGCAGCTCGAACAACCCTCCGATGTAAACAGTTCCACCAGCACGGGCTGGCGCGGATTGGTCATATCGTTTCCGGGACCTGCGGCTATCGGCTCGGCCGGAACGACAATGCCCAAGACAGCCAAGCTAAGCGGGAGAAGTTTCGTTCGCATGTGATTTCGCCCCCTGGTATCTGGGAATTCCCCTTCCCTGGGATCTATTTCAATCTTCGCGCATTCGCTTTGAAAAAGGATCGGTCCCATCGGCAGCATGGATTAGGTGCGAGGTAACCGCAAACGGGCTGCCGACGCCGTTCCCTCAGCGTTTGATCTCGATCAGCAGGACCCAAACGTCGAACAGGCCGGCCGCGAACGACAACAAGGTGCCTGGGACGATCCAATAAATGCCGCTGCGGGACCCGGCAGTCAGCAGGACGCCGGCAGTTACAAACGGCAATGGTGTTATCTCGTTGACGAGGAATCGCAATACGGGCCTGGGGTTCGGACTTCCGGCCCTCCGCATACGGATCAGGGCCGTCGACTTCAGCGCCAAGACTCCGAGGCCGGTGCCACCCATCTCTACTCCGTACGCCCAAAGCGGCTGCTCCGGCACCAGCGCGAAGGTCGAGACGATGAGCACCGAGAGCAGGGCCGCCAGCGCTTCGACCACCCGCATCGGAAGATGCGCGAATTCCAGAATCCGCGCCAGATTGATGGATACAGCCACGAACACGAGACCGGCCAGGGCTGCGGACGCGCCCGCCTCGGCGACGAAGAAATCGTTCCATCCGGCCGGGATGCCTGTCATCGCGCGCCTTCGGAGAGACGCGTGCATAGCCGCCCGCGAGACACGGTGACGCCACGCCTGGGGACGTGCGGAGGGTAACCGCCTTCGACGAAGTACAGGAGGATGCGCCAGGGCGCGCCGCAAGGAAACTGGGATTTCATCGTGGCCTCGGTTTAACGCACCTTTAGATACGTCAGAAGCAGGGTACCACGGGCGCAGCTTCGCACGACGCTTCATAACCGCGCGGCCAACTGCGCCGCGTCCTCACGCTTTTCACAATCACGCCGGATCCGGGAAAAACTGCCGAGGTCCTCAAGAGCCGCCGGGGTTGTCGGTTTTGAGAGAAACTGTTCATTCTGGCTATTGGGGAATCAATGAACCGACTGACCACCATCCCGGCATGGGTTTTGTTTGCATGCGTAACGTATTTGATCCTGACCGAAGCCCTCTGGCATTGGGTACAACTTCCGGGTCTTGGAAATATCGGCTTCACGCTGGTGTTTGTCGTGTTCTCAACCGTGCACTGCGCCACGTCCTCAGGTTGGCGCACGACCGGACTCTTTTTTGCAATGGCTGCGCTGGTTTCTTATGCGCTGGAAGAGATCGGAGTACGTACCGGTTGGATCTACGGGGCCTACCACTATAGCGATCTGCTCGGCCCAAAACTGGGACACGTGCCGATGCTGATTCCTTTGGCATGGTTCATGATGATCTACCCCGCCTGGGTTGTGGCGCGGACTCTGTTGCGCGGCGCGGAGACGAGGTCCGCGGCAGGCCTTGTGAGCCAGGCCCTGATTGCCGCCATGATTATGACCGGCTGGGACACAGTCATGGACCCCGGCATGGCGGCCGCCGGCAACTGGACGTGGGAACGGGGAGGCGCATACTTTGGTGTGCCGTTGCAGAACTATTTCGGCTGGCTGCTCACGACCTTCCTGGTTTATATGGGCGCCGGTTTGCTGTGGCGTCGGGAGGCCCGGACCGGAGAAGGTAGCGCCAGCACCGGCAGAGGCTTCACCGCGTTGCCGATAATAGTGTACACGCTCTACGGAATTTCCTACACGGCGCCACGGCGCGTGGCAGCGCTCCAGATTGTCGCGCTGTTCGCCATGGTGATGCCGGGCCTGCTGGCGCTGATGCGGATCTGGCTGGCAAAGAGATCGGCCCGGCCGGCTGCTGAGACACCGGCTTCCTGAATATCCATAGCATTCCCATTCTCCGCCATCCCATGCTATACTGTCGCAAACTTACGAGGAGGCCGCAGCGACATGGAAAACGGCAAAAAACCTCAACTGAACGACTATAAGAACCTCGGACGGGGCCCGCATACTTCTTACTTCCGGAAACTGGCGGCACGCTCGGTGCTTCCCCGGGGCGGAGGGACTTTTACCCGCCTGGCGGCCTTCACTACCCGGATCCAAAACTGGCCCGCCTGGGCCTGGCATTTCATCAAGTATGCGGGTTCCGCGAGATACAACCCGTATCCGACTTATCCGGCGGGCGAGGGCATCTTTCCTCTCGCGGACGACGTCAAGTTGGGCATCGCCGGGGACTGGGGCACGGGCACACCGGAGGCGCAGCAGGTGGCCGATAAGATGGCTGGCAGGAATTCGGCGTACACGATCCACCTTGGCGACGTCTATTATGTCGGCGATACCGATGAAGTCACTCAACACTGCCTGGGCGACCCCGCCAAGTGGAAGCCCGGAACCATCGGCAGCTTCGCGCTCAGTGGAAACCACGATATGTACAGTGTCGGCCCGCACGGATTGCTCGGCGAGCCTTACTTCACCACGTTCTTGAATTCCCTCGGCCAGCGCGCCAGTTTTTTCTGCCTCCGCAATACCTATTGGGACATACTCGGTCTGGATACCGGCTACTTCTCTACCGGCTTCTCCGACGTCCTGGGTTTTGTGGAAAACATTCCGGGCCTCGGCTTCCTGCGCAAGACTAAGTGGTTCAAACCGACTTGCCGGCTTCCGGACCCTCTCATGAGCTGGCTGCCCGGCGTCCTCGGGGACGGTCCGTCCACCCGCGGCCTGATCTTGCTCACTCACCACCAGTCCTACTCCGCATTTGAGGATTGGTACCCTACGCCCGCAATCCAGTTGCAGCCGCTAATCGGTTCGCGGCCGGTTCTCTGGTTCTGGGGGCACGAGCATCGCATGGCGATCTACGATCGGTTCGCGGTCCCCGGCGGAATCTCAGCCTTTGGCCGCTGCATCGGGCACGGCGGAATGCCGGTCGAAATCGGCAAAGATCCCATCAACGGCGGAGCCGGAGACTGTAAGTGCATCCTGTACGACAAACGGGCGTACGATTCCACAATCGACGCGGGCTTTAATGGATACGCGACCTTTACTTTTCAAGGTCCCCGGTTGCAGGTTGACTACTTCGATTTGAACGATAAGTTACTGGTCGCTGAACAATGGAGCGTCGGAAACGCCGGTTCTCTGGTTGGGCCGCACTTCAGCTCCATCGATCCCGCCATGACGACGCCGGGATCTCCGTTGCCTTAACCCGGCCGCTCTTGAAGCGCGGCGGCACGCCGGGATTCTACAATAGAGTGGAGAAAGCCCGGCCCTCCCACCGTGCCCGACAACCAACGCTCCTTCGTCTTTCACGATCCCACCGGCAAGCGCTGGCAGCGCTTTCGCCGCGGCCTGCAGACCTGCGCCATCTTCTTCGGCATCCTGCTGGTGCTGTTCGTGCTGAGCGTGGCGATCAACCCGCAGATTCCAGCGCTGGGTCTGCCGCCGGTGGAGCACATTCCGGATCTGGGCGAAGTCCCGGCCATCATTCGCGGCGAGCGGCCCATGCGCAACGTGCCGTTCAAGCTGCGCAAGGCCGCGCGCAACATCAAGTACGTGCGCTCGGCATCGCCCGTGACGCACCCCAAGACGGCCGCGCGCGTCGAAACCAACAGCCCCATCGTATTCGGCTTCTATGTGAATTGGGACCCGGCCAGCATGGTCTCGCTGCGCATGCACCTGTCGCACCTGACGCACTTGGTTCCGGAATGGCTGATTCTGCGCAACGCCCACGGCGATCTCGACGACCAGAGCGATCCCACCGTAATCGCCATCGCCGCGCAAGCCAAACTGCCCATTCTCCCTTTGGTCACAAACTACCGGGATGGCTGGCAGCCGGGCGACGTTCGCAAGATTTTGCACGATGCCGATTTGCGCGCCGACCTGGTCGACAATATCTACAGCAACCTGACGGAGCACCATTTCGCCGGCGTCAACATCGATTTTGAGGAGCTTACCCCGCGCGACCGCCAGCCGTTGGTGGCATTCATGCGGCAGCTCCGCGCGAAACTGCAGCCCGCCGGCCTGCTGCTCACCGAAAGCGTCCCGATCGAAGACGCGGCTTACGACCTTAAGCAACTGGCGCAGATCAACGACTATCTGGTGCCCATGGTCTATGACGAGCACTATCAATCCGGCGAACCGGGACCTATCGCGTCGCAAGCCTGGTTTCAGAGGCAGATCGATAGCCTGGGCCGCATCGCAGCGCCCGAGAAGATTGTGATCGGGATGGGCAATTATGGCTACGACTGGGCCATTGGCGGCACTCAGTCCGCCGAAGCGCCATTCGGCGAGGTGATGTCTCACGCGGCGTCCAAGCGCGCGGGCATCGAGTGGGATGCCAATATGGCCAATCCGGTCCAGCGCTATGAGGCCGGCGGACAGCGGCACGAAGTCTGGTTCCTGGATGCGGTCACCGCCTTGAACCAGGCGCGTAGCGTCGCGGCGGGCGGCTTCCGCGGCGTGGCGCTGTGGCGCTTGGGCGCCGAAGATCCGGACCTGTGGAATGTGCTCGAACCGGATGCCTAGCCCGGTGACGGTTACGATGCCAAACAGTTGTCCGTGCTGACCGCGCAGAAATCGGTGAACCAGTACGGCGATGGCGATGTGTTGCGCATCGTCCAGACGCCGCATGACGGCAGCCGCAAAGTGTGGCGCGGCGCCGATGGCCGGTACGCCGAGCAGTACGGACAATTGCCGTCATACTACGTGATCGAATCGAGCGGCGGCGTGCATGCCAAAGGACCGGCCGGCAAAGTCCTCTGCCTCACTTTCGACGACGGCCCCGATCCAAGTTACACGCCGCACGTGCTGGACATTCTGCGCAGCCACGGCGTGCGCGCGACGTTTTTCATCATCGGCGCAAATGCCGACCAGAACATCGGCTTGGTGAAGCGCGAATATGCGGAAGGCCACGACATCGGCAACCATACTTACACGCATCCCAACATCGCGCTGGTTTCCGAGGAGCGCGCCGCGCTGGAGCTGAGCACCACCGAGCGCATCATCGAAAACGCGCTGGGCGTTTCTACGGTGCTGTTCCGTCCGCCCTACAACGCCGATAGCCAGCCGCAAACTCCCGAGGAAATCTTGCCGGTGCTGCGCGCGCAGAAGGCCGGCTATGTGACGGTGGGAGAGCGCATCGATCCGCGGGATTGGGTGAAGGGCGTTACGGCGGATGCCATCGTGGCGAAAGTCCGGGACGAATTGCAATCCGCGGAAGACCCCGCCCACGTGATTCTGCTGCACGATGCGGGCGGCGACCGCTCCGCCACAGTGGCCGCTCTGCCGCGTATTTTGGAGGGCCTGCGGGCACAAGGATATCGATTCGTCCCGCTGAGCGAATTGTTGGGGCAGACCCGCGCGCAACTCATGCCCGCGCCTTCCGGCGTGGAAATGCGCTGGGCGCGCATTGAGGGCGGCGCGTTCGACTCTCAGGGCTGGTTCAAGAAGATCATCGGCATGATGTTCCTGTGGGCCATTTACCTGACCCTGGCGCGTTCGCTGTTTTACGGCGTTCTGGCCCTTTTGCAGAAGTGGCGGTTGCGGTATGCGCGTTTCGACGCCTCTTTCCGCCCGCCGGTCTCGGTGGTCATCGCCGCATACAACGAGGAGAAGGTGATTGTGCGCACGGTAGAGTCGATCCTGCGCAACGGCTATGGCGATGTGGATTTGCTGATCGTGGACGATGGCTCGCAGGACGCCACGCTGGAAGTCTTGCGGCGGGAATTCGGCGGCCGTCCGAATGTCCGCATCCTCACGCAGCCCAACGGTGGCAAGTCCGCCGCCCTGAACAACGCCATCGCGCATGCACGGCACGAGATCCTGATCGCGCTGGATGCGGACACCATCTTCCGCGCCGGCGCCATCGGGAAATTGGTGCGGCACTTCGCCGATGCGCAAGTGGGCGCGGTCTCCGGCAACGCGCGGGTGGGCAACCGCAACCGCTGGATCACGCGCTTCCAATCGATCGAGTACATTTACGGTTTCAATCTGGATCGCCGCGCGCTCGATTTTCTGAACGCCATCACAGTGGTTCCTGGCGCGGTGGGCGCGTGGCGCAAAGACTTGATTCTGAAGCTGGGCGGATTTGGCGGCGACACGCTGGCAGAAGACACCGATCTGACCCTGAAGATTCGCCGCATTGGTTTCCGAGTCCGCTACGAAGAGGAAGGCGTGGCGTTCACCGAAGCCCCCGAGGACACGCGCGGGCTGGCCAAGCAGCGCTTCCGCTGGGCGTTTGGGACGTTGCAAGCCGCCTGGAAGCATCGCGACGCGTTGTTCGTTCCCAAATACGGATCGCTGGGCTTCGTGGCCCTGCCCAGTATCTGGATTTTTCAGGTGCTGCTTTCGGCGCTCTCGCCTTTCGCCGAAGTGGCCATGATCGTGGCGTTGTTCGCGGGTAACTGGCGCATCGTACTGGTGTTCTATCTGGGCTTCTTCGTGCTGGAGTTACTTACCGGACTGATGGCGTATCGGCTGGAAGGCGAGAAGCCCTGGGATCTGTCGCTGTTGTTCTTTCAGCGAATTTACTACCGCGAGCTGATGTATTATGTGGTGGCCAAGTCGCTGATCTACGCCGTGCGCGGGCGGGTGGTGGGATGGGGCAAGCTGGAGCGCCGGGCGACGGTCGCGGGAGTTTAGCGTACAATTTCACATACGACCGTCGCCGAGTTTGTGGAACTGAGCCACTCGGCGACGAACTCGTTCACGAGCATACGAAAGCGAACCTGATTGCAATCCTGGTGGTCTGGCTGCACGAAAGCCGCGACGGACAAGTATTCGCCAGTTCCCCGTTCATCCTGGACGATTACAACTGCCTTGCGCCCGACATCGGCGTGCTGACCGGCGAGCGCCTCAAGCGGGGGATCGATAACCTGTTTCGCGGTGCGCCCCACCTGGCTGTTGAAGTCGTATCCCGCGAAACCGCCCGCCGCTTACGAGCCAAGATCGGACTCTATCTCAAGTATGGCAGCAAAGCCGTTTGGGTAGTCTATCCCGACCAACGGTTGATCGAAGTTCATTGGGTGAGCGACCAAGTCACGATCCTCGGGCAAGACCAGATCCTGAAAGGACACGATGCCTTGCCGGGCTTCAGCACTCCCGTCCGCAAGATCTTTGCGGGGCTGTAGGACGGCGTATAATCTCTCTATGAGCACCGCAACGGCGCCGATGACGGCCGACGAATTCCTGAAGCTGCTGGATACCGAGGAGCAGCGGGTCGAGCTAATCGACGGAGAGGTGGTTGATATGCCGGGTGGCGGGCCTAATCACGAAGCAGTGAAAGCGAATCTCAATGAAATTCTGGTCGCTTGGCTCCTTCAGCGCAGGGTGGGCAAAGTACATGTCGAGTCGGCGTACCGGCTGGATGACCGCATCGTTCAGGTGCCGGACCTGAGCGTGCTTGGCAGTGAGCGTGTCAAGCTGAGCATCGAGGAGCGGTTTCGCGGTGCCCCGGACCTGGCCGTCGAAGTCGTGTCTTCCGAAACGGCTGAGCGACTGCAAGCCAAGATCCGGCTGTACTTCAAACATGGAAGCAAGGGCGTTTGGTCGGTTTTTCCCGTGTCCCGGATCGTTCACGTAAACCACCCCAACGGACATATCGACACATTGGAACAGGACCAGATGCTCGAAGACCCCGGCGCGCTGCCCGGTTTCAGCGCTCCCATTAGCGCGATTTTCGAGGGGCTATAGCTTATGGCGACAACGGGCGCATTACTAACGGTCGATGAATTCCGGCGGCTTCCCGAGCATGAAGGCGAACGAGTGGAGCTCGTTGAGGGCGAGGTGGTTACCATGGCTGGCGCAAATTTTCCGCATGAAAGAGTCAAGGCGCGTGTGATTCGCCTGCTGGTTTTGTGGCTGGCGCAGAGCCCGCTCGGTGAGGTCTTCAGCGAGACCATGTACCGGTTGGATGAACACAGCAGTCTGCAGCCCGACGTGAGCGTGCTCTTGAATGAAAGGATCGGACCGGAGATCGAAGGACTCTACCCCGGAGCGCCGGATATCGCCATCGAGATCGTATCCTCGGAAACCGCCGCCTATCTGCAGAACAAGATCGACCTCTACCTGGAGCACGGTAGCCGTGCCGTGTGGGTGTTCTATTCTAAGCCCCCGCGGGTCCTGATTCACCGGGCCAGCGGCTTGGTCGCCAAGCTCCACGGAAACCAGATTTTGGAAGACCCCGACGTGCTGCCCGGCTTCGGCACTCCAGTCAGCGCGATCTTTGAGGGGCTATAGGCGCGCCATCGGCCGGCGGCGCCGGGACCGGGATCTCAGGCGGCTTGCAAACCCCGATCGTCACTGAAAAAGCTGCAATGCCGCGCCACCCGCCGCCCGCGTGCCGCTCCACGCGGTACGATTTGCTGGCCGCATCCGCACGCAGGCGCCAGTCCGCATCCGCCGGGTCTTGCCGCATCAGCTCGATGAGCCGGTCGCTGGTCTGGCGCAGTATCCAGGTCTCGCCCGCATTGGGAGTCTCATACAACTCGAAACGGCCGGATTCCCCCGTCCGCCCGCGATAGATCACCAGGTTGCCGTTGGTTCGCGAGCTGAACCGGAAGTCAACGGCGGAGCCGAATTGTGGGTCCGCGAAGATCGAATGCGCCTGCCACGTTTTGCCGCCATCCGTGGTGGCCAGCAGGAACGGATCGCGCGGCAATGGATGCTGGACTTCCCCGCTCACCCACCCGTTCTCGAAATCGACGAATTGAATACGATCGAGACCGGCCAAGCGGATGCGCTCCTGCGGCTCCCGCCAAGTCTTGCCGGCGTCGTCGCTGGCCAGCAGCACTGAATAGAGCGTGGTTGTAGGCGAGTGGATGTTACCCGCCACAAAAATCCGGTTCCCGACGGCCTCCACTGACGCCAGTTCCAGATATACCGGGCAGGGATCCTCCATCGTACAGATCAACCCGGCCGTGCGGATGTCTTCCTCGCCGCAATGGTAATCCACGATCATCGGCTTGCCGGTATTCCGCAATTCCGGGATCTCGGTGGGTTGCTCCACGGGTTTTTCAACCTGCGCCGCAGCC